>PMJO01000151.1 GCA_003158455.1 Myxococcales bacterium | reverse complement strand
GATCCCGACAACGACGGCGACGGTATCCCCGACGTCCGTGACAAGTGCCCCAACGAGCCCGAAACCTTCAACAACTACCAGGACGAGGATGGCTGTCCCGATGAGGTGCCGGCCGAGGTGAAGAAGTTCACCGGCGTGATCGAGGGCATCAACTTCAAGACCGGCTCGGCGGAGATCCTGGCTGGTTCCTACGTTCTCCTCGACCGAGCGGTGAAGGTTCTGCAAGACTATCCCGACGTGAATCTGGAGATCTCCGGGCACACCGACAGCCGGGGCAAGGCGGACTACAACCGCGACCTGTCGCAGCGTCGCGCCGATTCAGTGAAGACCTATTTCGTCCAACGCGGAATTGCGTCGGCGCGCTTGCAGTCCATCGGCTACGGTCTCACGCGGCCCATCGCCGACAACAAGACCAGCTCAGGGCGAGCCACCAACCGTCGCACTGAGTTCCGCCTGATCAACCCGAGCGAGAAGTAGCCCGCAATGCCACGATAGCCGCAGAAGGCCGTAGCCGGAGTGATCACCTCCGGCCACGGCCACGACCACCACCGATCGCTCCGATTGGGTGCGCGGCTTGATCGTGAAAAGACCTGTTCTTCTGAGGTGGTGCGCAGCTCGCTTGTCGCGGGATTGCGCTCCTACCCGCCTGGTTTGCGTCGTCCGCGTGAAGCTTGAATCCAGTCGCCGGCAGCCTCTTCGGCGCGGCGCTCTTTCTGCGTGAGTTGGTCCGCTACTCGGCGTGCTTCCAGCTTCTCGATGGCTTGGCGTTCCTGTTTGGCCTGGCGGACGCGGGCAGCAGCCGCAGATTCGGTGGCCTGGGCCAGCTGGAGCGGGCCTTGCCGGTGCTGCGCCGCTTTTCCCACAGCCCGCGCCAGGGCTGCGCCCAGGCGCTGCCGGTAGCGTTCGCGGAGGATGGCGTCGGCGACGACAGCGGCAGCGGTTGCCGCCGCCTGCTTCTTCGTTTCCTGTTCCAATGCATGGCGCGCCAGTTCGGACGCGGAATCCAGGCGCTGCTGCTCGTCCTCGGCCCGCACGCGTGCCGCCATGGCTTCGCCCAGGGCTCTCTTGGCCTCCTTCTCCGCGCTGCGGCGCAGATTCAGCAAGACAGCCAGGTTGTATGCCATGGGCAGTTCGGTGACGTTGCGTCTGTTGACACGTGAGCTTAGTGTCTGGGCAATGGTGGCACAGGTCCCCGCGAGAAAATACCGCATTGAGCGGTATCTGGCCGAGGGAGGCATGGGTGCCATCTATGTCGGCAAGAAGATCGGGGTGGGCGGTTTCGAAAAGGAAGTCGTGCTCAAGCAGCTTCTGCCGGAATTCACCAGCCGGCCCGAGTTCCGCGATCTCTTCTTCCGCGAGGCCAAGATATCGGCCACCCTGGACCACCAGAACATCGTGCGCACCTTCGACCTGGTGACGTCGGAGGACCGCCTGTTCATCGTCATGGAGTATGTGCGAGGCGCCGACCTGCGCTCAATAGCCTGGCGCGCGCGCCGCAAGCGCCCGCTCTCTGCCCAGGCCGTTCTGCACGTCGCGTTGGAAATCCTGGCCGGGCTGGCCTACGCCCATCGTCGTCGCTCGCCTTCGGGCGAGCCCCTGGGCATCATCCACCGCGACCTCTCGCCTTCCAACATCCTGTGCTCGGCCGAAGGCGAGGTGAAACTGTCCGACTTCGGCATCGCCAAGGCGGCGACTTACTCCTCCGCTTTCTACCGGGTCCGCGGCAAGGTGGGCTACATGTCGCCCGAGATGGCGCACAACCAGCCCATCGATGCGCGCAGCGACCTGTTTTCGCTAGGCGTGAGCATCTACGAGACCCTGATCGGCGAGCGGATCTATGCGGGCGACCTCAACACGCCCGCCGACCAGATCTACGCGCAGCGGGTGCCGCCACTGGCCGGCAAGTGCCCGAGCCTACCGCCCGAGTTCCAGGGCGTGCTTGACAAGGCGCTGGCTCTCGATCGCGACCGCCGCTACCAGGACGCGGAGTCCTTCGCCGATGCTGTGCGCGGGGTCGCGCATCAGCACGGCCTGCTCTACTCCGCGCCGCAACTGGCGGGCGAGCTGCGCGACCTGCTGGGTCCCAATCCCGACAAATGGCTGCGCGATGACGGCGACCTGCAGCGCGCAGACACGGATCGCCCGGCCGATCGCGAGTCCGATCTCGAGGGTCAGGAGGCGTCTTCCGTCACCAGCGACAGCGCGCCCGACCTCGGGCCGCCAACCTTGGTCGAGCGCTCACGTCCACGCACGGCCCGCCAGGCCGCAGCTGGCGGGGAAGGGGCGGCAGAGCAGAAACCCGTCGCGCGCAAACTGGCCGCCCCGGCGCCCCCCGCCGCGGGATCAGCCACCTTCCTCGGTGGCGTCAACAAAGCGGATCTGCCTGGTCCCGCGACGCCTCCCCTGGCGAGCGCATCGAAGACCATCAAGCCGCCCGTGCCAGGGCCTTCGTTCAACCCGTCTATCCGAGGCGGCGTGGCCGCCATCCGGCGCTCGCGAGCCAACCTCTGGATCACGCTCGCGCTGGCCACCCTGGCGTTGCTTGCCGCGGGGGCTCTCTCGCTCCGGGGCGGCGTGTTCGGATGCAAGACACCGACTGTCCGGGGGATGATCCCCGACGCCGCGGTCCTGCGCTCACAATCTCAGTAGTAGCTCACACATCGATCTCTTGTCCGTCCCCCACTGCCACCACCTTGGGCTGGAGCATGCCGTTGAAATTGGTGGCACTGGCCGTGGTGTAGGCGCCGATGTTCTCACTCGTGAGCCAATCGCCCAGATCCAGGTTGACCGGCAACTCCTCGGCCACAGATACCACGTCGAGCGCGTCGCAGGTGGGCCCGAACACCGCCGAGATCTGGCCGGGCCCGCTCTTGAACGACTTGAAGTGGTACTGGCAATGGTCGAAGAGCACGCCCGAGTAGGTGCCGTATACGCCGTCGTTGATGGTGTAGCACTGCTTGCCGTTGCGCACGGCCTTGCCGATGATCTCGACCACCAGGGTGGCCGCGGTGGCGACCAGGAAGCGGCCCGGCTCGGCCAGGATTTCCATGTCGGGCGGAAACAGGCGCTCGAATTCCGCGTTGAGCGTCCGGGCCAGTTCGGCGAAGGGACGCACATGCTGGTCATAGGGGGCAGGGAAACCACCGCCGATGTCCAGGATCTTGACCTTGTGATAGCCGCGGTCCCATGCTTCCTTGAAGATGCTGTCGGCGATGCCGAGGGCTTGCACGTAGTTCTGGAAATTGGTGCACTGACTGCCCACGTGAAAGGACAGGCCCTCCACCACCAGCCCGGCATTGAAGGCGGCTTCAATCAGATCCACTGCCTCGCCTGGCGCGGCGCCGAACTTGGATGACAGCTCCACCACCGAGCCGGTGTTGGGTACGTTGATGCGCAGGACGAGACCCGCGTGCGGAGCGTGGCGCTTGACCTTGCCGACCTCGGCCAGGCTGTCGTAAGTGACGAGCGGTTTGTAGCGGTCCAGCTCGGCCAAGGTGCGGTTGTCCTTGACCGGGTTGGCATAAATGATCTTGTCCCAGATCCAAACCTGTCGTTTCTTGGCAGGCATCGACTCGATGTTCTCGTGCACGATCATGAACTCGGACATGGAGGCCACGTCGAAACTGGCGCCCGCCTTGAACAAGGTGCGCACGATCCCGGGGTCGGGGTTGGCCTTGNNAGCACGCAGGATCTCCTTGGGAGGCGGTAGTCTACAGGCGGTCGAGAGGGATGGCGCAGGAAAGGCGAACCGGGATTCGGAACTTCTGCCAGCGCGTCGCTTGCGGGGAGAAATGCTATCATTCGCACCGGGGTGTCGTGTGCACTTCTGCGGGGACTCGTATGAGAAGAGTTTGCTTGAATCCATGGCTGGTACTTTTCCTGCTCTTCCCAACAGGATGCGGACGAACTCCGCTTGACCAGGCCGCTTCCGGCCAATCGGACGGCACAGCTACTGGTGGCACCGCGTCCCAGGGTGGTACCCGTGGGGCTGGCGGTGCGACCGGCAGCCACGGAGGTGCCGGCAACAGCGGCAGTGGCGGGTGCGCAAGTATGCCTCCGTATGCCGGCGCAAACGCCTGTTCGTGCGCCGACGTGGCGTGCGCGCTACCCGACCAGTGCCATAGCGCGGGAGTGTGCGATTCGACCACCGGTCAGTGCACCTATTCCAGCAAGAGCGATGGGACGGCCTGTGTATCCACCAGTCTTTGCGCGAGTGGTACCACCATCCAGTCCGCCGCGGGAACCACGATCACCGTTGGCGGATTCGACGCATCACGCGGCGGCTGGGGCAGCCTGGCGACCGGCAACTTCCTGGTCAACTTCAGGGGTCGACTCGTCACCTCCAACTTCCCTGGAGTGACCTTCGTCCTCACCAGCGCACCGACGCTGACTCCCGCATATCTCGCAACCCTCGACATCCTCGTGATCACGAGCCCATCCTCAAACACCAGCGCCATCACGCCGCTTTCACAGGCCGAGCAGGAAGCGGTGAGCGCATTCATTCAGGGCGGCGGCCGATTCCTCATCAGCTCGGACAACCCCGGATTCGGAGGCGCGAACACACAGAACGCCAACAACTCTGTCCTCGGCCCCATCGGCATGGCCGCTGGAGGAACCATGTTGCCTGGCCGCCAGTCGATGCGGTCGACCGTCGCCGGCAGCCCGCTCGTTTCGGGTCGATCCGGGAGCTGGTCCACCGTCGACACCGACTATCCTGGCACCTGGACGAGCACCGGCAACGCGACGGTTGTGGCCAGCATCAATGGAGACCCGTCGCTCCCGGCGCTGGCGCAGTTCGATGTTGGAGATCTCGGTCCCGCCTCGGCACGAGGTGTGGTGATCGCTGACGTTGACGCGCTCAGCGAATACGGCGGCTTCAATATCGTCATGGTCAAAAACATCGTTGATTACCTAATCCCGACAGTGCAGCAGGTGACTGCGGGCACGCGAGTCGGTACCTGCCAATCGGGCGTCTGTGTCGCCGGCGCAGCAACCTATTGCCCGCCGGTGGACGCATGCCACCTGGCGAGGCTGTGCGATCCAATGAATGGAACGTGCGCACCCGGGGACGAGGCCCTTGATGGTACGCCTTGCGGCAACGGCGGCTCGTGCCAGAGTGGCGTCTGTGGGTCGAAGTGAGAGAACTCGTTTTCTGGTGTTTCGCGGGTGCGCGGAAGACCCTACGCGATGGGACCGATTGGGATACTTCTCGCGCCCGGGTACAGAATGCAAAGGGAGGTTACTCCCTTGGTACGCGCGCAAGCACTGCGCACCGCTGCCACGAGACGCAGGGCAACCCATGCCCTGGCGCGCTCGCCGCGCGCGGTGTATCTCTCATGCACGGCCAGATGGAGAAGGAGCATCTTGTCCTTCTGCTCGCGCACGAACATGACAGCGCCGACGAGCACGGCCGGCGTCTCGCTCTCATCAAGAGCAAAAAGGCTCTGGATCTCGGGGAAGGCGCGCAGGCGAAAAAGCAGGCGGCCCGTCTCCTCGGTGATGGTAGGCACGCCGTAGCGGCCGACCGCGGCGACGAGCGGTGTCGCTATCTTGCTCTGTTCGGGGTTGAAGAAGACGATGCGCTCAAGCTCGTCGCGGTACGAAACGGAGAGGATGGAGGAAATCCGAATACTGCGCACATTGCCTCGGTTTCTGCCCAGCAGCATGTATTCTAGCCACGAGCGTGACCAGGAGAAGTACGATGAGTCTGGGGCGGCGGTAGGAACCGAAAAAACGCACGGCAGGGCGACTGGGCTTGCGACAATCGGCCCCGGCCGGTCTATTCTCGAATCGTGAGCCCTCAAGGCGGGAATCACCCGGCCAGCGCACTCCCGGTCACGGCCCAGGTCAAGCTCGACGGCGAGCATGTCCTGCTCTGGCGGACCACGCCGTGGGACGCAGCGGTCTTCGGCCATCCCACCGGCGAGATCCTGTCCATAAGGCACAGCGACCCGGGTCGGTTGGCGGAACTGATGGCGCTTTGGGGGGCTGAACGGCGGCGGGCCGGCTTGCGCCTGTGCGTGACCCGGGTGCCCGCCGACGACCGTGACTTGCGGCGCGCCCTCATCGAATCGGGTTTCGTCCAGGTGGAGACCGTCCTGCGCATGGTCCATGCGCGCCTCGGACGCCCGGTCGGGAAGCCGCCCTTTGCCGACGATCTGAAACTCGAGGAGCCGGTCCCCGGCGACAAGCAGGCGCTGGTCGCCATCGGCCGCGACGCCTTCAACTACAGCAGGTTTCACGAGGATCCCTTCGTCGATGTCGCTCTGGCCCGCCAGCGCTACCAGCGCTGGGTCGAGGATCTCTTGCGCCAGAAGACGCCCATCTGGGTGCACCGGGGCGAGGCCGGCGTGGATGCATTCGTGGCCTTTACCCGCGAAGGCAGCGCGGTGGAGTTGATCCTGGCCGGCAGCGCCGTGGATCGCGGGTTCCTCAGCCCGAGCTTCTTCGCCTCATTCGTGCGGCGGCTACGCGAGGAAGGCACACGCGGGGCTGGGGCCACGATATCGGCGGCGAACCGGGTCATCCTAGACATCTACTCCCAACTCGGCTTCCGGACAGAGCGGACGTTGTTCGGCTATCATCTCCACGCCAGCGACAAGGAATGACCCGATGAAGGAAAAGATTCTCTCCATCATCTATGCGGCGCTGAACGATGCCAGCGAGGAGCTGGGCAAGCCCGAGCTGGCCCGGCCCGGCCCCGAAACCCACCTGTACGGGCGCAAGGGACACCTCGACAGCCTGGCCCTGGTCAACCTACTGGCCGACGTCGAGCAGCGCGTGGCCGACGATCTCGGCAAGGCCATCGTCCTGGCCGACGAACGCGCCATGAGCCAGAAGCGCTCGCCCTTTGCCACCGCGGGCACACTGGCCGACTACATCGAGCTCCTGCTGAGCGAGGGCTGATACGTGGGGCGCGTCTTCGTCATCACCGGCTCGGGAAAGGGCATCGGCCGCGAAATGGCGTTGCACTATCTCGCACAGGGTAACGTGGTGGCCGGCTGCAGTCGCGGCGAGCCATCAATCGTGGACAAGAACTACACCCACTTCCAGCTCGACGTGGCCGATGAAAAGGCGGTGGTGGCGATGGTGAGGACGGTGCGCAAGAGCCACGGCGTGATTGACGTTCTTCTGAACAACGCTGGCATCGCGGCTATGAACCACCTGGCCACGACCCCGATGCAGACGCTGCAGAAGGTTTTTGCCACCAATGTGTTTGGCAGCTTCATCTTCCTGCGCGAGGTGGCCAAGGTCATGATGCGCGCCAAGACCGGGCGCATCGTGAATTTCTCGACCGTGGCGGTTCCCCTCAGGCTGGAGGGCGAGACGGTCTACGGCGCCAGCAAGGCCGCCATCGAGCACCTGACCAGGGTGGCAGCGCGCGAGCTGGGGTCGAGTGGAATCACGGTGAACGCGGTGGGGCCGGCGCCGGTCGACACCGATCTGGTCAGGTCTGTGCCGCCGGAGAAGATCGATGCCCTGATAGCCCGGCAGGCGGTGCGGCGCTTCGGCACCTTTGCTGACGTCATCCAGGTCGTCGATTTCTTCATCGATCCGCGCAGCAGTTTCGTCACCGGCCAGGTGTTGTATCTGGGCGGGGCCGGCTGAACGGGGCAAGCCCATGGACTGGCTCATCGACCGGCTGCGCTCGTTCGCCGGCAAGTCTGCCCTGGCGGACGGGGGCAAGGTCTACACGTACGCGCAGCTGGCTGCGCGCATCGAGGAGCACGGCTCGTTGCTCGCGGCACGGGGCGTGCAGCCCGGCCGCGTGGTCGCGCTGGTGGCCGAGTACTCCTTCGACAGCATTGCGCTCTTCTTCGCGCTGGTCCGCCATCGCACCATCGTCGTGCCGGTGACCACCGGGGTGGGAGGCGAACTCGATGATCGTTTCGCCGACGCATTCGTCGACGACGTGATCCGGATCGAGGACGACATCTCGATCCAGCCAGGCCCACCGCGTGCGGGCGGGACCCACGCGCTCGTCCAGCGGTTGCGTGACGCCGGGCACTCGGGCTTGGTGCTGTTCAGTAGCGGCAGCGAGGGCAAACCGAAGGCCATGCTGCACGACTTCGACAATCTTGCGGATCACTATCGCGCCCGCCCGGCGCGCGATTCCGTCATGATGGTCTTCCTGATGTTCGACCACATCGGGGGGATGAACACCCTGCTCAATTGCCTGGCCATGGGTGCCCTCATGGTCATTCCCGACAGCCGCGTTCCCGAGCGCGTGTGCAGCCTGATCGAGCAGCACAAGGTGCAGATCCTGCCCGCCTCGCCCACCTTCCTCAATCTGGTCATCATAAGCGAGGCATTTCGCCATCACGATCTTTCGTCGCTGCGTCTGGTCACCTACGGCACCGAGCCCATGCCCGAAAGCCTGCTCCTGCGTTTGTCCGAGGCGTTCCCCGGCGCCAAATACCTGCAAACCTTCGGCACCAGCGAGACCGGGATTGCCAAGACCAGCAGCCTGTCCTGCACCAGCACCCTGATGAAGATCGACGACCCGGATCAGGAGTACAGGATCGTCGATGGCGAGCTGTGGTTGAAGAGCAAGACCCAGATCCTCGGTTACCTGAACGCGCCCATGGATGGGTTCACCGACGACGGCTGGTTCAAGACCGGTGACTTGGTCGAGACCGCAGCGGACGGATTCTTGCGCATCGTCGGGCGACGTAAGGAGGTCATCAACGTGGGCGGGCAGAAGGTCATGCCCGCGGAGGTGGAATCGGTCCTGCTCACCGCGCCCGGCGTCGAGGACTGCATGGTCTTCGGCGAGGCCAACGCCTTGACCGGCCAGGCCGTGACCGCAGACGTGGTGCTGGGCGAGCCGCGCCCGCCCCTTGCGGTCAAGAAAGCGCTGCGGCTCTTTCTCAGGACGAAGCTCGATGCCTACAAGATCCCGACGCGCATCAACGTCGTGGACCGGACGAACTTCAACCAGCGGTTCAAGAAGATCCGGCACAAGGACGATTCGTCGCCGGGCGGATCCGTCTGAACCCCCCGGTGGTCACACTGGAACGCCCCAACCGGCTTGCGGCACTCTTCCGTCGAGGTTTGCATGACTTCGCACTTCCACAAAGCGACCCATCTTTCAGAGTCACAGTTGTGCCCTCCCGACGAAAACTGCCGAATTTGCGGCAGCAGGGATAGGACAAAGCAGTTTCGCGTGCAAGTAGAGCCTGATGTGTGGCTGCTCGAGTGCCACAACTGTCATGTTGCTTCTGCATCGAGAATGCCTACCGACAAGGCACTGGAAGTGTACTACGGGAACTACTACTCGGGCTCGACATGCGAACAGTCAACACGTGGGGAAGCAGCCAAGATCACTTTTGACAAGCCGGTGCGCCTGGTCAAGCGTATTAGGAGCGGAATTACCAAGTCTTTTCAGGGACGCCGAGTGGACATCCTAGATTTCGGCGGCGGCGATGGGACAGTATCGTCCTTGCTTGGCGCAACCCTGCTTGAGGAAAACGTCTGCAAGGATGTGCGTATTGTACTGGTAGATCTGAGCGGAGAAGTCCCTCGGAACCAGGAGAGTCGAATAGTGGTAGAGAATCGAACCCGTCTGGAGGACGACGGACAACATTACGACATCGTCATTGCAAGTGCTATTCTCGAACACATACCGTCTCCGACAGAAGTACTCAGAAGTCTGCTGTGCTCTTTGGAGAAGGGCGGAGTGTTCTACGCTCGCACACCCTCCCATGCAGCATTGCTTCGCCTTCTGCCGCTGCGGCAGATTCGCAGGCTGCTCTTTACCTATCCTGGTCATGTCCATGATATGGGGCAGCACTTTTGGGAGAACATCTTGAGCGAGCTCACTTTGTTGCCAGCCTTTCGCATGTTGTGGTCCAGGCCATCACTCGTGGAACGAACTTGGCGAGAGAGTTTCTTTCGCACTTTGGCTGCCTATTTGCTCAAGGCTCCCTGGCATGTTCTCGGTGGTCGCTACGGTCTGGTCGGTGGGTGGGAGGTTCTCATCCAGAAGTGCG
>PMJO01000177.1 GCA_003158455.1 Myxococcales bacterium | reverse complement strand
CGTGGTGGTAGTGCGAGCCAAGCAAGCCCTGACCCACGGCTATGACGCCGACCGCGGCGCCCTCCGCGCCATGCTGGGCGCAGGTCTTGCGGCGCTGGCGGGCACAGGGGACGGCGTGGCTGGCTTGCGCCGCTATTTCCGGCCAGGTCAGACCGTTGGTTTGAAGGTCAATGGGCTGGCCGGCCGCAACGCGGCCACGCACGTGGAATTGGTCGACGAATTGTCGGCACTGTTGCGGCAAATGGACATCGGCGGCCATCAGCAAATCGTTTTTGACCGCTTTGCGTCTGACTTGACTGCATCAGGCTTCACCCTGAACGAACGGGGCGACAGCTTTCGCTGCACCGGGAACGATGCGCTTGGCTACGAAGAGGAGCCGATGGTGATGCCGTCGACGGCATCTCGACTGGCGCGCGTGCTGACCGAACGGGTGGACGCGGTCTTGAATCTGCCGGTGCTCAAACAACATATGTTGTCAGGCATGTCAGGCGCGCTGAAGAACCAGTTCGGCTGTATTCACAATCCC
This sequence comes from Myxococcales bacterium, assembly GCA_003158455.1. Lineage (GTDB taxonomy): Bacteria > Myxococcota_A > Polyangia > Fen-1088 > Fen-1088 > Fen-1137. Next base: position 9,945 of record PMJO01000177.1, on the reverse strand, counting down.
AACAAGATGCATTTGGACAAGTGCGACCCATACATTTCCGAGGTCAACGCCTTGCCCGCGATCCGACAGAAACAGCGCCTGATTGTGATGGACGCGCTTCGTCCGGTGGTTGACAACGGCCCCAGTTATCAGCCGGGCATGGCCGAGGTAGCCAATACCTTGCTGTTTGCCGTCGATCCCGTTGCGGTGGATGTCGTGGGATTGGAGCTGCTGGAGGACTTGCGCAGCAAGCACGGCCTGCCCGGGCTCGCCAAGGTCGATTTGGTGCCCACGCACATTCAAACCAGCGCGAAGATGGGCCTGGGCGTTGGCGATCGCGGCGCCATCGACGTGGTGTCAATCGAGGTCTGATCATGGACTTCACGCGACGCGATTTCTTTCGAGGCTGTGCGGGAACGGGCTGCGCCTTGGCGGTCGGAGGATCGCTGGGAAGCTTGGCCTTCTTGCAGCCGCGCGAGACCCGCGCGGGCGAGGCGCCCCGGCCGCACCCGGCCCGCTTCTGGAAGCGGCTGCCCAACAAGCGCGTGCAATGCCAGCTTTGCCCCAAACAGTGTCTGGTTGAAGACCGCGAGCGCGGCTTCTGCGGCGTGCGCGAAAACCGCGGCGGCGAGTATTTCACCCTGGTCTGGGGCCAGCCCTGCGCGGTACACGTGGATCCCATCGAGAAGAAGCCGCTCTTCCACTTTCTGCCGGGCAGTCGTGCGTATTCGCTTGCCACCGCCGGTTGCAACCTGGAATGCAAGTGTTGCCAGAACTGGGATATTTCGCAGTCGCGGCCCGAGGAGGTGGACTGGCACTGGATGCCGCCCGAGGAAGTCGCACGCCGGGCGCAGGCGGAAGGCGCCTGTGTGACCTTCACCTATTCCGAGCCCATCGTCTTTCTCGAATACTGCATCGACACTGCGGTGGCTGCCCACAAGTTGGGCGTACGCACCACCATGGTCACGGGTGGTTCGGGCGAAGTCGAGCCGATGAAGGAAGCGTGCAAGGTCCTCGACGCGGTGAAGATCGATCTCAAGGGCTTCACCGAGGCCTACTACCGCAAGTTGTGCAAAGGCAAGCTGGCGCCGGTGTTGCAAACCATCGAGACCGTGCGTGCAAGTGGAACGTGGCTGGAGCTGGTGCACCTGTGTATTCCCGGTGCCAATGATAGTGAGCCCGAGATTCGCGACATGTGCCGCTGGGTGAAGACCCATCTCGGCCCGGATGTGCCCTTGCACTTCACACGATTCTCCCCTCAGTACCAGATGAAGAATGTGCCGCCCACGCCCTTTGAGACGCTGATTCGCTGCCGCGAGATCGCGCTCGGCGAAGGATTGCACTACGTCTACACCGGCAACGTGCCTGGGATTGAGGGTGAGCATACCTATTGCCCGCGCTGTCATAAGATCGTGGTGGCTCGCCACGGCTTTCACGTGGAATCGGTCGATCTGAAGAACGGCCACTGCGCTTTCTGTGGCCAGTCAATTCCCGGCATCTGGAGTTGAAGGCTTGGCCCGGCGCGGGACACGGCCCGCCTGGCGCTCACCCTGGGAGCGCGTAGGCCAGATCTTTCTTCTGTGTATAACCTGGTTGCTCGTGGCTGCGAGCGCCTGTCGGCCGAGAGACTCCCGCGCGCATCATTTCCCTACCAAGGTCGATTCCGCGGCCCTGCACGCGCGCTATGGCGATGCGCTCTATTCACAGGATGACGAGGAGACGCTGATTCGCGCATTCTTTGACGATCGCCGCAAGGGAGTATTTCTCGATGTTGGCGCAGGTGACCCGGTGAAGAACAGCACGACCTACTACCTGGAAAGGCACCTGGGCTGGCACGGGATCGCCGCGGATGCTCTGACCGAGTACGCCGCCGACTATGCACGCCTGCGGCCCGCCACGCGCTTCTTCTCCTATTTCGTCGGCGACAAGAGCGACGACAAGCGTGACTTCTACGTCAGTCCGGAGAGAGACTTTTCCTCGGGAACGGGCGACGATCCACGCGGCGGGACCTACCAGAAGCGGCAGGTTTCCACCATCACACTCGATGATTTGCTGGGGCGCGAAGGCGTCGCGCACGTCGACTTTCTCTCTCTGGACATCGAGGGCGCCGAGCCAGCCGCGCTGGCGGGGTTCTCGATTGGTCGATTCCAGCCTGCCCTGGCCTGCGTCGAAATCCACTCGGCCGAACATGGCCGCACCATCAGTGAGTACTTCACCCTGCACGGCTATCGCGAGATCACCGCCTATCGCGCGATGGATCCAATCAATCGATACTTTGCACCCGCACCATAGGATCCCTGCCATGTCGAGCATCACCTTCGTCCGTGCCACGCTCGCCGACATTCCGCTCTTGCAAACGCTGGCGCGCGAGATCTGGCGTGCCCACTTCCCCGGCATCATTTCCGTCGAGCAGATTGAGTACATGCTCGACCGGATGTACGCGACGGAGGTGATCGACAAGGAGATGCACGCCGGAACCTGCTGGGAGCTGATCCGTGACGGCGAAGACGCGGTGGGCTTCCTGTCCTACTCGCACGACCCAACGGCAGGGCGGCTGAAGTTGCACAAGCTCTACATCCAGGTGGAACGACATGGACAAGGATTGGGTCGGGCCAGCCTGAACCATGTGATGGAGATCGCCGCGGCTCTGGGCGCACAAGAGGTGTCGCTCTTTGTGAACAAGAGGAACCAGAAGGCCATTCGCGTCTATGAACGCGCGGGATTCACCATCGCAGAATCCGTGATCAATGAATTTGGTGGCGGCTTCGTGATGGACGACTACCGAATGGCCGCGTCGTGCAGAAAATAGACGCGCTCAGCTGCGCGCTTCCTGCAGCGAGCGCTGGAAAGCGGGCAGGGCGCGTTCGATGGTGTCAAGCGGCACGGTCATCGACAGCCGGATGTAGCCGCCCCGGCCGAAGCCTGCGCCGGGAACCGCCAGCACGCCCTGCTTGACCAAGAAGACCCACGAACGCCACATCGTCGGGAATCGGCGTCTTGAGAAAGACGTAGTAGCCGCCTTCAGGCCTATTCACCTGATAGCCAGCCGTACTCAAACCTGCGCACAGTACATCGCGTTTGTGCTGGTAGGCGGCCACGTCCACGCAGGCATCGGCCGCCTCGGCCATGACCAGTTGCCAGAGCGCCGGCGCGTTCACGAAGCCCAGGGTGCGGTTGGCAAAGGTACAGGCCGCAGCCATTTGCGGCCAGTCAGGTAGGCGTGGCGACAGGGCGAGAAACCCGATGCGCTCGCCCGCCAAAGCCTGCGACTTCGACCAGGAAAAACAGATGGCGGTCTGTGAGATCAGCGCCGCCACTTCGGCAACCTTGCGGCCGTCATACACCAGGCTCTTGTAGGGCTCGTCGCTTATGCAGAGTGGCGGGTTGGGCAGGCGCGCCAGCATGCTTTCCAAGTCGCGCAGCAGAGCAGCCGGATACACGCGGCCGGAAGGATTGTTGGGCGTGTTCAGAATGATGCCGCGTGTGCGCGGAGTGATGGCCGCGGCGATGCGCTCGACCTCGGGCAGACAGTCGGCGTCGGTTTCCACCACCACCACCCGGCCGCCGTGGTTGCCCACGTAGAAGGGATACTCGGCGAAGAATGGCGCCAGCAGGATAATCTCGTCGCCCGGATCGAGGATCGATTTCAGGATGACGTTGCAGGCGGCAGCGGCGCCCGAGGTCATGCACACATGTTCGGGGGAAAAGGGCAGGCCGACTTCCCGGCGAAGCTTGTCGGCGATGGCGGCGCGCACCTCGGGAAAGCCGGGGTTGGGCATGTAGCCGTGACCGTGCGGGCGGCCCTCTGTCGCCACCCGGCGCAAGGTCGCCAGGGTCAGAGCAGGCGGCTCGACCTCGGGGTTGCCCAGGGTGAAATCGAAGATGTTGGCCTCGCCGCGCTCTTTCTTCAGGCGCGCGCCTTCCTCGAACATGCGCCGGATCCACGAGGCGCGTTCAAGCTGCTCGGCAATGCCTTTCGCGACAGCCATCAGCGGGCGAATAGTTCGCTCTTGGCCACCAGGTTGACCCCTGCCGCTTGCAGAGCCTGGGCGGCGGCGTCGGGATCGTCGAAGCGGAAGATGAGCACAGCCCGCTCGCCATGACCAAAGGGAAAGGCGTACATGTACTCGATGTTGATGATGGTTCGCTCGAAGGCGGACAGGATCTTGGCCAGCCCGCCGGGCCGGTCCTCGACTTCCACTGCCAGCACCTCGGTGGGCTTGACCACGTAGCCAGCCGCCTCAAGCACCTTGGTGGCTCGGATCGGGTCGGACACGATGATGCGCAGAATCCCGAAGTGCTGCGTGTCCGCAACCGACAGGGCTCGGATATCAACCCCGTTCTCCGCCAGCAGGCGACAGGGCGCGGCAATGTGGCCCGGCTTGTTTTCCGCAAAGATCGAGAGCTGTTGAATCTTCATGTCTGTCCTCGCTTGTCGATTACCCGCTTGGCTTTGCCTTCGCTGCGCTGGATGGTCTGCGGTTCCACCAACGTGATCTTGATGCGGATGCCGAGCACCCGCTCCAGGGTGTCGGCCAACTTCTCCTCCAGCGCCTCCAACGCGCCCACCCGATCGCTGAAGACCTGGGCGGTGACTTCGACTTGGACTTCGACTTGGTCCAGGCCATGTTCGCGCGTGAGGATGATCTGGTAGTGGGGCAGGGTGCCNNGGTGCCTTCCACCTCCAGCAGCACCGCCTCGATCTGCGACGGGTACACGTTGACGCCGCGGATGATCAGCATGTCGTCGCTGCGCCTGCCGATGCGCCGCATGCGCCGCAAGGAGCGGCCGCAGGCGCAAGCCCCGGGAATCAGCGCGGTGATGTCGCGCGTGCGGTAGCGAATCATGGGCATGGCCCACTTGGACAGGGTGGTGAGCACCAGCTCGCCCTCCTGGCCGTCGGGCAGCACGCGCCCGCTCTCGGGATCGATGATCTCGGGGTAGAAGTGATCCTCGAAGATGTGCAGGCCGTCGTGACACGGGCACTCGATGGCCACGCCCGGGCCGATGATCTCCGACAGGCCGTAGATGTCGAAGGCGTGGATGTTGGTCGCGCTTTCGATGTGGCGCCGCATGGAATCGGTCCAGGGCTCGGCGCCGAACACGCCGACCCGTAGCGGCAGGGCCTTGAGGTCCACCCCCAACTGGGCGGCGCGGTCGATGATGTGCAGGAAGTAGGTGGGGGTGCAGCAGATGGCGGTAGCGCCGAAATCCTTCATCACCATGATTTGCCGGTCGGTGTTGCCGCCGGAGATGGGGATCACCGCGGCGCCGATGCCTTCGGCCCCGTAGTGCGCGCCCAGGCCGCCGGTGAAAAGCCCGTAGCCGTAGGCGTTCTGCACGATGTCGCCCTCGTGCAGGCCGCAGGAGGCAAGGCTGCGCACCATCACCGAGGTCCACACCTCGACGTCTTGCTTGGTGTACGCGACCACGATGGGCTTGCCCGTAGTTCCGCTGGAGGCGTGCACGCGCACCACATCGCGCAGGGAGGTCGCGAACAGGCCAAAGGGATAGGTGTCGCGCAGGTCAGCCTTGCTGGTGAAGGGCAGGCGCGCGACGTCGTCGAGTGATTGAATGTCGGCTGGCGCCAGCTTGCGGCTCTGCATGCGCTGGCGGAACAACTCGACCCGGTCGAAGGCATGGGCCACGATGGCCTGCAACCTATCGAGTTGCAGTCTGCGCAGAAGCGGCGTGGGCACGAAGTCGGGCGCGCTGACAGGATGGTAGTGGGGCTTCTGTTCTGGCGAAGGCGAGGTCATGGGTTCCTTCCGATGGCGAAGGCCTGCAGATTGGCGGCGTGAAGTTTCTCGGGCAGGGCGGCCCTGATGGCCGCATGCCAGAGATTGTCTGCAAGATCGAGCTGGCGAGCAAGCACTCCGAGCAAGGCGACGTTGAGACTGCGTTTGTTCGTCAGCTGCGTCTCGTCAAGCAAGCCCGGGTGAATCAGAACTCCGCCCGGCCTCAACACCGGCCGCGCCACCTCGACCTGGCTTGCAGCCAGCACCACCAGAAAATTCGCCTCGCCCAGCGGCACCATGGGCGAGAAGACCCGCTCGCCGAAGCGCACGTCGCTGGAGACCGAGCCGCCGCGTTGGCTCATGCCGTGAATCTCGCTCTTTTTCACGTCGAGACCGGCGCGAAAAGCGGTGTCGGCCAGGATGCCCGAAGCCTTGAGCACGCCCTGGCCGCCCAAGCCAGCCACCACCACGTTGACCACGGCGCTATTACCCGGCATTGGTCTTCTTCTCCCGCAGCTTGATGGAACCCGCGGCCAGCAGGCAGGGCCGGCGCGCGATGATCACCGACAGCTCGTCGCGCCCCAATGCCTCGCGCAGGACACGCGTGATGGAGTCGGAGTCGGCGATGGGGTCGACCGTGAACACGTTCCTGATGCCCAGGGTGCGCGCCAGATCCTCGAACACCACGCGGCCGGTTGGTTGGTGGTCGAGCCTGCGTCCGGTGCCCGGGTGTTCCTGCATTCCGGTCATGGCGGTGGTGCCATTGTCGAGGATGACCAGCACATGCCCGGTGGCCGGCGGGTTGTAGACCATTTCCACCAAGCCGGTAATTCCGCTGTGTACGAAGGTGGAATCGCCAATCACGCTGACCACCTTGCGGGCTTGCTCGGGCGGCAAGCTGTGGCGCAGGCCCAGGCCGACGCCGATGGCCGCGCCCATGCACACACAGGTGTCCATGGCGGAAAACGGCGGCAACACGCCCAGGGTGTAGCAGCCAATGTCGCCCGCCACGATGCAACCGAGGTCGCGCAGGGCCTCGAACACGTTTCGGTGTGGACAGCCCGGGCACAGCTCGGGCGGCTTGCCTGCTGGCAGCGCTGGCTCAGGCGACAAGTCGCCGGCCACGATGCGGCGCACGCGGCTGACGTTGAGCTCACCGAAACGGTACATCTCGGGCTTCTGCTCGACCGCGACGCCGGCGGTGCGTGCGGCTTCATAGAGATATGGGTCGCCTTCTTCCACGACCAGGCAGCGGTCCACGCTCGCGGCAAAGCGGCGCATGGTCTCGACCGGCGGTGGGTAGCTGAGGCCGATCTTGAGCACGCGCGCCCGCGCGGCGGCCTCGCGCACATGTTGGTAGGAGATTCCCGAGGTAACTATTCCCAGACTTCTGTCGCCGTCGACGACTTGGGTGGGGCCATCGGTTTCATTCCAGGCGGCAATCTCAGCCAGTTTGGCGCGCAGACGTTGGTGCGCGGGCCGCGCGTAGGCCGGGATCATCACTCGGCCCGGCACATCGCGCACAAAGGCCGGCGGCGGCGGTGCAAGCTGGGCTTGGGTCCGCAACAGGGTGGCCGAGTGGCATATTCGCGTGGTCATGCGCAGAAGCACGGGAATGCGCCAGCGCTCGGAGATCTCGATGGCGAGCAGGGTGTAGTCATACGCTTCCTGCGAGTCGGACGGCTCTAGCATGGGCAGACCGGCAGCCACGGCGAAGCGGCGGTTGTCCTGCTCGTTCNNAGGGCGCGCGCGCCGGCAAAGGCAACCCCGATGCCGACCTCCAGCGCCACCTTTTCGTTGGGCGCCCACTGCGCCCGTCCCCCGATCGCGTCGAAAGCTTCCAGAATCTCCGTCGACGGTGTGCCTGGATACCCGGTGCCGAGCGCCACGCCGGCGTCAAACGCGGCCTGCGCCACGGCTTCGTCGCCGCTCGCGAGTCGGCGTTCGGAATTGTGCTTGGGCATAGAACTTCAGCCTCGAGGATATAGTTCTGTCCTGTCTAGCCCCCGACGGCAAGGGGGTTGCAACTAACTCCACGTCCCACGACCGCATGGTAGGTTCTCCCGGCTGTGCTCGAGGCCTTCGTCGTTTTCGGACTTCTGGCCTACCTGTGCTTGCTGGCCGTGCCCGGGCCGATCTTGCAACTCTTGCTCGGCGTCCTGCTCGCGCTGGTCGGCCTGGTCGGCGGAGGTGGTGCGGGCATCCTCTATCATCTGGCGCTGCGCAGATCTCTGCTTCGCCTGGGCGCAGAGGTGCATGGGTGGTTATGGTCGCCGGTTTCGCGGCACTATCTACTCGACGAGCGCGGCCGTCATGAGGTTCTTCCCTGGTTCCGCGTGGGAGCTGCGGGCTTCTTCGTCTGCCTTGCAGGAATCGGAATGGTGCTCGCCGCCCTCCTCAAGGTGGCGCTGGCCGGGTGAACTCCTTGCCCCGGTCCGTCGGCGCCGCGTCCGCCGGGGCAGAACAAAAAGCACGAGCAGTGCGACGGCTTTGTCCACTGAGTGCCCAGCTTGCCCATCGTAGGCGCAGGAAGAGCCGCTGTGGTGGCTGGACTGTCCGGTGGGCACGTTCCCGCTGGCATCGAAGACACCTGTGGCAAGCCCGGGGCCCGCATCTGCCACCCCCGCGTCCGTCTGGGTCGGCGACGGAGGCAGGCATACGAAATCGCTCGTGAAAGGATAGATGTCACATGCGCCCTGCATGTCATCGGGCGACAAGCTGCGCAGCCCAACTTCTGCGCTGGGCGAGGCAACCGAAACGAACATCGTGGCGCCCGTGATGGTGGCGGGCAGGTTGCTTGCGCTGCAATCCGGTACGGGATTGCCGTTGTTGTCCACCGGCCGCGCCAGAGGTACTCCGTTGCCAGAAGTTTCGGGGACGAAGCAGACGTGGTCTAGCCCGATCACATGCCCGAATTCGTGGGTGACCATGCCCTGGAAGTCCTGGGTGTTGTAGACAAACTGCTCGGGATGGCCCGCGAAGTCGCCCCAGGTGAAGTTGTTGGCATTCACTTCCAGATCCGCATCCAGAATCTCGCCGGTCGTCTTGAGCTTGAAGACGGAAGTGACGGCCAAGGCACTTGGGTCATAGCAAGAACCACCCGTGGGCAGCGGATCAGGGCACCACTGGTCTTGGCGGAAGATCAAGCGATTGTGGTAGTCCATGCCCACCTCGCCGGCGACATCGGAGACCGACTCAATGGTGAAGATCACGTTGGTGCAGCGATCGACCCCATCGAGCGAGGCGTTGCTCCAGGCTGTGCCAGCTTGCGCGGCGGCATCTAGGTATCCCGCGGCGCCCAACTCCGCCGGAAAGGCGCCTAGCGAGAACTCCACGGTCACGCAAGGGGTTCTCCATGCCGCTGGCACCCCGGTGCTGGTCCGGGTGCGGACATAGGCCGCGGCGGGCGTGGACAGAGTGGCAACCGTGACCGCCATCGCCAAACTGGTTCTGGTCCTCATGAGGAATGTCCAGAGTAACACCAAAACCCGGGCCGAGTCGCGCACCTGTCCGGCCAAGCTGCGCCGCGAGGCTCGTCGAGGCAGCAGTGCTAGCCTGCCCGCAGCAGCGCCCCCACGGCCCAGTCATAGTCGGGGCGCGTGCCATCCCACAAAGGCAGGTTGCTGTCAGCCCCAAGGTCGAGCCCGCGGTCGGTGGCCCATTCGTGCAGCGACTCGAGCACGTCAGTGACCATCTGCCGTGGCGGATCCGCCGCCAGCGCGCAGCCATCCGGTGCGGTGAATACCAATTCGCCGTCTTCGCCACGGGCGACGTTCCAGCCACCTTCGTGGACCAAATGGTGATGGAAGGTGCACAGCAACGCCAAGTTGTCCACGCTGGTCTCGCCCCCGTGCAGCCAGTGCTGGACGTGGTGGCCGTGCAAGAAGCGCGTGTGCGTGCAGCCCGGAAAACGACAACCACGGTCGCGCAAAGCCAGTGCGCGCCGTATCGCGGGCGGAATCGAACGTGTGCGCCGGCCGATGTTCAGCCCGGCACCGTCACCTGCCGCGGCCACAACGCCGCAGTCACAGGCGATCCGCCGGAACGTTTCCGCGGAAACGCGTGTTCCGTCGTCCAAACTGGCTGAAACAACGCCGTCGGGCGCCAGCGGATCCTGATCCACGTGAACCATGACCTGGAAACGCTCGCCGCCGTTGCCGGTAGCGGGGTTGCCGGCGAGAAAGTTCTCAGCCAGGGCCACCATGCCGTCCGCGCGCGAAGGCCAGGT
>PMJO01000365.1:236-19417 GCA_003158455.1 Myxococcales bacterium | reverse complement strand
ATCGGCTTCACTCCGGTGGAAGGAATCCCCTCCCGGACCGGCTGCGGGGACATCGATGCCACGATCGTGTTCGAGCTCCATTCTTCCGGGATGTCTTTCAGGGAGATCAACGAGATTCTGTCTCGGAAGAGCGGCTTCAAGGCCCTGCTGGGCCGTCGTTGTAGCTACAGCGAGTTTGTGTCCGGCCCGGCCACAGTCGAGAATCTCGCAGCGCGAGACATCCTGACCTACGATGTGCTGAAATACATCGGCGCTTTCACCGCCATGCTGGGGGGCCTGGATACTCTGGTATTCGCGGTCCGCCATCCTGAGGAGTCCATCAGCCTCATCCGTGAGATCTGCGCCCGGCTCGATTTTCTGCGAGTGAGGCTTCATCCCGACGGCTCTGCGGCCGGGGAAGATGCTTGGAATCTTTCTGACAATGGTGCCAGGATCAATGTGAGCGTGTTCAAGAGTGACATCTGGAAGATCATGGCCGGGTCTATGATCGAGGAGAAACAACCATGAAGGACGACAAGAGGTTTCTGGTGGATGTGGGGATGAAAGACCTGCCCTTCCCCATCAAGGTGGTGTCGAAGGCCAATCCGGACGGCCAAGCCACGATCGCCAACATTTCCATCAATGCCCGTATCATGCACGAGTTCGAGGCGGGGTGGATCGACAAGTTCATCCAGGTGGTGCACCAGCACCGGGACCGGATCGGGACCAAGTCACTGCGTGACAACATCGCTGAGTATGTGAAGGAACTCAAGGCGAGTACGGTCAAGATCGACTTTGAATATCCCTTCTTCATCGAAAAGCACACTCCCGTTTCCAAGGAGAAGTGCCTGGTGAAATACAGTTGCGGCTATTCCGCCAAGGTCCCGTCGATCGACGAAAAATCCAGAGTGTTCTTCAAAATGGCGATTCCCTGCATCACTAGCTATCCGGCGTCCGATTTGGAGAAGACGGGAGGGCTGTTGGGCCAGTTGAGCACCGTGGTCATCGAGACCGAATCGCAGAAGGACCTCTATCCCGAGGACATTCTGGACCNNAGAGGACCAGGAGTTCGTGATCAGCAAAATCCACACCGAGAAGAAAACCAGCGTAGTCATGCTCGACGAGATAAGGAGCGAACTCGCCCAGAACCGGAGTCTGGATTTCTACTCTGTCAGATGCTCCAATTTCGGGATGCTCCACTCCTACAGTACCGTGATCGGGACCGAGAAGAGCATGTGGGTTCCCTTCAGCGGCTACGAGGACGTCGACGTATAGGCGAGGCAGCAGGATTTCACGCTGCTGGCCGTAGGGACTTCCCCACGGCCGGCTCCGCCGGGGGCGACTCACTCGAAGCGTAGGGCGTCGATGGGGTTCATCTGCGCGGCCTTGCGCGCGGGATAGAACCCGAAGATCACGCCGATCGCCATGGAGATCCCGAAAGCGACGAAGATCCAGAGTGGGGAAAGCACGAATGGCCATCCCATAGTTGAGGCGAGCGTCAAGGCTCCTCCGATCCCTAAGGCTATCCCGAGCAGGCCTCCGGCCGCTGAGAGCACCATGGACTCGACGAGAAACTGCAGCAGCACCCTGTTCTCGCTGGCACCTATCGCCAGGCGGATGCCGATCTCGCGCGTGCGTTCGGTCACCGACACGAGCATNNAGCATGATGTTCATGATTCCGATCCCGCCCACCAGCAGCGACACGGCGGCGACGTTGCGGAGCATTCCTGTCTGCGCGTCCGCCGCTTTCTCCTGGGTGGCTGCGAGATCCGCCAGGTTACGCACGGTGAAGTCGTCGAGCTGACCATCCGACTGGCGATGCTGCTGGCGAAGGATGCCGATGACTTGCGTTTGCGCGTGCGACACCTCGTCGGGCGAGATGGCCGAGACCAGGATGCTGCCGACGTGAATCCGGTCCTGGCTCATCATCCGGGACTTGTAGGTCACCCATGGCATCACCACCAGGTCGTCCTGATCCTGACCCTGCGAGGATTGCCCTTTGCTCACGAGAACCCCGACGACCTGGCAAGGCATTGACTTCACACGAACCACTTGGCCCAAAGGTTCGCTGGAGCCAAAGAGCTGCTTCGCCACCGTTTGCCCGAATACGCAGACCTTGGCGCCGGAGTCGGACTCGCTGCTGTTGAAAAAGCGGCCACGCGCGATTGACCATTCGCGGATGGCAAAGAAGTCGGGCGTGGATCCGTAGACCGTGGTGAGCCAGTTCTGATTGTCGAGCACGACTTGCACGACGGTGCGGTCCAGCGGTGCAGCGTAGCGGGCCGCGCTCGCCCCCTGCATGATGGCGAGGAGGTCGGCGTGGGTGAGTGGCTTGCCGCTGCCGGGCCCGCCGCGCGCCCCGCCGAGCGTGCTCGAGCCGGGGAGTATGATCAAGAGATTGGTCCCCAGCGTGGCGAGTTGCTCCTCCAGCACAGCCTTGGAGCCCTCGCCGGACGCAACCGTCACGATGAGCGCACCCACGCCGATGATCACGCCCAGCGCGGTGAGCAGCGAGCGCATCAGGTTGCGCCGGAGCGCGCCGAACGCGAGCGGGATGATGGATGCGAGCGCTCTCAAGCTGCCTTCTCCGGCATTGCGGCGAGATCGGCCGCCGCATCGTGGGGGACTTGCTTCCTGTCGGAAAGGATTCGCCCGTCGCGCACGACCACCAGCCGGTCGGCGTAGGCGGCGATGTCCGGCTCGTGCGTGACCATCACGACGGTGATCCCGCCCTTGTGCAGGGACTGGACCAGGCCGAGGACCTCCACCGAGGTGCGCGTGTCGAGCGCGCCGGTGGGCTCGTCGGCCAGGATCAGGCGCGGCCGGTTGACCAGCGCGCGGGCAATGGCCACGCGCTGCTGCTGGCCGCCGGAGAGCTGCGCGGAGGTGTGATCCTCGCGGCCCGCAAGTCCGACCCGCGCGAGTGCCTCCTGAGCCCGCGCTCTGCGCTCCCCCACCGGCACGTCGGCGTACACCAACGGGAGAGCCACGTTGTCGAGCGCGCTGGTGCGCGCGATGAGCTGGAAACCCTGAAACACGAATCCAAATGCCGAAAGGCGCAAGGCCGAGAGATCGCGCTTTTGTAGGGTCGCGACTTCGCGCCCCTCGAAAAGATAGCTGCCACTGGTCGGCTTATCGAGACAACCGAGGAGATTCATCAGCGTAGATTTTCCGGAGCCAGAGGGGCCCATAATCGCAAGCATCTCGATCTTTTCGACCGTCAGGTCCACATCGACCAGGGCATGCACCTCGACTTCGCCCGTCTTGTATGTCTTGGTAATGCCCGCGAGCCGGATGATCGGTTCAGATGCCATGTCCGGCGCCTCCGGCAGCGGGCGCCTTGCTCTTGTCTCGGGCCACGTCGACGATCACCTCCCGGCCGGGTTCCATGCCTTCCACTTCGGTCATGTTCCCGTCGGTCACGCCGACCTTGATCGCGAGGCGCACAGCGCGGCCCCCATCGACCACGTACACGGCTGCGCCCTGCTGGGCGCCCGGGGCCACGACTTTCATGCTGCCCGCTGTGGCCGGCCCGGTCGCGGGCCGGAAGCGCAGTGCTTCGTTCGGCACCGCCGCCACCTGACTCTTTTGCACGATGAGGATCAGCACGTTGGCCGTCATCCCCGGGCGGAGCTTCAGGTCAGGGTTCTCCACATCGAGTACGACGTCGTAGGTCACCACGTTTGACAACGTCTGCGGCGCGTTCCGCACCTCGTGTACCACCCCGCCAAAGGTCTGATCGCGGAAAGCATCGACGGTGAACGTGGCGCTCTGACCAGTGTGGACCCCGCCGATGTCGGCCTCATCCACGGCGGCGTGCACCTGCATGTGGTGCAGATCCCGCGCGATCGTGAAAAGCGTGGGAGCCGTCAGGGTCGCTGCCACGGCCTGGCCAATGTCGATGTTCCGCGAAATCACGGTTCCGTCCACCGGCGAGCGAATGATCGAGTGCTCGAGATCCAGTTTGGCTTTGTCAAGCTGAGCGTACGCCTGCGCGATCTGCGCAGTGCCGGAGCGCGACTGCCCGGCGGTCTGGCCAAAGACCGCCTCGCTCGCATCCAAGTCGGCGCCACTCACCAGGGACTTGCGCTCGAGCAGCCGCGTCCGGTCGCGTACGCTTACGGCGCCGCGCGCGCTCGCATGCGCGCTGGTCAGGTTGGCCTTGGCCTGCGCGAGTTGCGCGGTCGCCATCGCCACCGCGTTTTGGAAGAGCGCCGGATCCAGCTCCACCAGCAGATCCCCGGCTTTCACCTGCGAATTGAAATCGGCGTGGAGCTTGGCGACGATGCCCGACACCTGCGCGCCGACTGGCGAGGTGATCACTGGCTGCAGAGTGCCGGTGGCGGTCACGCGCTCGGTGATGTCGGCACGCACGACCTGCACCGTGCGGAACCCTGACCCCGTGGGATGGCTCCGTCGGTACCAGGCGAAGCTGGCGATGGCGGTAAGCGGCACCAGCGCTAGCAGAACAATAATCACCTTTCGTCGTGTGCCCCATCGTGCCTTTTTCGGAGCGATGTCGATCGGGCTGGCGGGCGCAGCGACGGCAAGTGTGGCGACTGGACCTGGCTGCGAGCCGTCTGCCGGCGCAACGACATTGCTTGCAGCAATCACGTACTACGCAATAAGCACGATACGTGCCATGTTGTCGTCCCAGTGGCAGCACTGCCCGGCACTCGCAGATTGCGGCCATCAATCAGCCAGCTCACGAACCGGGTGCATCAAGTGATCTCGGATTTGCGGGCGCGAACCGCCAACTCCTTCGAAGCGACGGACGCGCTCCTTCATTTTGATTGGTAGACCCCGTGCCGCGGTCACCCGCATGATCGGCGCAGCAGACTCAGTAGGAAGAAACCCGCTGCCACCAGGACGATCATCGATCCTGGAGTCCGGTGCAAAGAGAGCGATAGCCAGGTGCCTAGCGTCGTCGATGCAATGGAAACCGCCACGGAAATGACCAGCATGCCTGGGAGGCTCCGGGCCAGGCGCTTGGCCGTCGCGGCGGGGATGATCACCAACGAGCCGACCAGCAGTACCCCGAGGTAGCGCAGACCGAGTGCGATGGTTAGCGCAAACACGAGCAAGAAGTAGAGATTCAACCGCTGGACGTTGATACCACTCGTGTGGGCGATTTCAGGGGAAACCAGCGCCAACACCAGTCGGTGCCTCTGCCACAGCACGAACCCAATCACGCCGAGCGCGAGCACAAGAGCGAGCGTGGTCTCGACCGTGGTCAAGTGCCCCACCCCACCGAAGAGTGCTTCGATGAGCTCTTCTCCAGAGGTGATCAGGCTGCCGATGGCGAGCGCGGTCGAGAACACCACCCCGATAATCGTCTCCGTGGCAAGTCGTGTCCTATTCTCGATGCCCCAGACCAGAAGTGTTCCAATGAGGAGCGCGGCGACGCCACCCAGGATCGGGTGAATACGCAGCAAGAGCGCCAACCCGATACCGGGTAGGGCAATGTGCGATATCGCGTCTGCGGCGAGAGTCATTCGGCGCATGACCGCGAAGCAGCCGACCAAGCCTGCAGCGGCGCCGGCCGCGACGGAGAGCGCGATGGCGTTAGGGTCGAAGGTCATGGTGAACGTGGAAGGCGACGGGAGCGCCGTATAGCTCCTGAAGGAGCTGGGGGGTGAGAACGTTCTTCGGAACGCCGAAACAAGCGTGCCCGCGCGACAGACAAAGCACATTGGTGGCGTAGTGATAGACGACACTCAGATCGTGCGAGATGAACAGTATGGTCAAGCCGCGCTCGTCTCGAAGACGGTCGAGCGTGTGGTTGATCGTGTCCTGCCCTGGCTCGTCCACGCCAGAGGTGGGCTCGTCGAGGAGCAAGACGGTCGGGTATCCGATGAGCGCGGCCGCGACCAACAACCGCTGGAACTGGCCGCCGGAGAGCGCTCCGATGGGCTTGCCCACGGTCTCTGACTTGAGCCCGACGAGTTCCAGCACGTTGGCAACGTCGGCTCCGGACGCGCGCGCGACGGAAGCCTTCGCATGGAGGAAATCACCGCCCGTGATCGGGAGGTCACGCTCGATATCGAGCTTCTGCGGCACGTAGCCGATCTTGGTGTTCTTCTCCCATGCTATCGTGCCCTCATGAGGCAGGGCACCGATGAGTGTCTTGGCGAGGACGCTCTTGCCCGCACCGTTTGGCCCAACGATCGCCAGCGTGCTGCCCCGCGGAACCTCAAAGGACAGCCGTTCAATGACGGCGATCTGATCGAAGCCAACGGAGAGGTTCCTCACAGCGAGAGCCGGGAGACCCGCTTCCACTGAACCGCCGCTGCGATGCATTTTCGTCCGTCGCGTCTGCGGCTTCAGCGATGTCCGCCTCCGTGTCCACCGCCACGCGAGCCGCCACCACCGCCATGGAAGCCACCGACAGCGCGCGAGCTGCCACCGCCACCGCCGCCGCCGCGAAATCCACCGACAGCGCGATAGCCACCCGCACCACGAGCGCCACCACCGAAACCATTGCCGGCACGACTGCCGCCGCCGGCGCCGTATCCGTTGCGGGCTCCGCCGTGGTATCCGCCCCAGCCATACCCGGCGCGGTACAGCCCGCGATACCAACCAAAGCCGCCCGGACCCCGAGGTCCAAAGTAGGGATAACCCCCCCAGCCCCAAATCCAAGGCGCTGCTAGCCACATCCATCCGTAGCTGGGATAGTAAACATAGGAGTAGGGAGAAGCATCACTGGCCGTGCCTTCGTATGTGTACTGGCCGCCGTAGGGCATCCAAATCCAGCCATACTCGCTCGTGTAGACCCACTGACCGTCGCCTCCCGCCTGCTGGGCCCCGGGAGCCGGCTGAATCTGCGGCTGGGTCTGGCCCTGGACCCGCGGTGGCGGCTGCTGGGGCGGTGGTGGCGGCGGCTGATCGGGCGCAGGAGTGGGTGGCGCCACCGCTTGTGGGGGAGGGCCAGATTGTGAAACCTGGCCTGTCGGATCCCCACTGACGCTTATGTCCTGGGCTTGGGCAAGGCCGGACCCCAAGAGCAAGAAACAAAGAGCACCAGTCAGTTCAATCTTCATGACAACACCTCGTGACGAAACACCGTGTCCTCACTCTGGCTCCACGCCGTATCGTCGATGAAGAAGACCAGCACGAAGCGTGCCACGGTGTGGAATCGCGGTTGGGCAGACCAGGTCCCGCGCACGGATTGCGCTGCCGCCGGCGTGAAGGCATCTGACACATCGCGAACGCGTCGTTCAACCAATGCGAATTGAATGGGAGCCCCCTCACTTTGACTGGGCACGCGGTCGCGCGTACCCGTGAAAGCTCTAGCCCCTCAACCCGTACTACGTCGGCACGCATCGTGCAGCTACATTCGGTTCTGCACACCACTAGCGCCTCGCCTAGCGGCGCACGCCGCCTGAGTCGCCGCACATCCCCTAAACACAAACAACTGGCTGGAGCCGTACATGAACGCTGACCTGCGAACCGAAAATGTTACCCGTGAAGGCATTCTGAACCTGCTTTCCGACGATGAAGTGGCGAAAGTAAGCACCGCAGAGACGGCAGTCCACCTCTTGGATGGCGAGGAGTATCTCGACCTGGAGCGCCTCGACCAGGGTGTGCAACGGGCGACAAGAGCGGCCACGACAATGCGGGGTGTGCTTCCGCGAAGGACAGTGCACACGGACACCTGGAGCAAGATCCTGGCGCAGTTGGGCCTGACCCACAGAACCGTGGATGGCTCAAGATCCGATGATGGACTGGCTCGCTAAGGCATCACAATTCTGGCCGCACCTGGCGGCGGGTTTCCATCTGCTCGCGTCGGTGCTGGCCTCAGCCCACGTTCTGCTGCACAAACGCGACACCCGCGCTGCAACGCTTTGGATCGCGTTCGTCTGGCTAATGCCGGCCGTGGGTCCGCTGCTCTACCTCGCATTCGGGGTCAACCGCGTCCGCCGCCGCGCGCTGATGCTCGGTGTGCACAGAGCCACCAGCCGTCCGATTCCCGAGGACCTTGGCGAGCCCGAGCCCGAGGGCGCGGAGCACCTGAAATCGCTTGCACGGGTCGTCGGTCGGGTCATTGGCAAGCCATTGATAGCGGCCAACCGCGTACAGCCGCTGGTCAATGGCGACCAGGCCTTCCCGGCCATGCTTGCCGCGATTGAATCCGCCCAAAGATCCATTTCCATGGTCAGTTACATCTTTGACAATGACGCCAGCGGAAAGAAGTTTGCCGATGCGCTTGGCCGCGCCGCAAAGCGCGGAGTTGAGGCGCGGGTCCTGGTTGACGCCGCGGGTGCGCGGTACTCGTGGCCGCCCATCACACACCGACTGTACCGAGCGGGGGTCCGATGCGCGAAGTTCCTGCCGGCGTCTCTGCTCACACCTTGGCGCGTGGCCACCATCAATTTGCGCAATCATCGCAAGATCCTGGTGGTCGACGGCCAGACGGCCTTCACCGGGGGAATGAACATCCGGAGTGGCAATGTGCTGGCCGAGCATCCGCGAAGTCCAGTGCAGGATCTGCACTTTCGCATCGAGGGCCCGGTGGTTGCGCAATTGCAGGAGGCATTTGTCAACGATTGGGCGTTCACGACTGGCGAGACTGTCGACGGCGAAGCCTGGTTTCCCAGATTCAGGGGCGACGGCAGCGTCACCGCGCGAGTCATCACCGATGGTCCTGACGCCGATCTCGAGAAGGCGCGCTGGACCCTGCTGGCAGCGCTGGCCGAGGCACAAACCTCCGCGCAGATCCTCACGCCGTACTTCTTGCCTGACCCGACGCTCATCACCGCGCTGAACCTCGCGGCGCTGAGGGGCGTCCGGGTCGACATCGTGCTGCCCGGCAAGAACAATCTGTTCTTCGTCCAATGGGCGTCACGGGCGATGTGGTGGCAGTTGCTCCAGCGCGGCTGCCACATCTGGCTGACACTTCCGCCGTTCGACCACTCGAAGCTCATGGTGGTGGACGGCCACTGGGTACTGCTCGGCTCGGCGAACTGGGACGCGCGCAGCCTGCGGCTGAATTTCGAGCTGAACGTCGAATGCTACGGCCGGAAACTGGCGCAAGACTTGGCGACGGTCATAGAAAAAAAGCTGCACGGTGCGCGCGAGGTGACGCTCGCCGAGGTGGATGCGCGCACGATCCCGGCAAGGTTGCGCGACGCGACCGCGCGCCTTCTCTCGCCGCTGCTTTGATTGGCACCTCCATCCTGGTGAGATGGAGCTTCACCTCAGCGCCACCAAAGCGTCATGGCAGCCCAGAGCACCCCAACAAAGAGCACCAACCAGACGAAGTCGCCCCTCCATCCCCACGCCTGATGGTTGAACGCTGCAAACCCGCCCACGGTGGCTGCCCGTACACCGCGGCGTCGTTGGACATACCTTGGGTATGGCGGGCCCCACTTGCGGTAGCCCCAGCCATAGCCCATCGGAGGCACGAGAAACAGGAACATGAACACCATCCATAGAATCCACGACGTGCTTATCATTGTGCGCTTCCTCTTTGTCCCGTGGCTGAATCGGTCTGTACGGACGGAGCGTACTGCACAATTGGTGCCATGGTCTTTCGAGCTGCTCCTTGCGTCATCAGCCATCACTGGGCTCCGCGTTGGCAGCCTAGGCGTGAGTAGCGGGGACTCCTGCGAAGATACCTCGTCGAAAATCGCGGCCCCACTGCGTCGGGCCTCTTTCTCCATCGAATTGAGGAGAGCGGCACCTCACTTTGATTGAGCTTGCCAGTCCCCCGCGACTATCTGCGATGCAGGTGCCCCAATCTACTAGTGTTTCATCGGTGGCCCGAAACATGCTTTAGGCGCGTGCCGAGATGCGGGCCTCCCAGCGGAGGGGCCAGGAAGAACTGCTGTGCGGAGACGATCTCTGCCAGGACCAACGTACGCGGAGGCAATAATGACTCAACGATACCCACTGGAGCACTCAGCGAAAGCCGCCATGACAATTGCGGCCTTGTTGCTGGTCGCCCCGTTCACCCAAGCATCCGAGCCCGAACCCTTGGGCAGAGACCCTCGGCCAGCGCAAATCGGTGATTTCGCCTTGAAGGTGGAACCCGGGGTGGCGGTCCCGCTGACTCACCCGCAGTCGCAGCTTTTCAAGGTCGGCGGTGGGCAGAGCATCAAGGCCCTGTGGATGGTGAACAAGTACATGGACATCGGGCCCAGCGTGAGCTTCCTGGCCTTGCCCACTGAAAACTCGCTGGGCGATTTTGGGACAGCGTGGACTTACGGCGCGGGGCTGCGGCTCAGGCGTCCACACGATATTCCTGCCCGCAACGCATTTTACGCCAGCTCGCCGTGGGTGGACGCTGACGCACTCTACGTCCGCACCGGCGGACTCAACCGCATTGGCATCGACGCTGCCGCAGGCCTATCAGTGCCCATTGGAGGGTCGCGCATTTTCTGGGTCGGACCCTTTGTGCGCTACCTCCACATCATGCAATATCCCAACCGGACCGGTTTCGACAACCACGACGCCAAGATCTTGAGTTTGGGCCTCAGCCTTGAAGTGGGCCATAGTATCCGGCGGGAACGTACGGCGGTTGCCGCCGCAGAAATCCACACCATCACCGAGGAGACCTTCTTGTGCCCCGATCGTGACAACGACGGGCTCCCCGACAGCGTGGACCACTGCCCGGACGTGGCAGGTCCGGTGGACAACTGGGGCTGCCCTGCGTACCAGAAGCTCGTCGTCAAGCGGGACAAGCTCGAGCTCAAGGAGAGGATCTACTTCGCCTGGGACCAGGCAATTCTCCAAGAGGTTTCGTTTCCGGTGCTCGATGAAGTCGTGCAGGCCCTGAAGGACAACAAGGGGTTCCGCGTGCAGGTCGAGGGGCATACCTCCTCCGAGGGAGCGGACGACCATAACCAGACGCTCTCCGAAAAGCGGGCAGACGCGGTGGTCGACTACTTAGTAGCGCACGGCATCGGGAAAGACCGCCTGCTCTCAACAGGCTTCGCCTCTTCGGTTCCAGTTGACACCAACACCACCATCGCCGGTCGTGAAAACAACCGGCGCGTCGAGTTCGTTGTCCATTTCATCATCCTCAATGACGGGAGCAAGTAACATGAAGACACTCAATCGTACCGCGCTGTTCTTCCTGCTGCCCCTGCTGCCCGCGTGCGGACAGCACTTGGTCGAGTTTCCAAAATCCGGCACGACGGATGCGGGAACCGCCGATGCGAGAAAACTAGACGGGGCCAGCCGAGACCTTGCGGTCGCGGACGCCGACGCCGCAAACCCCGATGCGGTAACCGCCGATGCGAGAAAACTAGACGGGGCCAACCCAGACCTGGCGGCCGCAAACCCCGACGCGCCGGCCGCGAACTCCGACCTGGCCGCCGCGAACCCCGACCTGTCTACCGCAAACCCCGACGCTGCGAACCCCGATGCGGTAACCGCCGATGTGAGAAAACTAGACGGGGCCAACCCAGACCTGGTGGCCGCAAACCCCGACGTGCCGGCCGCAAACCCCGACGCGCCGGCCGCAAATCCCGACCTGCCCACCGCGAGGATCGACGTAAGGAATATCGACGCGGAAAACGTCGACGGCAAAAACCCCGACCTCAGGGCCGCCAACATCGACGTAGGGAATGCGGACTCCGAAAGGGTCGACGTTGAGAACCCCGACCTGGCGAAGGTGAACCCCGACATGGGAAACATCGACGCGGAAAACATCGAGGCGGGGCCGGTGCCCGCTATCGTGATAGACCTCGGATTAGCCGCCCCGTTTGCGATTGCGGCGACAGCGGGGCTTACCAACACCATTACTGCCCCAATCACCCATATCAATGGGAACGTGGTCCTGGACCCCAACAAGACGTGTAACGCCGTGACCGTTGACAATGCGGGAGGTTTTGGCCTCTGCGGAGGCATGGCGCCGACAATCAGCGGAATGGTCATCACCAACGTGTATCCGGACACGACGACTTCAGCTGCCATTAAGGCCGCCTTGAATGCGGCGTTTCTCAGCATTACTCCCCCAGCCGGCGGCCCAGCCGTCGGCACATTGGCAGGGGGCACCCCTATAGCAGCTCCCACTACCTTGGGAGACCTGGCGGGGAACCCGCTGGTCCTCGGCGACAACTGGTTCACTCCTGGCGTCTATACATCCGGTACGTCGATTCTGATAGCAGGGGATATCACGCTCGATGGCCAGGGCGACCCGAATGCAATCTTCGTATTCCAGTCGGCGAGTACGCTCACTACGGCAGATGGCGCCCCCAGCCCCGGGGCACACACGCGCATCCGCCTGACCAACGGCGCCAGGGCTTCCAACGTCTGGTGGCAGGTCGCCAGTTCAGCGACGATTGGATTGTACTCTGAATTCCAGGGCAACATACTGGCTGCCCTCGATATCACGATGAAGACCGGCGCAACCGCCTGTGGCAGATCGATGGCAGGGGCATGGGTAGGTGGTGCTGGCGCCTTTGTATTTGACTCTAACGTCGTTTCGGTGCCGGGTAACGGTTGCCCCTTGTAACTCCTGCGGGCATCGCACCGTCCTTGCCGAGCGGTTCAGATGGTCGGCAAGCGTCGGCCGTCTCCTCTCTCGAATTGAATGAGATGGTACTTCACTTCGATTGAGTCGGCCACTCCCTCAGACCCTCCCGCGATGTAACTAGTTGATCCTGTTCACGTCTCATCGGTGGCTCGAAAGCTGCTTTAGGGGTGTGCGCGGATCTGGAGCATCCCGTAGCCGGCGGGGGCCAAACGCGCAAAGCAAGAAGGAGAGCGATCCATGAAGACCCACGTTCAAAAGACTGCAGAGTTCGGGGACTTTGTCCTGGCCGCATTTGATGGCGCGGCTCGCTACAGCACCGATCCGCTGGTGGTGGCACGCCTCGCGGCGGGCGCGGTGTCGCTCATGCTGCGACATACCCAGACGCAGGCAATTCTGCCGCTCCAGCGACCAATGGAAACCAAAGCAGCGAGTCTGCTTCAATTGGCGTAACTGAACGAAGGGAAAATCGGATGGAAAACACGCAAGGACACGTAGGAAAGATGGAAACACAGCTCAGACAATGGGGCGCGCGGCTCGACCAACTCATCGCCCAAACCGAGAAAGCCGGTGCGCAGGTAAACGCCGAGCGTCGCAAGCGCGTCGATGAACTGAAGGCGAAGTACCAGGCTGCGCAGTCGAAGTTCGGCGAGTTGAAAGCGGCCGGAAGCGAAAAGTGGGACACCCTCAAAACCGGCGTGGAGACCGCATGGAGCGATCTCGAGGCCGCCTTCAAGAAGCTCAAGAACTAGGTGGCGTTCAATGAAACCAACATTCCGATACGAGAAGGAGGATTCGATGAGACACATATCCAAGACCGCAATCATAACGTTCGCCATGGCCGCCGCGACCACCGCAATCGCTGTCGGCTGCGCAAGCTCCCCGCCGGTGCGCACAGAGGCGTCCACTTCGGGAATTCGCGCCGCCGAGGAAGTGGGGGCGGCCAAAGTGCCGCAAGCCGCGCTGCATTTGCAATTGGCAAAGGAAGAACTGGAAAACGCCAAGAGATTGGCTGCCAACGACGAGAAGGAACGGGCGGTATCGATGTTGTCGCGGGCTGAGGTCGACGCCGAACTGGCTGTCGCGCTTTCCCGTGAGGACGCCGAGAAGGCGGAAGCCCAGGGAGCAATAGACCGCGTGCGCCAACTGCGGCAAGAGAACAAGTAAGTCTTGGAATTGCACAAACCGTTAATTGAAAGGAAATTCGCATGAAAACCAGTAGTCTTTTGACCGCCACCATCTGCGCCGGCGTCTTCAGTGCCTGCGCAACCACCGTCCCGATCGAACTCGTCGACGCCCGGGACGCGTACCACCGCGCAAGCGTTGGGAATACGGCGCAAGTCGCGCCCGCGGAGCTGCACGTGGCAAACCTGGCCCTCGCCCAGGCTGAGCAATCCTTCAAGACAGATCCCGACTCGTATCGAACGCGAGATCTCGCCTATGTCGCCTGGCGCAAGGCACAGCTAGCTGATGCGGCTGCTTCCATCGCCACCCAGCAGAAGACTGAGGCTCAGGCGAAGAATGACTACCAGACAACGCAAGGCAAGGTTGTCGCGAAGACGAAACAGGACCTGAGCCAGACGCGCTCGGCCCTGGCGACCTCCCAGCGCGTCGGCGAGGAGACGGCTGAAAAGCTTTCCGCTGAGCAAAAGGCGCGGGCAGATGCCGACCAACGAGCGGCTGACGCGCAAGCGGCGCTGGCCAAGCTGGCTGCAGTCAAGGATGAGCCCCGGGGTATGGTCATCACGCTCTCGGGGAGCGTGCTCTTCGCATCCAATCGGGCGGTCTTGCTGCCTGAGGCGAGAACCCGACTCGACCAGGTAGCCGAGGTGCTGCTGACAAACCGGGAACGCAACCTCACGGTTGAAGGATATACCGACTCACAGGGTTCCGTGAATTACAACCTCGACCTGTCTCAGCGCCGGGCCGACGCGGTTCGCAGCTACCTGATAGAGCGAGGCTACCAAGGCGACTTGATCCAGGCCCACGGGCTTGGCAAGGGCAGCCCGGTGGCTGACAACGCCAGCGCCGAGGGGCGCGCCAACAACCGCCGGGTCGAGATTATCATCGCACACGAGCCGCACGCATCGAATCCATAGAGCGAAATTCGACAAGCTTGGCTTGGAATATCCTCGGCTCGACGAAACGGTCCCGGGAGCGCGGCTCAATGCGCGGCGCTCTCGGTTCCTTCCGTCAACCCGCGAAACTCACCGAAAAGGCAGAACAACCATGAAGCATACGATACTGGTCACCACGTTCCTCACCGCCGCCACTCTCGCGATGGGGTGCACGTCAAAGGAAGTCAAAGCCGCGGTTGCGCCAAGACAAGTGGAACCCGCAGCGGCGCACCTGGACAGGGCCAAAGCGGAAACCAAGCAGGCGGCGCAAGCGATGCGGGATTACGCCTACGCGGAGAAGACCGAATTCGTCGACAAGATGAAGAAGGAACTAGTCAGCACCCAGGAAGAGTTGGATCGGCTCAGCGCCAAGGTCGAGAGCGCCGGCGGCGCGGTAAAGACCGACGCCAAGGCCAAGCTCGAGACGGTGCGCGAGAAATGGACCCAGGCGAAGAAGCAGCTTGACCGGGCCGAGACCGCCACCGCGTCCGATTGGGACGACGTGAAGAATGGATTCAAGCAGTCCTACGCTGATTTGAAAGACTCCTCTGATAAGACGCGCCAGTGGTTGAGCGACAAGATCGCCCCTTGATGGGCGAGACTCGGAAACAATGGCGAGGAGGGCAGGACCATGAAGGGCAATCCGTTGAATGAACCGGCAAGACTCGGCCAATCCTCCATTATCAACAGCAATGATGCCGGTGACATTTCCGGCCTGCCTTTCGATGCCGCACAGTTTGTGGCCGACCCCTCGGCGTATGCTGAAGGGTCGGCGCCCGAAACGCCGAGCCTGGAGCAACGGCTGGCCGCTCTGGAAGCCGAGAAGGCCGACCTCGACAACTACAAGAAGCGCCTTCGCAACGAGATGACCGAGCACGAGGCAAGGACGCGCGAGGCGATTCTGTGCGACTTCCTCGAGGTTGCGGACAACCTGGAGCGTGCCCTCGCTTCCTCGGAAGGAGGCGGCGAAACGGACGTCAAGTCAATTCGTGATGGCGTCGACCTGGTGTTGCGCCTCCTGAGGTCAAAGCTTGCCCGTCATTCGGTGACGGCCATCGAGTCTAAGGGGCAGTCTTTCGATCCGCGCCTTCACCACGCGATCTCGCAGATGTCCAGCAACGAGGTGGCGCCGGGCGCAGTCCTGCATGAGGTCCAGAAAGGCTATCGCGCGGGTGAGCGGCTGCTTCGCCCAGCCACCGTCGTGGTCGCATCAGCGGCTCCCCTTCCGCAATCCGAAATCAGTCGGCCGGATCAGGGGCGAACCGCAAGCGGCAGCGCTGCCAGCAGGGGACGTGGACATCGACACCACTGGTGATGACGAAATATCTACCATCCACCGGGAGATGGACCTGTTCGTGGGCGAGAAGACAACCACGACTACGGCAACCCAAATGGCTCCTTCCCGACCTCGGTAGACGCCGGAAGAGGTGCAGTCATCGCCGCGGAATTCCGCGCGATGTGCCTACCACGGAATCCGACGACCACCACCCCAAGCAGAAGGGCGACCACGATCACGGCAACCCCCGTGATGGCCACTCGCCTTCCACGGCCGCTCTTGACCTTACTCACCATCTCGTCCATCGCCGGGTCTTTGTCCATGATGAATCAAAGCACTGCATCGATTGTGCCGACGCAATGTACCGACGTGCCGATGGACCAGAGCCTGCAGATGCTGCGCGGCTGGTCCCAAGTTGGTCGTCTGCGCTTGTCTTCACCACCCGGCGCGTCCATCGCATTGATATGGATCGCACTCCATTCTGATTGAATTGGTCCAGTTCGCTGGACCCGGCATGAACTCCGTCGGCGGCCCGGCGGCAATCGGGGAACCAATGTTGCCGACGCCGAGACGGTCCCACCCTGGGGTGGATGGGTCTTTCCGATCAACCGCTGGTCAAATTCGATCAGCGTCGAGAGTCTGGCACCGATCGTGCATGCCATCGTACCGAAGACTCATTTCGGATACGAAATCATCGCGCCGAAAGGCGGGGAGGGGACTACTCATGTTGCGGAGCCTGAAAGATCTCGAAGGGTATGCGGTGAGCGCCACCGACGGCGACATCGGACACGTTGCGAACTTTCTTCTAGACGATGAACGCTGGATAGTTCGCTATCTGGTCGCCGAGACTGGTGGCTTCTTCAATGGGCGTCGGGTGCTGATCACGCCAATCTCATTCCGGCAAGTGGACTGGTCGACCCGGCGCTTTCACCTGGCGCTGACCAGGGACAAGGTCAAGAACAGTCCGAGCGTGGACGTGGACAAGCCAGTCTCGCGGCAGCAGGAGCTAGACTACTTCGGCTACTACGAGTATCCGTACTACTGGGGATTCCCGGGATTGTGGGGCATGGGCGCCTACCCGAACCTGCTCGCGGCCGGAAAGCCGAAGCAGGTGCCTGCCAAGCCCGAGCCCGCCGAATCGGGCGACGTCCATTTGCGTAGCGCCAAGGAGATCCGCGGATATCACATTGAGGGAACTGACGCTGCGATCGGCCACGTCGACGACTTCATCATCGACGATGAGACCTGGGAGGTACGCTATCTGGTGGTCGACACCAGAAACTGGTGGCTCGACAAGAAGGTACTGGTTGCGCCCCACTGGACCAACCGCATCAGTTGGGCGGAAAAGAAGGTCTTCGTCGACCTGTCTCGACAAGCAATCAAGAACAGCCCTGAGTGGAACTCGACTGCGCCCATCAACCGCGAGTACGAAACACGCCTGTATGACTATTACGGCCGCCCGGTGTACTGGGACAGCATTTACGAACCGGCAAGCACGCCGCCGCACCACCACTCAGGAAGCCACTCGGGGTAGCTGCGCAGTTCTTGCGCTGACGCGAAGCCGCATCCGTACCGGAGTCGGTCGAACGAAGGCATGGAACTGTGGCGCCGGCATCCAATAGCCGTTGAGATTGTCGGGTATGAGCACGACGGTGAAGCCGGAAGCGCCGGTGACGAGTAGCCCGACCCTATGGCACCAATCCAGCGATAGCAAAGTGTTCGAGCCGAAAGGCGGGAAAAAAATGCCCATGTTGCGAAGTCTGAAGGAGTTGGAGAATTATGCGGTGAGCGCCACCGACGGCGACATCGGACACGTTGCAGATTTTCTTCTGGACGATGAGCGCTGGATAGTCCGCTATCTGGTTGTCGAGACCGGTGGCTTCTTCACTGGGCGCCGGGTGCTCATCTCGCCCATCTCATTCCGTCAAGTGGACTGGTCGACCCGAGGCTTCCACCTGGCGTTGACTAGGGACAGGGTCAAGAACAGCCCGAGCGTAGACGTGGACAAGCCCGTTTCGCGGCAGCACGAGCTAGACTACTTCGGTTACTACGGATATCCCCGCTACTGGGGGTACCCGGGACCATGGGGCGCCGGCGCCTACCCGGGGTTGCTCGCGGCCGGCAGTTCGAATGGAGCGCCTGCTGAGGAGCCGGGGAAATCAGGCGACGTCCATCTGCGCAGCGCCGAGGAAGTTCGCGGATACCACATCCAGGGAACGGACGGGCCGATGGGCCATGTCCACGACTTCATCATCGACGATGAGACCTGGGAGGTCCGTTATCTGGTGATCGACACCCGGAACTGGTGGCTCGACAAGAAAGTGCTGGTCTCCCCGCACTGGGCCAACCGCGTCAGTTGGACGGAAGGCGAAGTCTTCGTCGACTTGTCTCGACGGGCGATCAAGAACAGCCCCAAATGGGACGCGGCTGCGCCTATCAACCGTGAGTACGAAGCACGCCTGTATGACTATTACGGACGCCCAGTCTACTGGGACAGCGGCGACGCACCGGCAAAGACGCCGCCACTGCACCAGCACTCAGGGGGCCGCGCGCGATAGCCACGATCCGGCTCGCCGACCGAATACATCGCAACTCTCAGAGGGTGTCTGAAAAGTCTAGATGGCCGGTTATGAAATGAGGACAGGGTAGTTTGGAAAGCCGCAAGAAGGCCAATATTCCCCCTCTCCCGGATGGAGAGGGGCAGCTAGCGGTTGCATCTCTTTGTCCTCATATGACGGCAGGTCACTAGGCACTTTTCAGACACCCTCTCAGAACTCCGGCGCCAGGGATCCCGCCAGAGCGCGCCAACAACCCATGGCATCCCTCAAAAACAGGAGTTACCCACAATGAAGAGTGCATTGAGAGACGACAGTGGAAGGCCAAGTGCGACCGCCAGCACAGTGGTTCGCAGATGGTGTGCGACGCTCCTGATTGCAGCAGGCGCGCAGGTTTTGTCCCTGCCGCCTTTGCAGGCGCAGAGTGCGAAGCGGGAAATCACCGACAGCGGCATCACAGCCGCGGTTGAGGGAGGATTGGCTTTCGAAAAGGGCGTGTTCCCGAATGATGTGGACGTCGGCACCAGTCAGGGCATCGTCACGCTCTCCGGCTCGGTGAGCAACCTGCTCGCCAAAGAACGGGCGGTGAAGATGGCCGAGAGCATCCGGGGCGTGCGCGGTGTGATCGACCGGACCACGGTGACGCC
Organism: Myxococcales bacterium; assembly: GCA_003158455.1. Taxonomy (GTDB): domain Bacteria; phylum Myxococcota_A; class Polyangia; order Fen-1088; family Fen-1088; genus Fen-1137. The sequence goes on along the minus strand of PMJO01000365.1, from coordinate 365 downwards.
AGTGTCCCGCTCCGACGCAGACACGCGCAAGGATATCCAGACGGCGCTGCGCCTCGATCCCGCAACTGAATCCTACCGGGTGGCGGTCTCCGTCCAAAATGCCGTGGCCACGCTAACCGGGAGCGTCGG
>PMJO01000365.1:0-214 GCA_003158455.1 Myxococcales bacterium | reverse complement strand
TCTGGGTCAATGGCGACATGACCAGCGTTGAGGTAAGCGGCGGCAGGGTGACGCTGACCGGTACTGTTGGCAGCGCAATAGCGAAATCGCGGGCGTCGGACGATGCCTGGGTAAATGGAGTGCTCTCGGTGGACGCCAGCGGTATGAAGGTCGAGCCATGGGCACATTGTGACCCCCGCCGAAGATTGAAATACGCCACCAGGTCGGACGGCGA
>PMJO01000047.1 GCA_003158455.1 Myxococcales bacterium | reverse complement strand
GGATCCTCGCCGCCCTCGCCGGTGTTGCTCTTGCCGCCCAGGCGATTCATGGCGATGGCCATTGTCTCGTGTGCTTCCTTGCTGATCGACCCGTACGACATGGCGCCGGTCTTGAAACGTTTGACGATCTCCTCGACCGACTCGACTTCATCGAGCGACACCGCCGGACGCGGGTGGCGCAATTCCATCAGACCACGCAGGGTGGCCAGGTTCTTGGACTGGTCGTTGATAAGCTGCGCATACTGCTTGTAGATGTCGTAGTTGCCAGTGCGCACCGCCACCTGCAACTTGGAGATTGATTCAGGGTTGAAGAGGTGGTGTTCACCTTCGCTGCGAAATCGGTATTCGCCGCCCGGATCGAGTCCTGCCTGGGGCAAGGTGCGGCCGGGGAATGCCCGGTGATGCTGTCGTCGCACTTCCTCGGCGATGCCGCCCAGATCCAGGCCGCTGATGCGGGACGCGGTACCGGCGAAGTACTTGTCGACCAGCGACTGGTGCAGCCCGATGGCCTCGAACACCTGCGCCCCGTGGTAGCTCTGCACGGTCGAGATCCCCATCTTGGAAATGACCTTGACCAACCCCTTGCTGATGGCCTTGCTGTAGTTGGCGCGCGCCGTTGCCGTGTCGAGCCGGATGAGACCTTCGCCGGCCAGGGTTTCAATTACCTCAAGGGCCAGGTATGGGTTGACCGCGCTGGCGCCGTAGCCGATGAGCAAGCAGAAGTCATGTACCTCGCGCGGCTCGCCGCTCTCCACCACCAGGCAGGTCCGCGTGCGCGTGCCCTCACGCAGCAGGTGATGGTGCACGGCCGCGCAGGAGAGAAGCGAGGGCATGGGCGCGTGCTCGCGGTCGAACCCGCGATCCGACAGGATGATGATCTGACAGCCGTCGGCCACCGCAGCGGCCGCCTCCGCGGACAGCTTGTCCAGCGCATGGGCCAGGCCGCGCTCGCCCTCACTCACGCGGAAAACCGTGGCGAGGGTGCGCGCCCGGAAACCGTGCCCGCCGTCGAGCGCGCGCAACTTGTCCATCTCATCGTTGTAGATCACCGGTGAGCGCAACTCGATCTGGTGTGCGGAAATGGCCTGCGGGTCGAATAAATTGTGCTCAGGGCCCATGGTTGTGCCGGCCGCCATGATCAACTCCTCACGGATGGCGTCGACCGGCGGGTTGGTCACCTGGGCGAAAAGCTGTTTGAAGTAGTTGAACAGGCTCTGCGGGCGGCTGGAAAGGATGGCGAGCGGCGTGTCCGTGCCCATGGATCCGATGGCCTCGCCGCCGGTTTCCACCATGGGCTGCAACAAGCGCAGCACCTCGGCGGTGTAGCCAAACACGTTCTGGCGCAGTTCCAACGTCTCATGATCGGCAAGAGGAGTGGCCGGCGCCGCCGGCAGGTCCTTCATCTGCACGCGTTGGGCCTCCACCCATTCCGAGTAGGGCAGCTCCGCCGCAACCCTGGCCTTGATTTCTTCGTCCGAAATAATGCGCTTCTGCGCGGTGTCCACCAGAAACATGCGGCCCGGTTGAATGCGGCCCTTCTGCACAATCTTCTCGGCCGGAAGGTCGAGCACCCCGGTCTCGGACGCCATGACCACCAGGCCGTCGCTGGTCAGAGTGTAGCGCAGGGGCCGCAGACCGTTGCGATCGAGCACCGCGCCGATTTGCACACCGTCGGTAAAACAGATCGCGGCCGGACCGTCCCATGGCTCCATCAGGCACGAGTGGTACTCGTAGAAGGCGCGCTTCTCCGGGCTCATGGTCTTGTGCTTGTGCCACGGCTCCGGGATCATCATCATCACCGCGTGAGGCAAGCTGCGACCGCCGATGATCAGGGTTTCCAGCACGTTGTCGAACATGGCCGAGTCGCTGCCCTCTTGGTCGATCACCGGGCGCAGCCGTTCAATGTCGGCGCCAAACAGCGGCGAGGCCAGATCGTGCTCGCGCGCCGACATCCAGTTCACGTTGCCGCGTAGGGTGTTGATCTCCCCGTTGTGGGCGAGCACTCGGTAGGGATGGGCGCGCGACCAGCTGGGGAAGGTGTTAGTGGAGAAGCGCGAGTGGACCAGGGCCAGCGCGGATTCCAGTGACAGCTCGGAGAGATCGGGGAAGAAGCTGTCAAGCTGGTCGGCATTGAGCATGCCCTTGTAGACCAGGGTTCGGCACGACAGGCTGGCGATATAGAAGAACCTGCGTCCGGCCAGATCGCTCGCCCGAACCAGCTTCTCGGCGGTACGGCGTATCAGCACCAGACGGCGCTCGAAATCCGAGTCGTGATTGAGCGCCGAGGGCCGGTCCACGAAGACCTGCGCCATGGCCGGCCGGGATTCAAGCGCGGTCTTGCCCAGGCCCGTCGGGTTGGTGGGCACCTCGCGCCAACCAATCACCTTGTGTCCCAACTCGCTGGCGCCGATCTCGAAAAGGCGCTGGCACGCGACAGCCTCGGCCGGCTCGCGCGGCAGAAAGACCATGCCCACGGCATACTGGCCCGCGGGCGGCAACTCGATGCCGATGTTGGCAGTCACGCTGCGCAGGAAGGCGTCAGGGAGTTGAACCAGGATCCCGGCGCCATCGCCCGTGTTCTCCTCAGAGCCGCTCGCGCCTCGGTGGCCCAGGTTCTCCAGAACCCGAATACCGTCGCGCACGATCCGATGCGACCTTTCGCCCGTGATGTTCACCACGAAGCCCACCCCACATGCCTCATGCTCGTTGGCCGGATCGTAGAGCCCCTGCCGTGGCGGGGACTCGTGCCGCGTTACGTTCTTGCTGTTCATTGATGGTTCTCGGAGTTGGGTCTCTGTCCTTTGGATGAAGCCTAGCGCCCACCTGGTTGGTGTAAAATCGATCTCTCCGCCAGCGGGATGGATTTCTCCAAAACGAAACACATTGGAAACAAAGACGCAATAATGGCATCCTCGGCCACCCACATCGAAACAATACGAAGATCCTTCTGCCCGTAGTGACTATTGTTTTCGTCCCTGCTACCCTCTGTTTCCAGAAATGCGTGCCGTCGTTGTCATGTCCAGACCGCAGGTCGGCGCAGCCGAGGTGGACTCTCCTGCAGCCGCCCTGCGTGAGTTGGGCTGCGAGGTGGTTCCGGTCGGCTACGACCTGGATGACCTGCCCGATGATCTGGAACACATTCGTCCCGCGGTGGTGGTGGTGGACGCAGGCCCGTACCTGGAAGTGGGCCGAGCCGTGGTCAAGCACGCCAAGCAGATCCCCACCCTGGCCGAGGTGCCCATTCTTCTTTGCATCGAAGTCTCGCGCCTGCCCGGTCTCGATCCCGAGCTGGGCATGGAT
>PMJO01000196.1:27894-31425 GCA_003158455.1 Myxococcales bacterium | reverse complement strand
CAAGGTCAGCGAGGCGGACGTGGCCCAGGCGCTGGAAGGCTATCGACGGCAACAAACGGCATTTCTGCCGGTCGAGGGTCGCGCTGCGACCGCGGAGGACGATCTCCTGCAGGTCGAGGTCCATGGCAAGGTCGGCGAGCACAAGATCAAGACCAAGACCGTGACGGTGGACTTGACTGACGAGAACGCCGGGGGATTGCCTGGCCTGGCGCCCCGCTTGCGTGGCGTGCCGGTCAACGCGCAGGGGCTGGAGCTGCGCTACCGGTTGGGTGACGACATCGCCATCAAGAGCCTGGCGGGCAAGGAGATAAGCCTGCGCGTTACCATCAAGGAGGTGCGCGGCCGCAAGGTGCCGGCGCTCGACGACGAGCTGGCCAAGGACACGGGCGAGGCCAGCACGCTGGAGGAGTTGAAGGGCAAGGTGCGTGACAAGCTTGTCGAGGCGGACAAACAGCGCATCCGGCGCGAGATGGCATCTGCGCTGGTCAAGGAGGTGGTGAAGCGCAACGAGTTCCCCATCGCGCCCTCGCTGATTGATCGGCACGCCGAGAACATTGTCATGCGGGTCAAGGCCCAGCTCATGCTTGCGGGCATCGACGTGGAGGGCGGCGGGGGCTTCGACAGCGAAGCCATGAAGAAGGAAGTGCACGACGAGGCTGAGGAGTCAGCCCGGGCCAGCGTGCTTTTGCGTGCCATCGCCGAGCGCGAGGGGCTGCAGGTGGATGCCGGCGACGTGCAGAAGCGCTTGGTCGAGCTGGCCAATGCGCGCGGTGAGAACGTCAACAAGCTGCGGACCGAGCTGGAGCGGTCGGGCCGCATCGAGGGCGTGCGCGCGCAGCTACTGGAGGAGAAGGCGCTTGATATGCTCCTCGGCCAGGCTAAGATTGTCGATGAGGATCCGGACAGCTTGATCATCAGACCGGATCAGGGCGGTGGGCAGCGGCTGGTTCTCTCTCCGGAGGAAGCGGCCGCGGAGGCCCGTGCAAAGGGCGGCGAGNNAATGTCCATGCAGGACCCCAGGAACCCGACTTCGGGCATGCCACCCGTGACCAGCAACTTCATCATCCCCACCGTTATCGAGCAAACCCATCGCGGCGAGCGCGGCTGGGATATTTTCTCGCGCCTGCTCAAGGACCGCATCATCTTCCTGGGCAGCGCGGTCGATGACCTGATCGCCAATATCGTGATCGCCCAGTTGCTCTTCCTCGAAAGCGAGGACCCCGACAAGGACGTCATGCTCTACATCAACTCGCCCGGGGGCATGGTGACTGCGGGCATGGCCATCTACGACACCATGCAGTATGTGCGGCCCGACGTCGCCACTTTCTGTATGGGCCAGGCAGCGTCGATGGGCGCGTTCCTTCTCGCCGGCGGGGCCAAGGGTAAGCGCTATGCCCTGCCGCACTCACGCATCTTGATTCACCAGCCCTTGGGCGGCTTCTCGGGTCAGGCCACCGACGTGGACATCCACGCGCGCGAGATCCTGCGCACGCGCGACAACCTGAATGAGCTGCTGGTCAAACACACTGGCCAGCCCATGGAACGCATCAAGCACGACACCGAGCGCGACTACTTCATGGGCGCGAGCGAGGCCAAGGAGTATGGCATCGTGGATGAGGTGATCGAGCACAAGGATTACAGTAAAGACAAGTAGTTTTCGTGGCTCAGCTCTTCGATTCGCCGACGGCCGACGATCCAGCCCGCTGACTGTGCCGTCGCTGCGCTCCGGTGCTCACATACGGGGGTATGCTCCGCTCCGGCGACGCGCGACGGCTTCGTCATCGGGCCGGCTTGTCGGCCGGCGCTCGAAGGCGGATCTGGTGAAGTGAATGTAGCCAGCTCCGCGCGTTCCATTCGGCAGTGGGGGGCAGGCGCCTCAGGGCGTGAGATATGCGGCCAAAGTCACTTCCACTCTGAAAGGCGCCTCCGAGCAGTATCGGACAGCGTCTTAATGAATTCCTCCAAGAGCTCCGGATCCGTGTCGACCCGCGGGGCGTCCACAACAGTTTCCCACGTGCCAAATCTCGCTGGGTCGACGAAGGTGATCAGCCCAACGCGCAGGCGCGTGGCCTCTCGTTCGCAGCGGCTCAGGATTTCCTTCGTGCGATCACTCGCCTTCTCGGGCACCTGGAGAAGAGCATACGATCTGGTCGCACGACTGGCGTGCGCCGCGGCTTCAAAAATCGCCGTTACATCGAGCCAGTCCACCGTCTTGGCCTCAAATGTCCACACGTCTAGATACTTGTTCGGCAGATGCGGAAATGAGCGAACGCTGACCGCCGTGATATCGGGACGTGTCCAGGTGCCACCTGTCGCCTTTTTTCCCTGCCTCGCGGTTTCCTCAAAATGGATCTGGTGCGGCGCAATTCGCATGTCCCGGGCCCACTCACCCTGAAGCACCACCAACAGGGGAGAGTAGAGAGATACCTCGGATTCGGGCAACCGTGCCTCAGGTGATGGCGTTGTCTGGTCAGATGCCTCGGTGACTCGGCGACGGACACTACCTCCCCGTCCCCGCCCTTTTATGAGGGTCCCAGCATCGAGAAGCCGATCCCGAATACGCCAGAATCTGTCCGCGTTCCAGCCAAGTGCCTCGAGCTTCTTTATCAACCACAGGTTTCCCACTGCTGACCCGTCCGCCGGGACTAACCCGAGAACGACATCGTCATCAATGGAACCCTTCGCGGCCGGTCCCCTACCTCGCCCATCGACAATCTGCGCCAAACCCACGTCGCTGCCATTGCTTTGGTCGCCAAGTGCGTCCTCGGCGGGGGTTGTCTTGGGGTCCGCTTCTGGTTGGATTTCGACACCCTCGATCCAGCCGACGACCTTATCGTACTGCTCGTCCCGCGGTTCCGATGTGCCATTTTCCCAGTTCGAGATCGTGACTTGGGTGACGCCAAATTTCGCGCACATCTCTGTCTGGGAAAGTCCGAGGCGTTCTCGGGCTTCCCGCAACCTCGTGCGAAACCACTTGGCCATAGGTCATTCCTGTCAGGTTGGAAAGCACAATTGTCGCACAGAATGCAGAACTATGCGTGGATTGTCTCGACAACCCCTGCAGGATGTTCTCCCCGGCGGATAGATTCCCGCGTGGCGGCCCAGCCCGGGCGGTGCTAACGTTCTCTTGTGCCGCCTGGCAAGCGCGATGATTTGGGAAGTCTGTCCTGCTCCTTCTGCGGCAAGAGCCAGAAGGAGGTCAGGAAGCTTATTGCCGGGCCGACGGTGTACATCTGCGACGAGTGCATCGGGCTGTGCAACGACATCATCGCCGAGGAGATCGAGAAGGACACCGAGGGTTTCGGCCTGGCCAGCGTGCCCAAGCCGGCCGACATCAAAGCCGTGCTGGACGAGTATGTGATCGGGCAGGAGCGCGCCAAGAAGATCCTCTCGGTCGCCATCCACAACCACTACCGGCGCATCGATGCCAAGGTGGGCGCGGACGATGTGGAATTGGGCAAGTCCAACATTCTGCTGCTCGGGCCTACCGGGTCGGGCAAAACCCTTTTGGCCCAGACCCTGGCCAAGATT
>PMJO01000196.1:0-27849 GCA_003158455.1 Myxococcales bacterium | reverse complement strand
AACCCGTCCATCACCCGCGACGTCTCGGGCGAGGGGGTTCAGCAGGCGCTGCTCAAGATTTTGGAAGGCACGGTGTGCAACGTGCCGCCCAAGGGCGGGCGCAAGCATCCCCAGCAGGAATTCCTGCAGGTCGACACCACCCACATTTTGTTCATCTGCGGGGGCGCGTTCGTTGGCCTGGAAGACATCATCGAGCAGCGCATCGGGCAGAAGCAGATCGGTTTCGGCGCCAAGATCCAGTCGAAGAAGGAGCGCCGGGTGTGGGAGCTCTTGCGCGAGGTGCAGCCCGAGGATCTGCTCAAGTACGGCATGATCCCCGAGTTCGTGGGGCGCATGCCGGTGGTCGCGCCTTTGCACGAACTCGATGAACAGACCCTCATCGACATCCTGACCAAGCCCAAGAACGCGCTTACCAAGCAGTACCAGAAGCTGTTCGAGATGGACAGTGTGAAGCTGCGCTTCACCAAGGGATCGCTGTCGGCCATTGCGCAAGAGGCGCAGAAGCACAAGTCCGGGGCGCGCGGCCTGCGTGCGATTCTCGAGCAGGCGATGCTGGAAGTGATGTTCGAGGTGCCTTCGGCGTCGCCCTCGGTGCGCGAAGTCGTGATCAGCGAGGAGACGATTCAGAAGGGCGAGCAGCCCCTGCTCATCTACCAGAAGAGCGCCGCCGGCAACGGCGCCTGACCAGCGTCTCGCGGCCGCAACCAAAGGGCGTTCCCGGCGGCTGGTAGCTGGCCGGGGCCAGCAACGCGCGGTGCGCTGTAGTTCTGCGACAAGCAGAGCCCCTATCACCCAGCCCGGAGGACTTGGAGTAAACTGCCGGCGATTTGGGACGAGGCGTTGCATTGACAGAAACTAGGCGCACCAGCGAACTTCAAGCGGAGCACGGGCTGACGTGAGCGTGTGCCCGCGCTGCAACCGCGACCATCCCACTGGCGAAGCCTGCCCGGCTGCGCGGGCCGAGCCACGCACGCCGGTGAGCGGCGCGCTGGTCACCGAGGTCCCTCCGGTGCGCGACGGTGAAGACACGCTTGCTATCGGGACGGTGATCGGCCCCTGGACCATCACTCGATTCCTGGGAGCGGGAGCGATGGGCGCGGTGTACGAAGCCATGCCCCAGACGGGGACGCGCGTGGCGGTGAAGGTTTTGCGCGGAAGAGTGCACGGCGGAACTGCGGCGGGGGCCAAGGCCGATCCAGCCGGCGAACGTTTTCGGGTCGAGGCCGAAGCCACCTACAAACTCCACAAGCACAAGAACGTCATCCAGATCATTGCGTACGGAACCCTGCCCGCGCCGGACAACCGGCCCTACCTGGTGATGGAATTCTTGGAGGGATCCTCGCTTGACGACCGTCTTCGCCTGGACCCACCCTCGGGAAAGGAACTGCGCCGCCTGCTAGCGGAAGCGTGCGATGGCTTGGTGGCGATCCACAACGCGGGAATCGTCCATCGCGATCTGAAGCCGGACAATATGTGGGTGGTGAAAGCCGATGACGGCGAGACTTCCACCAAGTTGCTTGATTTCGGCATATCCAAGATTGAAGGTGGCAAGAAGCTGACCGAGGTGGGGGTTGCCATCGGGACGCCGTTCTACATCTCTCCCGAACAACTGTGTCAGCGGGAGGCGGATGCGCGGAGCGATATCTACGCATTCGGAGTGATTCTCTACGAGGTGTTCTCGGGACGGGTTCCCTTTTGCGCGAACGACTTGCGGGTGTTGATGAAGCAAGTTGTTCTCGATCCCCCGCCGCTGCTGGTTCCGCGCAAGGGCTACACGATTTCGCGAAAACTGGAACGCCTGATTCTTGACTGTCTGGCCAAGGATCCCGACGCGCGACCGCAAAGCGCACGCGATCTCAAAGACCGTCTTGTGGCTGCCCTGGATGAGCCCGCCCTTCCCGGAACCGCGATTGTTCTCGCCGCCATCACCGCGCCCCGCCGCCGGGTGTACCTGGCCCTGGCCGGCTCGCTCGTGCTTGCGCTGGCCGCGGGCATCTTCGCTTTCTGGGGGCGTTCGGGCGGCTATGCAAAGGGCGCGGTGGCGCCGCCCGTGCAGCCTCCTCTGCCCGCCGCGCGAGCGGCGCCCCCCAGCCCGTCCCCGGCTGCTTCGCCATCTTCAGTCGCGGCGACGGTGGTTGCCATGCCGGCCCGCCGGCCCGCCGATCCCGGAACGCGGGCTGCACGAAGAAACTCGCGGCTGGCCGGCCCTGCGCTGTCTTCGTCCGCTGCGCGTCCTGCCTCCGCGCTTCAGCCGGAGGCATCTTCTCTGCAGCCCGGCCCGGCCCCGGCCTCCCCGGCTCTCGCAGCTTCGCCCCCAGCGAACCGGGGATTGCCCGCGCCGTCCAGCGCGACAATTTCGCCGCCCACGCCGATGCGGGCCGTGTTTCCAGAGGTCGAATCGCCCAGGCCCGCACACCCCTTGACTCCCTCCGAACGGGATCTGATCACGGACAAGAATATTCTGTTTAGGTAGAAAACCATGCGCACCCAACTTGTTGCCCTTACCTGCGGTTGCCTTCTCGCGGCCGTGCCATTGGCGGCCCTGGCTTCCGAGCCGGATGTAGTGGACGACCTGCCACCGCCCTTGGTCGCGCGCCTGAAACTGGCCAACACGCTCTATGATCAAGACAACCTCGCGGCTGCGCTGGTCGAGTACCGTCGGGTCCAGGTGGAATCGGGCAAGGCGCCCGGGCTGTTCAACGTCGCCCGAATTTGCGCCCGCCTGAATCGGCCGGTCGAGGCGGTCGCCGAGTTCGACAAGCTGCTCGCCGCGCCCGGGCGAACCCCGGCCGAAAGACTGGAAGAGGCGCGTCGGCTGCGTGACGAGCAGCGCGCTCGCATCGGACGCTTGATGATTCAGACCAAGGTGCCGGCGTTCATCGAGGTCGACAACGTGGCGGTGGGCAGGACCGAAGTGAAGGTCTTCGTGGGGGCGCGCGAAGAACCGACCGGCAACGCCGTACCGGACATGCGCTACGTGATGGCGCAGCCGATCGAAGTCGCCAATGGCCCACATTTGGTAGCGGCGGTCGCTCCGGGCCACGCGCCCCTGCGCCAGCAGATCGAAATCGGCGGCGGGGTGACCAAGGAGTTCGAACTGGCCCTGGTGCCCGCCAAGGGCGAACTGGCCCATATTCGGGTCAAGACGCCGGTGCTGGGCGCCGATATTCTTCTCGACGGCGCCATGGTCGGGCGGACGCCGATCGACGTCACCCTGTCGGTCGAGGCTGGTTCGCACGAGCTGGCCTTGAAGCGCAAGGGCTATCGTACCGCCAGCCTGCACCGCGATCTGGGCGAGGGCCAGACCTGGGACGCGGAGGTGGTGATGGAAGAAGACCCAGCCGAGATGGGCTGGCAGGCTGGCGAGCTTGTGATCGAAGGGGAAGAGCCGGGTTCGGCCCTTTCGGTCAATGGCAAGCTGCACGACTTTCGTGGCGGTGGCGTGAAGCTGCCGCCCGGTCCGCACGAGATCGAGCTCGCCCACTCCGGCTTTCTGCCCTATCGAGCCCAGGTCGACATAGATTCCGGCAAGGTTCGTCGCATGCACGTCGAGATGGAACCTACCGCCGAGGCCCTCCACGAACACCTCGACCGGGCTTCCGGTCAGCGTTGGCGCGCCTGGGGCACTTTCGCCGCGGGCGCCTTGCTTGCAGGGGGCGGTGCCACCTACCTGTGGTGGGCCCTCAAGAACCGGAACCAAGCCAACAACGAATTCAACAGTGTGCAAAGTGAGTTCAATCCCGGCCCGCCGCAGGGCGACTGCTACAACATGGCCGCAACTGACCCGAATAAGGACAAGGCTTGCCAGGCAAGAAAGGACGACGCCGAAGACAAGCAGACCAACGCCAGTTACCACCTTTGGGGCAGCATTGCCGCGGCCGGCGTGGGTGCTGCGGTCCTGGTCACTGGCTTGATCATGGTCTTGACGGTCGATGACACCAGTCGCTACGAGAACCCCCACAGCTCGGTCGCGTGGCTGGGATGGGCGAACGGCAAAGGTGGAGGCGTGGCCCTGACGGGACGCTTCTGAGTAAGGGAGAACACCATGGCTGCACCGACCAGAGTTACCCCGGGCGAAAAATCGATAGAGGGCAGCCAGGTGCTGCATGTCCTGGTCAGTGGCCGCGATGTTCACGAGGCCATCGCCTTGCCCGAAATGGGCACCCTGTCGGTCGGTCGCGACGATGACGCCGATATTCGCGTTCCCGACCCGAGCGCCTCTCGTCAACACGCTTCGCTTCACGTTGGCGCGACCGTCGAGATCGAGGATCTCGGCAGCGCCAACGGCACCCACGTGGGCGCCGCGCGTATTCCACCGAGGCAACGCGTCCCTTTGTCAGTCGGCCAGTCCGTCGTCATTGGAGGCATCACGCTGGTGCTACAACAACAGTGGGTGCGTTCCGCGAAGTCCCGCGCCCGCAGCCACGGCTATTTCTACGATCGGCTGATTGAGGAATGCGCCCGCGCCGAGGCGGACGCCAAAGCCACTCTGGGATTGCTGCGCATACACTTGGATGCGGCCGCTGATGAGGGCCGCAGTGTGGACGCGGTGGCCGCCGAGTTGCGCCCGGGCGACATTTTGGCGGCCTACGCCCCTCGTGAATACGAGGTGCTGTTGCCGGATTCAGGTTCGGAAAAATGCCTCGAGATCGCCGCTCGTATCGAACAGGCCCTCAAGCAAGCCGGGGGCGGGCCGCGGCTAGGGCTGGCGTGCTTTCCTGCCAGCGGCGCCTCGCCCGGCGCGCTCATGGCCCGCGCTTGCGCGCAGGTGCGCGGCAGCGACGGCGATGCTTCGGGTGGCGCGGTCCTCTGCGATCCGGCGATGATCGCGCTGTATGAGAAAGCGCGGCAGGCGGCCAAGTCGAATGCCACCGTGCTCATACTGGGCGAGACCGGGGTGGGCAAAGAAGTGCTGGCGAACTTCATTCACCGCGAATCCCGGCGCGCTGAAAAGCCCTTTCTCAAACGCAACTGCGCCGCAATGACTGAAACCCTGCTGGACAGCGAACTCTTCGGACACGAACGGGGTGCTTTTTCCGGGGCGGTGAAGGCAAACAAGGGCGTGATTGAGGCTGCGGATGGCGGGACCCTGTTTATCGACGAAGTGGGCGAGATGTCGCTGCCCATGCAGGCCAAGCTATTGCGCGCAGTGGGGCAGGGGGAAATCACCCGGGTGGGCAGCACGACCGTGGCGAAAGTTGACGTGCGCTTTGTTGCGGCCACCAATCGGGATCTATCGGCTGAGGTCAAGGCCGGCAGATTCCGCGAGGATTTGTACTATCGGCTGGCCGTGTTCGAATTGGTGGTCCCGCCACTGTGCGAGCGCAAGAGCGAGATCGAACCTCTGGCACGCAAGTTCTTGCGTGATTCCTCCCAGGAGGCTTCGCGCCAGCCACCCGACATCTCGGTCGATGCCCTGGCCATGTTGCTTCGCTACGATTGGCCGGGGAATATTCGCGAGCTTCGCAATGTCATCGAGCGAGCGCTCGCCCTCTGTCCGGGCAGCACCATTACCCCCGAGCACCTGCCGCAAGAGAAGCTAGGCGGGGTTCTTCTGGGCACGGCGGACGGTGTGGTCTCGCCGGTTGGGCCGGAATCATCCGAGGAGCTGGTGGCAGAGCGGCGGGCGGTCGAGGATGCGCTGGAGAAGTGCGCGGGCAATCAGAAGCGGGCGGCCGAACTGCTCGGGATCTCCCGGGGAACGCTGGTCAACCGGCTGAAACAGTTCAAGATCCGGCGTCCGCGCTGCTGACCAGCACGCGGTCGGTGCGGGCGAGCTGCGCTCCCGTCGCCGTTGTACTTCAAGTGCAAACGGCTGGCTGGGCGTTTGTACTCCAAGTACAAAACGTGGCGGGCCGGTGCGGAGCCGACTTCGGTCTTCCGGCGGAATTCCACGAGTTCTCCCCACAAGAGACGTCGCCAGACACGCGGCACAGGTCCTGCATAGCGATGGACTGGCTGTCGAGGAGCTGGTCTTGATCGCTTCGCGCCAGCCGGACGTTAACCCATCCTTGAAATGAGGAACCCATGCGACGGAACGTCTCCAGATTGCTCATAGCTGCCACATTTGCGCTTGGAATTCCGCGACTGGCGGGCGCCCAGACAGCGCCCATTCCCAATGACCAAGTGCCCATAGTCGAGACGCCGCCTGGGCTCGTCCCGCAACCGAGTCCGGCGCCTGCTCCATTCCCAGGAGCCGCGCCATACCCCGCGCCATACGCCGCGCCATACTTCGCTCCCTCGCCATACTTCGAGCCTGCGCCATACGCCGCGCCCGCGCCATTCCCCAATTGCGACGTCGAGGGCGACAAACCCCCGCGCGGCTGCCACGTCGAGAAGAAGTACCGACGGGGGATGATCATTGCGGGCAGCATCGTGCTGGGTGTGATGTATACGATTGCCGCGTTGTCAGCATCGGCCCAGGACACGGACCACAGCCCGTCGGGGTGGCTCTACCTTCCAGTCGCGGGGCCATGGATCGCGCTCGGTAAGTTGGACAGCTACGACGAAGCGGCGTGCGACCGCCAGGCTGGTGACAAGACCTGCCCCAGCAAAAGTGGCGCGCGCACTGGGTACACCATACTCGGACTGGGTGAACTGACCGGGTTCATCCTGGCCACGGTCGGCATCGCGTTCCCATACACGCAGTTCGCACCTGACGCCGTGGCCAACAATGGAATCACTGTGGTGCCGCTCTACGCGGGCGGCGTACCATCGGGCTTTGCCGTGGCTGGGCGGTTCTAGTTAGCTGTTTAACCACAGAGGGCACAGAGTACACAGAGCCGGAACGGAAGGCGTTGGGTTTTGTACGATGACGGGCCGTTGTGATAGTTTCACGGCGTACATCTCTCACGAGGACGAAGACCGAATTGGAGGCTTGAAATGTCAGTATCGCGCGTTCTTGGCTTGATAGTGGTTTCCGCATCGCTGGCGGCTGGTTGTAGTTCGGCGAAGAAGATAGATGTGGGCGGCACCTGCGTGCTGAACAGCGACTGCAACGGCTCCTTGGTGTGTACCGCAGGCAAGTGCCACGACGAGTGCCACACATCCGCGGATTGCCCAGCCGGACAGAGTTGCGTGAAGACGAGCGACTCGGTCATTTGCCAGTTGCCGGCCGAGACCAGTTGCTCAGGAACATCATCATGCGACAACGGCCTCACCTGCGCGCCTGACCTGCACTGCCGGACCGGTTGTGTATCCGCCACGAACTGCACCCCCGGACAAGTGTGCGTGAGCAACTTCTGCGCCGACCCGAGCGAACTGGTAGACGGCGGGTTTCCCCAGACGGCATCTTCGGACGCGGGAACCTACGATGCCTCCTCGCCTGATTTGTCGGTCGCTGCGCCCGCTGACGCGCCTTCGGTGCTGACCGGTCCCGAGGCCGGCGTGCCGTTGGATGCCTCCGCTGGTCCGGATGCCCCTGCAGCGCCTCTCGACGCTGCGCCGGCTGACCGCTCGCCCGACCTGTCGCCGCCAGATGCTACTGGAACCGGTCCTTCCTGCACCAACGGTTGTGACGACGGCCTCGCGTGTACCACGGACACATGCGTCGGTGGAGTTTGCCAAAGCACGTTGAAGTCCGGTTACTGCCTGATAGACAAGACCTGCTACAGGGACAGCGATACCAAGCCGGGCGACGCCTGCCAGGCTTGCACCGCTGCCACATCTACCTCGCTCTGGACACCTGAGCCCGAGGGCGCGCTCTGTGGGACCGCGAAATCCTGTCAGTCGCATGTTTGCACCGCCTGCGGTGCCGTGGGCCAGGCATGCTGTGGCACAGCCACATCGGGAAGCTGTGTGGAGGGAGCCGCCTGCAACGCCAGCACGAAGCAATGCCAGGCCGACAGTGCTATCGATCTTTCGGGCACCGAGGACACCATCTGCGCGCTTTTCCAGTCGGGCAGCGTGCGCTGCTGGGGAAAGAACGGCGCCATGCTGGGCGCGAGCACGGGTTCCAACGTTGCCGGGCCACCCATCGCTGGGCTGGCGGACGCCGTCAACATTTCCGTGGGCTATGGTACCGCCTGCGCTGTCCGCCGTACGGGCGCGGTGGTCTGCTGGGGCAGCGCACTTGCTGGTGGAGCGCTGGTTCCCAACATCACCAACGCCACGCAGGTGTCGGCAGGCCCACACACTTGCGCGCGCACGGCGGATAGCAAGGTTCTGTGCTGGGGGAGCAACTTTGGTGGTGACTTTGGCGACGGCACGACCACTACGACCACAACCTCGGTTCCAGAGGAGATGCCGGGAGTGACTGATGCCGTTAGCGTCGCGGCCTGTGGTGGTGCGACATGTGTTCTGCGAAAGGGCGGCCAAGTCTCTTGCACCGGCCAAGCCTCAGAAAACGGTCAAGCCAGTGCCACGTCGACGATTACCGACCTGCCCGCCGTTTCCAGCGCCGTTTCGTTGTCATGTATGAGCGGCTTCGGTGGTCAGCTTGGCCTCTTTTGGGCGGTCACGCAGAATGCTACCCTGCTCACCTGGGGATATGGGCAGGCTTCGCCTGGAAATGCGCTGGGCGTTGGACAGGTACTCTCGGCTACGTGGGCAAGGGATATCAGTGACGACAAGTCTTCCTACCTCGCTATTCAACCAGACAACACGCTTTGGTCCGTGGGGGATAACACCTGGGGGCAACTGGGAGATGGCACCTTCACGTCCGCCACCGGTCACACGATCCCTAGACTCATCCACAACACTTCAACAGTGGGCAACGTGGTTGCGGTTGCAGCAGCATGGGTCAACCCTGGAGGTAGCGTGGCCACCTGTCTGCTCCGCACCGACGGAAGCGTGAGTTGCGCAGGACAAAACGGCGGCAGTAGCGGCACCGCACTGGGCGACGGACAGCAATCTCCTCAAGCCCCGCGCGCCTACTTCGTGCCCGTGGTTGGCATCCTCCCGGTGGCCAGCGAGGACGGCCAGTGCTACGACGGCGTGGACAACGATGGCGATGGCAAGACCGACCTCGACGATTCGGACTGCTCGCAAGATCTGGGCACAGCCACTGGTTCTGCCGTTGCCACGGTTTCTTTCACCGGCGTCTTTGGCAACTACTTGCAGGAGAGCTGCAACGGCACTACCGGCGGCTACGGTGGTCCCGAAGCCGTGCTCACCTGGACCGCGCCGAGCGGAGGCACCTATCAGTTCGACACCAGCGGCAGTTCCTTCGACACGGTGCTGGCCGCCTTCAAGGGCAACCCGCTGACCAGCGCCGAGCTCGCCTGCAACGACGACGGCGCCGGTCTGACCGGCGGCGCCTCCGCCATCCAGGTCAAGGTGGTCACCGGCGACAAGCTCACCCTCGTCGTCGACAGCAAGACCGCCCAAGCATCATCCACAAGCCCCGCTTCGTTCACTCTCAACATCACCAAACAGTGATCTGCGGCCACCCTTTGTCTGCGGCCGAAAGGCTACCTTGTGATAACTTCACGGGGAGAACAGGATTGGAGGCTTGAAATCTCCTTGCCGCGCATTCTTGGCTTGATGGTGGTTGCCGCATCGCTGGTGGCTGGTTGTAGCTCGGCGAAGAAGATAGATGTGGGCGGCACGAACGGTGTGACATCGGATGCGTCCGCCGGTCCGGATGCCTCGGCAGTGCCTCTCGACGCTGCGGCAGCCGACGGTTTGCTCGACGTGTCGCCGTCAGATGCTTCCGGATCCGGCCTTGCCTGCAGCAACGGCTGCAACGACGGCCTGTCGTGTACCGTGGACACGTGCGTCGCCGGCGTGTGCCGGAGCACCCTGAATCCTGGCTTCTGCGTGATCGACAAAACCTGCTACACGGACGGCGATACCGATCCTGGCGATCCCTGCCAGGCGTGTACCATCAGCACCTCCACTTCGCTCTGGACACCTGAGCCCGAGGGCGCGCTTTGTGGGACCGCGAAATCCTGTCAGTCGCATGTTTGCGCGGGCTGCGGCGCCGTTGGCCAGGCCTGCTGTGGCACAGCCACGCCGGGAACCTGTGTGGAGGGCGCCGCCTGCAACGCCGGCACCAATCAGTGCCAGGCCGACAAGGCTATCGACATTTCAGGCACCGAAGACACCGTCTGCGCGCTTCTACAGTCGGGCAGCGTGCGCTGCTGGGGAACGAACGGCGCCATGCTGGGCGCGGCAACCGGTTCCAACGTGGCCGCGCCACCGGTCGCTGGGTTGGAGGACGCGGCATACATTTCCGTGGGCTATGGCACGGCCTGCGCCGTTCGTCGCACTGGCGCGGTGGTTTGCTGGGGCAGTGCGCTTGCTGGTGGAGCGCTGGTTCCCGGCATCACCAACGCCACGCAGGTGTCGGCTGGCCCACACACTTGCGTGCGCACAGCGGACAGCAAGGTTCTGTGCTGGGGGAACAACAGTCATGGTGAGTTTGGCAACGGCACGACCAGCACGACCGCGACTCCACAGGAGATGTCGGGTGTGACGGATGCCCAGAGCGTCGCGGCCTGTGGTGGTGCGACATGCATTCTGCGAAAAGGTGGCCAAGTCTCTTGCACCGGCAGCGCTTCAGAAAACGGTCAAGCCCGCGCCACGTCGACGTCTACCGACCTGCCCGCCGCTTCCAGCGCGGTTTCGTTGTCATGTTCGAGCAGCTCCAGTGGTCAGGTTGGCTCCTTCTGGGCGGTCACGCAAAATGCTACCCTGCTGGTCTGGGGATGTGGGCAGGCTTCGCCTGGAAATGCGTTGGGCGTAGGATCGGTGCTCTCGGCTACCTGGGCCACGGATGTCTTTGACCAGAAGTCCTCCTACCTCTCCGTTCAAGAGGACAACACGCTTTGGTCAGTGGGGGACAACACTTGGGGGCAACTCGGGGATGGCACCTTCACGTCCACCACGGTTCATACAATCCCCAAACTCATCCACAGTGCTGCGTCAGTGAGTAGCGTGGTGGCGGTAGCGGCAGCATGGGCCCCTGGAGCTGGCGCGAGCGCGGCCACATGTCTGCTCCGCGCCGACGGAAGCGTGAGCTGTGCCGGACAGAATGGGAGCTCCAGCGGCACTGCGTTGGGTGATGGTCAGCGATTTCCCCAAGCCCCTCGGGCCTACTTCGTGCCCGTGGTTGGCATCCTCCCAGTCGCCAGCGAGGACGGCCAGTGCTACGACGGCGTCGACAACGATGGCGACGGCAAGACTGACCTCGACGATCCGGACTGCGCGCAAGACCTGGGTATGACCACGGGCCCTGCGGTTGCCACGGGTTCCTTCACCGGCGTTTTTGGCAACTACTTGCGGGAGAGTTGCAATGGCACTGCTGGCGGCTACGGCGGCCCCGAGGCCGTGCTCACCTGGACCGCGCCCAGCGACGGCACCTACCAGCTCGACACCAGCGGCAGCACCTTCGACACGGTCTTGGCCGCCTACAAGGGCAATCCTCTGACCGGCTGCACCGAGGCGGCCTGCAACGACGACGACACCGGCCTGACTGGCGGCGCTTCTGCCATACAGGTCCAGGCTATCGCCGGCGACAAGTTCACCTTCGTCGTCGACAGCAAGGCCGCTCCGTCCGGACCAGCCTCGTTCACTCTCAACATCACCAAACAGTGACCGGCGGCCTCAACTCAATTTTGCACTTCGTGTGCAAGCGGGTTTGGGGATTTGCACTTGAAGTGCAATCGTGGGTAGGCGGGCAGAGCCGACATCGCAAGTAGGCTGCCTGATGCTGGGACTGATCTGGTCGTCCAGGTGGACGCGCCTATCGACCTGGCCGTGGACAAGCTGGCCAGCACCGGTCCAACGCCCCAGCCAGGTCAACACTTACCACCGAGCAAGGCGGTCACCGGCTGCGGCGTGCCAGCAACGACCACGCGGATCAGAGAGTGCGTGGGGCTGTATCTCACCAACGCCAAGAAGCCGGTCTTGACGTTTTCGGATACGGGCACCTCGGCGTACCCCGGCTCGCCTATCTACACAGGGGGAATACGGTCCGCGGGCGCCCTGCGGTCGTCCGCCGCCCTGGGTGGCCCGCCGCAACACGCGGCAGGCCTTTTGTACTTGAAGTACAAGACGCTGAGCCAGGGTTTGTACTTCAAGTGCAAGCTACTTGGGCTGGCCGAGCGCCACCTGCGGTATTCTGGCGGAATTCCAGGGGTTTTCCGCACGCTGGCTGTCGCCGGGCGCGCGGCACGGGCCGTGCATAGGGAGGGGCCGAGCCGCCCGAGAGGCGGTGAACCTTCTCTCGAAACCAGCCATGCGACAAACCATCCCCACCGCGCTTGCGACCGCCGCCCTGCTCTTCGCGGTTCCGCGAACCGCGATCGCGCAGGCAGTGGAAGCCACGCACGAGAATCTGCCAGTGGTCACTGCGCCTGCTCCGAAGCCCGCGCCAAAACGCCTGCCCGTCTTTGGCGTGATGACTGACGTGGGCCTGCCGGACGGCCTCATCGGTTCGCTGACAGTTCGACCGTGGAGCTGGGTGCGCCTTTCGGCGGGCGGCGGCACCAACTTCATCAGCGGCGGCTGGCGTGCCGGCATCACCCTGCTGCCGTTCAGCGCAGGTCCCTCGGCCAGCTTTGAATATGGCCGCTATCAGGAGGGCGACGCCAACGCCATGGCCAAGAAGTTCGGTTTCGGCGGCAGCCCGGCGCTGGAACGGGTTGGCTACCAGTACATGAACGCGCACTTGGGGCTGGATCTTGGCTTTCGCCGCTGCGTCTTCTTCATTCACGGTGGCATCACAATGCTGAGTGGCCAAATCCACAATCTCGATGCCGCGATTCCCGCCCCGAACTCCAACAGCAGCAACGGCACGACCGAGGTGGTCGTGCGCCAGGACCCGAGCGCCAGGGCGATGGGGCCGTCGCTCAAACTGGGACTGATTGTCTACATACGGTGAGGAGATAGCCATGACATTTCGACCCTGTTCCATTTTCCCGATGCTGGCCGCGCTGGCCTGCGGCTGCGCGGGTTCCTTCCAGGCCGATGTGTCCGACATTGAGATCACCCAGCGCGGGCTGAAGATGCCGGGCGTGCCCGGTACCACGCCGGCCAGCGACGCCTCGGTAGCCAGCTCCTACACGTATTCATCATGCAACACCGCATGGGCCAAGCGTCTGAACCAGAATGTTCGCGTTCACAACATCACAATCGCCGCCAGTGGCAGTGTGCCCAATCTCGAGTTCCTCGACTTCGCACGCGTGACCGCGACCAACCCCGCCAGCCCGGAAAGCACAATCGAACTGCTGAGCTATGACCGGAGCGAAGCTGCGTCGTCCGATTCTGACATCGAAGTCAGCATGCCGGCTCCCGTCGACATTACGACCATCTGGTCCGCCGGCAAAGCGGTCATCGAGCTCCAAGTGGCGGGACAGTTGCCTGGGCAAGACTGGACAGTCGATGTGACCATAAATCTCTCTGGCAGGATGACGTACGAACTCTAGCGATACTTGCCAGGTACTGAATCACATTTTGCTTTGTGATAGCCTCTTCGTACCCCGCGGTGAGCCAAAATAGACTGGAGGATTGCAATGTCCGAATCGTGGCCACGCCTTCTTGGCTTCATGATGGTCTCAGCCTGGCTGGGGTGTGGTTCATCGGATAGTCGGTCGTGCAAGTTCAACAGCGACTGCACGGGATCACAGGTGTGCAAGATGGGCACTTGCGGCGACTCCTGCCACACATCTGCGGACTGTCCCGCCGGACAGAGCTGCCTCACTGCCGCCGACCAAACCAAGGTGTGCCAGCTCCCCAGCGAAACCCGGTGCGCATTCAACTCCGACTGCCCGGCGCCGCTGGTATGCGCGGTGGACCAGCGGTGCCGCAGTCAGTGCCAAGACAATGTCGATTGCCCTCTTGGGCAGGTCTGCACAACCACGCGCGTGTGCGCCGAGCCGAGTCAGGTGGATTCGAACAACAACCTCATAGACTGAGGAATCCCATGCGACGAAATCTCACAACCCATGGCAACCGAAACATGCTGGAGCTGCTCGGAGCTGCACTACTGCTCATGCCTGCGTCATGCACCGCCATGGCGTCCGCAGTTGGGGGCCAGTTGGGTTCAGCCATCGTCAGGGCGGCACGCCGGGACGAGCCAGCGGAGGTGACAGGTCCTCAAAGGGTGGAACGGCCGGGCTTCTGGTTCCAGTTTCCGGGCAACTGGCAGATCGACACCGAACGCGAGAACTACGATCCCGACCACCTCTTCATGGTCAATGCCCCCAAGAGTGCCTTCGTTCAGTTTGAAATCCATGACCGGGAGATGGATCCGAGGTGGTTGTTCCAGAGGCATGTTGCGGCCATGGCAGAACTTTTCGTGCAGGGAGCAGAGCGCGAGGAGCTTTCTACCTGGGGGCAATACCGCGGATACGGAATCACCCTCTATGGCAAAGCATCGGGCAAGACGCCTGCTACCGTGCACATCTTTGCGTTTGCTTGGGAAGGCCATACGGTAGCTGTGACTGAATACGTATCAGACAATGACAGCCCCAATATCCAACCGGGCTTTCAACTGGTCGAGCAGACCTTCCGGGTCATGCGTGTCGAGACTAGGGACTCGCGACTTTCGACGGCCGCGGGCAAGATCAAGCAAGCGCGCGGCCTGTTCTTTTCCGGCCGCGCGGGCGCGGCCGTCAGTCTCATCCTGCAAACTCTGAATGCGTGCGATGCCGGTTGCACCTCCGAGGATCGCGTCGCCGCGTGGATGCTGCTCGGATCAATCCGCGCTATTGGTGATCGGGACAGCGCCAAGCAGGCTTTCAGCAAGGCGCTCAGTCTGGACCGCAACGCGGTTCTTGATGCCGCCATGGCAAACCCGAATGCCATTGGCGCTCTCCAGGAAGCGCAACAGGAATTGTCGCCCGATCGCGCGGCGCCCACCGCCCTGCCATCCCGATCCGTCGGGGCCACCTCGCTTGACGCCACATCAAGGCCGGCGACAGCTGCGGACTTCTCGACCGCTCGGCCATGAGCTTCATCGCCGCCGACGCCCCTTGGTGCTTCTTCGTGGTGAACTTTCGCGAGCACCCCGCCAACCAGAAACTCGGAGGTTTGAGATGCTCGCATCGTGGCTACGTTTTCTTGGCTTGATGATCGTTTCAGCATGGCTCGCCGCCGGTTGCAGCGGGCCGAAGAAGATCGATGCAGGCGGCTCATGCGTACTGAACAGCGACTGCAACCAAGGATTGGTGTGCACCTGGGGCAAGTGCCACGCTGCCTGCCACACAACCGCGGACTGCGCGCCGGGGCAGAGCTGCATCACTACCAGCGACCAATCGACGGTGTGTCAGGGGCCTACCCCTTGCGTCTACAACAGCGATTGCCAGTCACCGCTCGCGTGCGGTGCGGATCAGCGATGCCGCAATCAGTGCCAGAAAGATGTCGATTGCACTCCCGGGCAGAGCTGTACGACCACGGGAACCTGCGCCGAGCCCAATCAGGTGGACTTGAACAAGAACTTGCTTGGGCCCGATGGAGGTATCGTTGGGTGCCCGGTGGGAACCGAAACTTGTTCCTGCTACCCAAACGACACATGCAATGCGGGCCTGACCTGCGCGTCTCGTCTCTGCGTCAACCTGGGTACGGGCGGGAGCGGTACGGGCGGGAGCGGCGGCGGTAGTGGTGATGCCGGGGTGTCCGACGTTCCTGGCACCCAGCCGGACGTTTCCATCGGTGGCACGGGTGGCGCCACAGGAGAAATCTGCGGCGGCTTGGCGACTACGACGTCTCCATGTAGCAAGTCGGGAACCACGTGCAGTCTCAACGTCGGCGGCACCGCGCGGACGTACTACGTGCAGCTGCCGAGCGGCTACAGCTTGTCCAAGCGCTACCCGGTCGTCTTCCAGTTCCACACGTTGGGCGGCTCAGCCGAGCAGGCATTGGGCGAATACGGCATCAGCACCGGCATGCCCGACGCCATCTACGTGACGCCACAAGGGCTGTCATCTGGCGGCTCGTCCGGCTGGGCCAATACCGACGGCCAGGACATCGCGTTCACGAAAGCCATGCTCGCCGATGTCCAGTCGAAGTACTGCGTGGACAGCGCCCGCATCTTCTCGATGGGGTTCAACTCCGGCGGCATGATGTCGTTCGCCATCGGCTGCGAAATGGGAGACGTGTTCCGCGCGATTGCGCCGATGTCGGGCGCGCTCTACAGCGACCCCAACTGCAAGGGCACGGGCCATGCCATCGCCATGTGGGGATCGCACGGTCTTTCGGACGCCGTGGTCCCGATCGCGGACGGACGCGCGGCGCTCGCCAAGATCCTGCAACAAAGCCACTGCGGGACAGCCACCACGCCGATCGATCCGAGCCCATGCGTGTCGTACCAGGGGTGCGACAGCGGGTACCCCGTGACCTGGTGCGAATTCGAGGGCAGCCACCAACTCCCGAGCTTCGGCAGCAGCGCCATCGCGGCCTTCTTCAAGCAGTTCTAGGCAAGTCTGGCGCCGATTTGGTCGCGACGGTCTCGTGCATCGACGGCGTTGCCACCCCCACCAGATTGCGCAGGCCATCGGGGGAGATTGACGCTCACCCCTGCTCGCTCGGGGTTTTGCACAATCTGTACAACACTCCGTTTGGCATTTGTACACGAAGTACAATTTCGCGTGAGCCTGGCGGCCCGATCTCGGGCGATTTTGGCGAAATTGCTGGCCCGGCGGCGGTGGCATGGCGCTTGCTGAAGTATCGCGCGACCACCAACAAAGGAGAACGTCATGAATCCAGTCATCATCGCCGCGCTTTGCGTTCAGGCCTTCGTCAGCAGGATCTCCCGGCTCGCCGGGGCCTTGTTGGGCTACGCCATCACCACAGGGATCCTCATCTGGGGTCTCAATGCCTACGGAGAGGGCCAGCAGATCGCGCTCTTCGGCATTCCGGTATCGCAGGGCATGTTCGTCGCCGCGTGCATTTTCTGGTATGGGTACGACACGAAGCATCTGCTGGCGGTACGAGGCAGGCGTTGCCCCCGCAAAGGTCCCAGGCTGACCCACACCGCGCAGGGATTCACCATGTCCGTTGCCCTGTGATACCGTCGCAGTTTGCCAACCAGAAACTCGGAGGTTTGAGATGCTCGCATCGTGGCTACGTCTTCTTGGCTTGATGATCGTTTCAGCATGGCTCGCAGCCGGCTGCAGCGGGCCGAGCAAGATCGACGTCGGGGGCACTTGCGTAATGAACAGCGACTGCAACCAGGGATTGGTGTGCACCTGGGGCAAGTGCCACGCTGCCTGCCACACATCGGCCGACTGCCCCGTGGGAGAGAGTTGCATCACTGCCAGCGACCAATCAAAGGTGTGTCAGCTCCCGGTCGAGACACATTGCATTTACGCCAGCGATTGCCAGAAACCGCTCATGTGCGCCGTGGATCAGCAGTGCCGCAATCAGTGCAAGATAGACGTGGATTGCCCGAGTGGGCAGATCTGCACGACCAGCAAGACCTGCGCCGAGCCGAACCAGGTGGATTCAAACAGGAACCTCTATGCCCCCGACGGCGGTTTCGGCGGCTCCGATGGCGCTTCGGGCGGCGACGCCGTCGCGAGTTGCCTGGCGGGTGCCGAAACCTGTTCGTGCTACCCGAATGACACGTGCAACACGGGTCTGACCTGTGCCTCACATCTTTGCGTCAGACTCGGCGCCACGGGCGGCACAGGCGGAACAGCCGGTGACGCCAGGGGAGCAGGTGGGAGTACGGGCAGCGGCGGAGCCACGTCTAGTAGTGGAACAGACGCAGGGACAGTGATCGGAACCGGCGGCACGACCAGCACGGATGGCGGCTGTCCGACCGGATCTGAGACTTGTTCGTGCTACGCGAATAATACGTGCAATGGCGGATTGATTTGTCTGTCCAATCTTTGCGTCAGACCGTTGACCGGTGGTGCTGCTGGGGCAGGCGGGACGTTGAGTACGGGTGGAACGGCGAGTACAGGTGGCATCACGGCAAGTGGTGGGATACCGAGCACGGGCGGAACCGGGTTCCGTACTCCAGATGCCGGGACATCGAACCCGGATGGCGCTTCAGCCGGCGGGGGAATGGGCGGGAGTTCAAGCAGCGGCGGAACGGTCGCCTCCGGGGGCGCACCTGGAACAGGCGGGAGTTCGAGCAGCGGCGGAATAGTCGCATCCGGGGGGAGTGCTACCGGCGGCACACCGAGCACGGGCGGCACCACATCCAGCCCGCCGGACGCGGCAGTGGACAGCCCCGCGCTCATCGTAGACGCGAACGTTTCGTCCGACGCCGCTGGTGTGTCGGATGCGCCTGCCGTTCTGGACGTGAACCCGGTTGACGCGAGTCTTGGGGATGCAGTTCCCCAGCAGCAAAACCTCATGCTCTGGCTGAATGCCGCCACAATCACGGGCTTGGCTGACGGCACAAACGTTGCTACGTGGTCGGACGGAAGCGGCAACGGAAGAAATGTCTCCGCGGCGGGCACGCCGCCTACCTACCGGGTCAACCAAATGAATGGGCTCCCCATCGTTCGGTTCGACGGCACCGATGATGAACTTTCGACCGCGGGCAACTTCGGCTTGTCTGGCGATCCTTCCTTTACGGTGACGCTCGTCGCGAAGATATCGTCTTCGAACTCGCCGTCGGGGCCGTGGATGTGGGCCTTTGACGACCTGTCGCACGCGCTCACCGGTGCGTGCCTGCAGTGGCGCAACGGCACCTTGGATATCGACACCGGCGATTTCAATCAGGCCTATCCACCGGCAAACAGTTTCGCGGCGTACGCGGATGTGCCATCGATAGTCACTATTCGTCGCACACCCGGCGAGATCGGGCAGACCACCGAGTTCTTCTTTGACGGAACGAAGCAGAGCGTGAGCGGTGTGACGGCAACGCCCACGATGACTGATGGTTTGTTCTATGTTGGGTCTGGGCTGGGCCAACGCTCGATCATCGATATCGCAGAACTGCTCGCCTATGGGATCGCGCTGAGGGATGCCGATCGCGTGGCTTTGGAGTGCTCCCTGGGCGCCAAGTACAACATTACGGTCGCCGGGTGCATCTAGGGGCCGGGCGGCGGCTGCCATCTGCGAGCCGCACGGCCCACCCGCAGTCTTGCACAATCTGTACAAAGGTACGATAGCCGGTTGTACACGAAGTACAATCTCGCGCCAGGGCAGTGGCACGATTCCGAGCGATCTCGGCGGAATTCTCGCCTGGCGTAGGTGGCATGGCACTTGCTGTAGTGCACGGGCGAAAGGAGCCCCAATGCTCTCGCGCCTGGCCTGCTTTTCAATTCCCGAGGGTGAATTTGCCCGCTGGCGGTTGCGTTTGGCCGGAGATCTGGACCGGTTCGCGGCCAAGCACCTGGACTATGTGGTTGCGGTGTTGCGGCAAGCGGCTGACGACGATGCGGTCTTTCCCCTGCGCCTGGCGGCTGGTTCGGTTGTCGTCGAGTTGGCAAGCACGCGGGCCACCCGGGACCGACTGTGGAATCTCTACCAATCGGGTGATCTCGAACGCCTGCTGGGTCAACCCGTGGCGGAGATGGTCAGGCTGCCTGGCCTTGCCGACGCAGACGAGCTGGCGCTCACGGCCGACCATCCGCTCGCCCATCTTGGGCAACGCTTTGAGCATCTCCGCTTGCGTGGAGTCAGCCACTCCGCCACCAACAAGCCGTTCGACTTTGAGTTCCTTTTCGACATCACCGACCGGTACGACTCGCGGCAAGAGAGCCTGACCGCTATCGACTACTTCTTCGAGGTCCTGTCAGTCCCCGCCAACGATCTTTGGGTGAACCTTGGTCCCGCCGAGATGGAGCAGGTCATGCCGCCGTCCTTGCGTGAGCTGGAGATCGGGCGGGTGTTGCTCGAATCGGACCTGGTGCTCAAGAAACTGACCGCGTCGCTGCTCCATCCCGATAGTCCAAGCGGTCGCCGGTATTGGGCGACGCTGCAAAGCCAGTTGCGACTGCGTGACGGGGTCACCCCGGCAGGTTTCGAGCCGAGCTTTCGGCTGTGGATGCGGCCCGACAGATTCGGGACGGAAACCAATGGCGCCAATCTGTTGGTAAAGGAGGCGAGGCTGGCCATCCAGGGCGAAGAGGCACACGAGCAAGCCCCCAGCCCTGGTGGCGCCGATGGCCGCGCGCAGTCCCCAGATGACAAGCTGGCCTGGGAAGTCTTCCAGGATCTGGTCCTGCCAGTCCTTCAGCGCGAGATAGACGAGGGGCGACTGTTTGCACGGCTTCGGCAATTGTGTTTCTCGTTCGCCTTGGCCGACGCCTTTCGCGCGCACCTTGCCGGGGAAGGGCACCAGCAAGACTACTTCGAAGCCCGCCATATCGCTCCCGACATCACGCTCAAACTGGGCGACCAAAGTGCCAACTACCGCATGGACCACTGGCGGCGGCCAGGCGACCCGGCTGACAAGCCGCTGTCCATGGCCGTGGCCGAGGCGAACCAGCGCACCCAAGCCGAGTACCGGAGGCTTTTCGACCAGGGCGTGTTCTACGTCGTCCGCCGCGAGCCCATGCTGGGCACGCGCCAGATGGCAGTTCGCTCGTACCTTTCCGGCGCAGCTGACCTGCGCCTCTTCAGATGACCGTAGCGTCCGCGGTGCGAACATCCCCTATCAGCCTACGCAAGCCTCCAAACCGGGTGAAATCGCGCCGACTGACGGTGGCGCCGGTCTTGACCTCAAACCCGGCGATGCAGGCCGTCGCCTCCGGCGGCGCGTTCACGAAACCAATCGAGCCCACGTTGGCCGGAACGAGCGTTGTGGCATCGTCGAGCGTGGTGCCTCATTGTCCCGTCCAACCACCTTCGTGGTATAGTTGCTGCACTTCTGCTTCCGAAAGCGCTCGGCTGTAGAGCCGGACATCATCGATGCTCCCATAGAAACTATCAGAAGTAGAGTATCCATGAGCAAACCCAAATGTGTGTGAACCAAAACTATCATTGGGCATTCTTGTTGACAGCGTAACTGCCTGCCTTATTGCTATGGAACCGTTGGAATATAGTGTAAGTTGTCCATTCGCGTATGTGACAGCCAGGTGCTGCCATTCTCCCGTGAGTTGGACATTGTTCGAAAAATACTCGTTACCTACATCAACAACTATGCCACTACCCGCGAATCCAGCCAAGGCGGTTTTGAAATACATGATAAACAACATTCCGCCAGTGAACGATCCATCACCATAGCCACAGAAGCTAATTCGCGTATTGTCCGTCGGAGAAGCTTTGACCCAAATGGAAATACTACGATCAGAATTCCCAACGGGACAATTGGGAATTTGAGCTAGATCAGTGAAATCATTGGGAAGTGGATCCAACGCCTTACGATCTTGCCCAAATCTGTCAGTGCCCCAGGAACAATTCCAGTTGATTCCATTGTTCCCATTGCCGCTCTCGTCGTTTGGGTTGCCATTGAACGGATAGTATGCAACGAGGCCTTGTACCGGGATGGGATTCGAGCTGCCAGCGCCATCTGCACCGGCCAGATCACCGGCGTCTCCGGTGGCTGTGTCGCGCGCGTCGGAATCAGGCACGTTCAGCTCAAGGGCCGCATCAGCGGACGGGACCGCGTACGCATCCGCGGCATTGCGCCCGACTTCCGGCCTTGCCGACGCATCAGGCGGAACTGCGGTCGCGCCACCCGTCCCTTGATTCCCACCGGCGCCCGCCGGGCCTCCTGTGCCAACGACGCCGCCAGTGCCACTGACACGGACGCAGAGGTGCGAGGCGCAGGTCAGCCCGGTGTTGCAGGTATCGTTGACGTCGCAAGGACAGGTCTCCTCTCCGGCGGGGCAGGTCGGCAGGTCTGGTGCGCTGGCAACCTCCGCGCCAGCATCGATGCTGCCCGCGTCGACACCCGACGGCTGTTTCTGAGGAAGCTGGCCGTTTACGAGGTCCGTGCTGTCAGCGCACACGCTCTGCACACAAACCTGGCCGGTCGTGCAGTCCGCTGCGGTGGTGCAGTTCGCCCGGCAGCGCAGATCGGGCGCGCAGATGAGAAGCGGACCGCAGGGCACGCTGGCACTGCACTGGGCCTCGGCGGGCAACTGGCACATGCCGACGCCACCCACCGTCACGCAGCTCTGCCCGGGCTGGCAGTCGGTGGTCACTCGGCACGCCTCGTGGCACTTGCCCGCCGTGCACACCAGTTGCGAGTTGCAGTCGCTGTTCAGAACACAAGCTCCACCGACCTCGATTTTCTTCGCCGAGCTGCAACCGGCAACGAGCCACAGTGAAACCATCGCCAAACCAAGAAGGCGCTTTGCTGACATTTCGATCCTCCAGTTTCGTTTTCGCTACGCCGAAACCTTGCGGCGGTCAAGGTATCACAACGGCATGGTACCCGATCGCCAGTGCTGCGGCGCATTCTTGTCTCAAGTCTGGTGTGACCATCAGCAAGCGCCGTGCCCGAGGTCACTGGCCGTGCGATTCCGCCAAGATCGCGCAGGCCCGTGTGGTTTTGTCGGCACGGAATTGTACTTCGTGTGCAACCGGCCGCCCGGCTCTTGCACTTCGTGTGCAACCCTCAGCGGTCGTCTTTGGAACCGAACACCACGGTTACGCTCATGCGGGCCGGGCCGGCGGTCAATTTGGCCTTGCCGACCTTGGCGGCGGCACAGGCCGCCAGGAATTCGTCGCCCAGCGAGCTTAGTTCCATGCGCGATTCCTCAACCGAGCCATCGGGGCCGAGCTTGAGGCCGAGAACCAGGGTGCCACGCAAACTGGGTCGCATCTCCAGGGCCTTCTGATAGCAGGGCAGAAGCAAAGGCCCCAACTCCGCGCTGGCCTTGGCCAGAACCTCGGGCACGTCGCCCCCGGTGGTGCTGCGCGGACGCCTGATCACAATCTGCGGCTTGGTCACCGGCGTGTCCAGGTCGGCGCCTGGATTGTTGTCGCCTTGGGCCAGGCGGGATCCGTCAGGGGCGAGCAAGGCCACGGCTTCCAGCTCGATCTCCATCTTGACCACGCCGCCGCCGCTGATCCACAGGCAGGCCTGCTGGCGCATTTTCGAATAGGTGGGACGGAACACCACGCGCAGAAACAGCCTGCCCGCGGAGCGTTCCACCAACACGTGGTCGGCGGCCTCGGGCGCCAGCCGAAATCCAATCGCGCCCGTCTCCAGATTGGTCAGAAGCTCGGCGTTTTCGCCCAATCTGAAACCCCGAGCGGTGTCGAGCACCAGCCGGCGCTCGCCTAACTCGTAGTTGGCCAGGGCAAAGCCCTGGGCGGGCACCATGGCCACGTAGAGCATGTGCTCAGCATCCTGGCGCTGGCGGGCATGCGCCTCGCGCTCCTGCGCCTGGGCGACAACATTTCCCGCAAAGTCCATCGAGTTCTCGTCGCGCAAGGTTTCGCACAGGCGGGCCAGCCCTTCATCGCCTTGCACCGCGAAGGCTCCGGCAGTACCCGTGTCTCGGGGCGCGGCCGACGGCCGGCTGGGCGCGGGCGGGGCCGCAGGCGGCGTCGGCAGCGGGGGTAACTCAACCGGCTGGGTCGAGGCGCAGGCGAGCCCGGTGGTCAGACCGGCCAGCACAACACAAAGCAAGCAGCGCATGAGAAGACTCTACCTGAGATTGGGCCGCAGGGATCTAGCGCAAGTGGGGGAGGAAATGGAAAAGCCAGTTGACCAGGGTGATGGCGCTCGACGACAGCAACAGCGCACGCAGGCTCTTGATTTCGAACGAAGTGAGCAGCTTGTCAGCCAACCAGAGCAGCACCGTGTTCACGATGTAGCTCGTGAACAGCAGCAATAGCCCCAGGGTCATGATCGTGGGCACCACCAGCAACAGGCGGATCAGCCATCCCAGCGACCAATTGAGCAGGCTGAACACGACCGCCACGGCGATCGCCGCCGGGGGATTCTTCAGCCACACCCCGGACGTCGCTCGGCTCAGGGCCAGCACGGTCAACGCCAGGACACCAACGTGAAGAATGATGTGCATGCCCCAATCATAGCGCGTTCCCAAAAAATTCTCTGCGTCACCCCGCGCAAGCCAAGTCGGTCACCCCCAAGATTCTTGTTATCGCCAAAGCCGCGTGGCAAGAACGCTTCCAACCCACATGCATGAAACCTCGGTCGCCCAGCGCATGGTGGACACGGCCATCGAAGTTGCTGACCAGAACGGCGGCGGTCGGGTCGTGGGCATGCGCCTGCTTTTGGGCGAGATGACCTGCGTGGAGCCGGAAACCCTGAGCTTCGCCTTTGCGGTGGTCAGCCGAGGCACGCGGGTCGAAGGCTGTCCGCTGGAGATCGTGCACGTGCCCACACGCCTGCGCTGTCGCACATGCGGCGCCGAGCGCGGTGGCGACCTTTTGCAACCATGCGCCTGCGGCATGCCCGGCGGCGAGGTGCTGGCCGGCCGCGAGTTGCGACTTGCCAGCATCGACATCGACGAGGAGGCGGCCCGGCCCGCAGGAGAGCAAACATGAGCAAAGAGATCGAAGTTGCCCGCGACGTTTTGCAGGACAACGCCGACAACGCCGAGAGCAACCGGCAGCGTTTCGGCCGCGAGGGGGTATACGTGGTGAATCTCATGTCCGGGCCAGGCGCCGGCAAGACCACCCTGCTGGAGAAGACCGCGGAGGCGCTGGGCAAGCGCCTGCGCATGGCGGTCATCACCGGCGACATCGCGACCACGCGCGACGCGGATCGCATTGGCCGCTACGGAGTACCCGCATTGCAGATCAACACCGGCGGCGCCTGCCACATCGAAGCCCATCAGATCGCGCGCGCCTCCGACGATCTCAATAGTGGGAAGCTGGATCTGCTCGTCATTGAGAACGTGGGCAACTTGGTGTGCCCGGCCGAGTTCGATCTGGGCGAGCACGACAAGGTGATGATGCTTTCTTGCACCGAGGGCCACGACAAGCCGGGCAAGTACCCGCTTATGTTCAAGGAGTCGCGCGCCCTCATCCTCAACAAGATGGATCTGCAGCCTCATACCAACTTTGACGTGCAGGCCGCCCTGGCCGACGCGCGCGCCATCAACCCCACCATCGACGTCATCAAGATGTCGGCCTGGAAGGGCGAAGGCGTGCAGGCTTGGTTCGACTGGCTGCTGGCGCGTATCGCGGCCACTAGGCGCAGCTAGCATGAATTCGCGCGAAGGCCGCCGCATCCTGGTTCGCGGCGTGGTACAGGGGGTGGGGTTTCGGCCCTGGGTGTGGCGTCTGGCGCAGCAGGCGGGACTGGCCGGCCGGGTTTTCAATGACGGCCAAGGCGTCACCATCGAAGTCTTCGGCGCGCCGGCGGCACTCGACAGATTCATTGCCGGCCTTGAGCAGACACCGCCTGCGGCGCGCGTCCACAGTCGGCAGATCGAGACGATTGCCAACCAGGACGCCAGCGAATTCATCATCGCACCCAGCGGGCCTGCGGGTGAACCGGGCCGACGCGTGTCGATCCCGCCTGACATTGCCACCTGCGCCGACTGTCTGGCCGAGATCGAAGATACGCATGCCCGCCGCTTTCACTATGCCCTGACCAACTGCACCCAGTGCGGGCCGCGCTTCTCGATTGCGCGCGAGATCCCGTACGACCGCGTTCACACCACCATGGCGGCATTCGCCATGTGCGCCGACTGCCGGCGCGAGTACGAGGATCCGGGGGATCGGCGCTTTCACGCCCAGCCTATCGCCTGCCCGGCTTGCGGGCCGCTGCTCTTGCTGGTCGACGCTGACGGAGCGGCGCTGGACGTGGCGGATCCGGCGGGACCAGCCGGCCGTCTGCTGGCTGCGGGAAAGATTCTCGCGGTCAAGGGCATCGGCGGCTTTCACCTGGCCTGTGACGCAACCTCATCGGCGGCGGTGTGCCGCTTGCGCGAGCGCAAGCAGCGCGACGAGAAACCCTTTGCCGTGATGGTGCGCGATCTGCGCGCCGCCGAGGCGCTGGCCGTGCTCGACAACGCGGAGCGCGCGCTGCTCACATCGGTCGAGCGACCGATCGTGCTGGTGAAGCGCAAAGGCGATTCCGGCCTCGCCCCCGAAGTGGCGCCCGAGAACCCAATGGTCGGTCTTCTGCTTGCCTATTCGCCGCTGCACCACCTGTTGCTTTCCCAGGCCGATCGCCCACTGGTCATGACCTCGGGGAATCTTTCCGAAGAGCCCATCGCCTTCGACGACGCCGACGCGCAGAGCAGGCTGGCCAAGATTGCCGACGCCTGGCTCTTGCACGATCGCCCCATCGAGAACCCTTGCGACGATTCGGTGGGCCGCCTGATTGCGGGCCAGCCGGTGTTGTTCCGCCGGTCACGCGGGTATGTGCCCAGGTCGATTGCCTTGGCGTCGCCGGTCGCGCCCCTTCTGGCTTGCGGGGCGCACCTCAAGAACACCTTTGCTCTGGCGCAAGGCCGCGACGCCTATCTTGGCCCTCACATCGGCGATCTCGACAACCTCGCGACCCTGGTTGCCTACGAGCGCGCAGTGGCGCGCTTGCAGCGTTTTGTCGGCATCGAGCCCGAAATCATCGCCCACGATCTGCACCCTTCATACCAGTCGACCCGCTACGCCCTGGCGCGGCCCGAGGCGTGCAAGATCGCCGTGCAACACCACCACGCCCATGTGGCCGCCGCCATGGCCGAGCACGGCCTGGCCGGGCCGGTTTTCGGCGTGGCCTATGACGGCACCGGATTGGGCAGCGACGGCACGGCCTGGGGCGGCGAGATTCTGCTGGCCGATTTTGCGCAGTTCGAGCGCCTGGCCACCCTGCGCCCCATCTCACTGGCGGGCGGCGATCTCGCCATCCAGCAGGTTTGGCGGCTGGCGCTGGCTGTGCTCGACGATGCCTTCGCCGGCGATCCGCCGATGGATGCCCTGGCCTTGTTCAAGCTGATTCCCGCAGGTGAGATCGCGCTTTGCCGTCGCATGATTGCCGAGAAGCTGAACACGCCGCTGGCCCATGGCGCTGGTCGCTACTTCGACGCCCTGGGCGCGATTGGCCTGGGCGCAACCCATTCGCACTTTGAGGGTCAAGTGGCCATGCGCTGGAATTTCGTCGCCGATGCGGGCGAAGACCGACGCTACGACTTCGCCCTGGATGCGACTCGGCGTCCTTGGCTGATGGACCTGCGACCGATGGTGCGGCAAGCAACCATGGACATCGTGGCCGGGCGCGCCCCTGCCGTGGTGTCGGCCCGCTTCCACAACACCCTGGTGGCGGTAACTGCCGAGGTCCTGCGTTTGCTGCGCCAGGAGCACGGCAATCACCCGGTGGTGTTCACTGGTGGTTGCTTCCAGAATGCGCGCATGGCCGAGTCGCTGCGGGCCGCCCTTTCGCCCGAGTTTGCGGTGCATTTGCCTGGCCAGGTCCCGCCTGGCGACGGCGGCCTCGCATTGGGCCAGGCAGTGGTGGCTGACGCTTTGGCAAAGCGGCTCTGATCCATTGTCTTTTCTTGGATCAGGGGCCTCGCCATGGAGTAGGCTTATATAATAGAGCTTGAATCTGTCGCAGGTTCATGAGGAGGTCAGCATGACTCGCACACCAAGCACGAACCGATCGAATCGNNGGGCCGGATCCTATTGGCAGCAGCGAGATAGGAGGGTCGTCTGGCAGCCACGGCCCCAACGGCGGGGGTGGAATTGACCTCAGTACGAGTCCATCAGGTACGGGAACGGGAGGCGACACAGGGTCAGGCGATGGAGCCACTTGTAGCAACGTTCTTGCGGTCGTCTTCCGCGATTTCCGCTGCGCCGACGATACCACGGGAGCCAGGCACCCCGACTTCGAGCAACCCAACATAGTTCAAGACAAGGGGATTGTTGAGGCCGCCCTGGGCACTGACCACAAGCCGGTCTATGCCCATGGATCCACCAACACCCAAACGGTACAGAGCAACGACACGTTCAGTCAGTGGTACCGCGACACCGATGGCATCAACCAGCGCATCGAGTCCTCGCTGACCCTTACAACGTCGGCCACTGATTCGAGCCTCAAGGTCTTCGACAGCGGCGCAGGCTTCTTCCCCC
>PMJO01000325.1 GCA_003158455.1 Myxococcales bacterium | reverse complement strand
CATCTCCTTGCAGAACGAGCCCAATATCCAGGTAACCTACGTTTCGTGCAGTTGGACCCCGACCCAGCTCTTCAACTTCACGAAGAACAATGCGCAGGACGTTGGGGCTTCCATCCTGATGCCGGAGACCTCCAATTACGACAAATCCTACTCCGATCCGGTGCTCAACGATTCGACGGCGGCATCTCACATCACTCACATTGGGTTGCACCTCTACGGCGCACCCGCCAGCACGTATACCCTCGCCATCCAGAAGCAGAAGAAGGTTTGGATGACCGAGCACATGTTCGATCCGGAGGACATCGGCACGATGATGACGATGGCCAAAGAGATCATGGATTGTATGAACAGCCAGATGAACGGCTACGTCTGGTGGTACCTGCGCGTGCCCAACTGCAACCTCATCACGTCGAGCGGCACCATTACAAACAAGGGGTACGTGATGGGCCAGTTCTCGAAGTACGTCCGGCCGGGCTCGCACCGGGTGAGCGCCNNCACGTCCGCCAAGACGCAGAACTTCACCGTCACGAGTGGTACCTTCACGAACGCCCACAGGTACACGACCTCAAACAGCAAGAAGCTCGCCGACGACGGCGCGGTCACGGTGACCAACGGCTCTTTCACGGCCTCGCTCGACCCTCAGAGCGTGACGACCTTCGTGGCCGACGGGACCCCGTAGACACGCGCTCGCGTCCTCCCCGACTCTGGCGTCGAGAACGTCGGCCAGAAAGTCGACAACCTTCTTGCTCTCGGATGACTGTGCGCCGCGTACTCGCAGGCACAGTTGAGCACTCTAGTGTGGAGTGGCCTGACAAGCGGCACTGTTTCATCTGCTGCCTTCGCTGACGTACGTCGCCATATTGGGCGCCGGCGCTCGTGCGCCAGAAGCAGAATTGCGCATTCATCGAGGAGATTTGCAGGCGCCGCAACATCGATCCCGGCCAGCTCGAGCAAGACGTCGTGGACGGCCCCAGGTTCGTGCATCCTGGCCGAGCGTCGAGCAGGACTGCGCAGGTTTTAGCTATGTTTGGCACAACCCAAAGTCAAGGCTGGTAGAATACCCACATGCGGCAGCCCAAGCCCCGACCATTTCTGATCATCATCGGCTGTCTCGTCCTAGCCGTGATCGCCTGTGGAGGCTCAACTCGTGTATCGGGCGATAGTAGCGTGGCGCGCGAGACGGCCCAGGCCGACGACACGACAACACCGAGCTCGCTGGGCGGCTCAGGCGGGAATGGCGGTGGCAGCGCTGGTACTGCGGGCGGCGCAGGGGTTCAGGGCAACACCGGCGGCGCGTTCGCTTCGTCTGGTCCCGCGCCCATCACCGGTCTTGCCTTGTTTTTCTCCGATCTGACCAGTGGTCCCAACCGCGGCGGGCAATCCGACAAGGGTGCCCACATTACGCTTTGGGGTAACGGATTTGGGGACACGCAAGGCGCTTCTACGGTGACGATCGGCGGCGGCCCGGCGGACAACTATGCGATTTGGACGAATACCAAGATCACGTTCCAACTTGGCGGTAGCGCAAGCACCGGTGACATCGTGGTCCACGTCCCCGGCAAAGGTGACAGCAATGCTTTGCCGTTCACCGTGCGCACCGGAGCGATCTACTTCGTCAGCCCGAGTGGCAAGGACAGCAACGACGGCAGTTTCGCAAATCCCTGGAAGACGATTCCCAAGGCGAAGAACGCGATTCAGGCGGGGGACACCGCCTACCTCGGCAAGAGCGCAGGGGACGTGCTCGCGCAGACCACGGAGGATTCTTCATCTCCCTACCGCTGCGCGCTCGGCATGAGCACCAATGATGGCACGAACGCGGGAACCGCGAGCGCACCCAAGGCTCTGGTGGCCTATCCAGGCGCCAGCGTCACCATCGGCGTCGAGTCCGGTCTTGAACGCGGTATTCTGACGCCTGCGATCACTGGGACCTTCGACTATTGGGTGATTTCGCAACTGCTAATTCGCGGCGAAACCGAAGCTATCGACTTGGAAGGTGGCGCCGTGGGTTGGCGGATCGTGGGCAACGACATCTCCTGCCCCAATGGCGCCGGCCCGAGCGGATGTGTGACAGGTGGGCAAGGCGACAACACCGCGGGGCTCAAGCTCCTGGGCAATGTCGTGCACGATGCAGCAGCCAACGTTGGGACGATAACTAAATACTACCACGGCATCTATTTCGGCTCGGATCACATAGAGCTGGGTTGGAACACGGTGCGCGACGGCAAGACTTGTCGTGCAATCCAGTTCCACGACACGGGCGGTCCCAACGAATTTGATTTGATTGTGCACGATAATGTGATTCATGGCAGCGTGTGCGATGGGCTCAATTTCGCCAGCGTGGATCCATCGCGGGGAGCCGTGGTTGCCTACAACAACGTCATCTACGACGTCGGCCAAGGGCCCGACCCCGCCGATGGCTCGTCAGACTACGCGTGTATCTACGTGGCCAATATCACGAACGAAGGCTCGGCCGGCAGCGGCAACGTGCAGCTCTACAACAACACATTGTACAATTGCGGCTCGCGTGGCACAGGCTCGTCCGGCGCGATAGCTCTAGCCTCGGGCCCGGTGGGCATTCAAATGGACGACAACCTCATCGTCGCCCTGACCAGCGAGCGTTACTTTTCGGCCGATACGGGCAGCTCTCCCAAGATTGCCGGCTCGAACAACCTGTTGTTTGGCGCCGGCACGGCACCGTCCTTTCTCTCTGCGAGCCTCTCCGGCGATCCTGCGTTCGTGGCCGCAGCGTCGCACGATTTTCACCTCACTGCGAGCAGCGCGGCCGTGGACCACGGCAAGGCCACCGCGGCCCGAACCGACATCGACGGTAGCCCGCGCCCTCAGGGCAGCGCCTTCGATATCGGGGCCTACGAACGGGTCGAGTGAATACGTTGCCCGGACTGCGGCGGGCAAGACGACGAGGGACTTCTACGCAAGTGCGGGCGACAGGACAGGCAGTGGCGCCGTCACAAGCCCAGGCCATGCAACATCTCGGGCAGCAGCACTTCCGACGGAGGACGCACCGCAATGACGCCGGGAGTCGGTGCCGGCGCGTGGGGGTCAATGGAGAAGCTCGGCTTGTCCCGCGATCTGGTCCGTATCCAAAGCCTGGCGACTCTTATCAAGGTGCGGCGGCAGCAAGCCCTGGCTCGCTACCGGATCGTGCGGCATGAATCGGACGGAGAACTCTTGGCGAGACCTCTTCCATCCTTACCACCTGTAGAGGAAAACCATGAACAACATCCCAACTTCACGCTCGACTCTCATCGGGTCTGGATTCACTTTCTTGACCCTACTTGCGTTGGCTGCCTGCTCGGACGGCGGGCTGGCCTCGGAGAAAGGCAAGGACAGCGGTACCGGCGCGGACGGCGCCTCGGCTGGCCCCGCCAACGTCGTCATTTCGGCGGCCGCGCGCACCCCGCGCACCACGACCTGGTCGGTCAACTACTGGCAGTGGGCGCCGACCTACGGGAACGACGTACCGGGCACCGAGTCGCTGGTGGCGGCGGTCGCGCCGTCCTACATTCGCGTGGGCGGCTACAACAACGACGCCAACACGCCCGATGCGTTCGACGATGCCCAGATGGATAAGCTGGTGGCGTACGCGACGGCCATCGGCGCGCAGCCCATCATCCAAGTGCCGCTCCTGCAGGACACCAGCGGACAGCCGCCCACGGCCGACACTGCGGCCGCGATGGTGCGCTACGCGAACGTGATCAAGGGCTACGCGATCAAGTACTTCTCCATCGGCAACGAACCCGACCTTTACGCCAGCCAGGGCCTGCCCTCCGACTCGAGCAAGCCTGCGATTCCGAACTACGGGCCGTCGGATTATTGCGCCACCGCCCGCGCCTACGTCACCGCCATGAAGGCTGTCGACCCGACAATTCTGATCGTCGGGCCGGAACTGGCGTGGAAGTACCAGGCCGGCAATGGCGCCAACGACTGGCTGACCCCGATTCTGCAGGGCTGTGGCGATCTCTTCGACGTGGTGTCGATCCACCGTTATCCCTTCGAAGCCAAGCAATCCTCGCTGGCCGCGGCGGCGACCGATGCGGCGAAATACCGGACCATCATCGGTTCGGTGCAGAATATCCTGCAGGTCACTGGCTACGGGCAAAAGCCGCTCGCGCTCACCGAGATGAATGTCGCCTACGATGACACCGCGTGTGTGCTCGACGCTTCTCCGGGCACCGTGGGCTCGGCGCTTTGGGTTCTCGACAGCCTCGGCACTTCGATCGGGCTCGGGCTTTGGACTTCTGCAATTTGGGACATCAGCGATGACCAAAACTGGTCGCTCGGGTTCATCGGCGAGCCGCCCGCGCACCAGCCGCGGCCCGAATACTACGCCTACTTGCTCTACGCCCAGCACTTTGGCCCGACCCTGCTCGACGTGACCTCGTCGCCAGGAGGGGTGAGCGTTTATGCCAGCCGTAACGCCGACGACAGTGTAACCGAGATCATCGTGGCGAACTGGAACACCACGACCCAGCCCCTGCGCTTCGAGGTCACGGGGCTTTCATCGTCGGCGGCGAGCACGCCGACCTTCGAGATGCCGGCGGTTTCTATCGCGGCGATTGAGCTAGCGGACACGGGCGCTACGAGTGCATGGGTCTACGGCGAAGCGGAACGGGTGGTTGGGCAGGGACCGCAGGTGATGACGCCGGGAATCGTGCCGGGCGCATACCCCGACGCCGGCGCGGGCGCGGCGGGCCGCACCGTCGGGTTCGGCTGCCAACCTGGCGGCCCGACCTGCACGCAAACGGTTCTGCCGGGGCCGGCAATCACGACCAACGGCTCGACGAACGGCGCGAATTTGAGCTTCGGTATGGCTCCCAATGCGTGGGGCTCGTACGCCTACGCGGCCAGCGGGCAGGCCAGTCCTACCGCCACCGTTACCGCGGATGGCAACGGCCTCACCATCTCGGGTGGCTTCGGCCCGCTCACCAGCTCGGGCTCCAACTGGGAAGGCTTCGGTCTCTATTACAACAGTTCGAGCTGCATCAACGCCTCGTCGTACACCGGAGTGAAGTTCGATTTCTCGGGCGACCTTGGCGGCTGTGGGTTCCAGCTTGGCGCTTCGTTCAGTCGTGACCTCGCCAAGGCTGACGACCCGACACGCGGGGCCTGCGCTGGTACGGATTCGAGCTGCTACGGCCCCGCAGCCGATGTCACCGCAGCGGCGCTAGCGGCGACGCCATCGGCTCCTACCATCAATGTACCCTTCGCCTCCCTGATCGGCGGCATGCCCATCAGCACCTTTGATCCGAGTTTCATGGTCAGCCTGCAGTGGCAGCTTAGCACTACCCTGGCGAATCCCGACGGCGGCACCTGCTCCGCCAAGTTTACCGTCGCGAACGTTTCGTTCTACTGATCTTGCCTGTCAGCGATGGAGCAGGATGCCGCCGTGGCTGCTGGCGATCGCGAGCTCGCCGGCCGGGGATCCGGCGATCGCGTAGATCGTCGACCCCGTGGTCGTGGCCTCGCGAATCCAAGTGGCCCCGCGATCGTTTGAGCGCTCGACCACGCCGCGCCCGCCGGTCACGTAGATGGCGTCCGGCCCGTTGGCCCAGATGCCGGTCATGTTTCCGTAGTTCGCGCTGCCGGCGAACCCCACGATGGACGACCAGGTCTTGCCGCCATCGTGGCTGTAGCCGACGCTGGGGCCTTCGGCGACGTAGTAGATGTCCTGCGGGCTGGTGGCCCAAACGCCGAAGACGTTTCCGGTGTTGCCCGTGATGAAAGACCAAGTCCGTCCCCAATCGGTGGACTCGTAGATTCCGTCGCTTGCGGAGGCCCAGACGAGCCCGTTGCCGTCGGCCCAAATGCCACCCCGACTGGCGCCCGAGACATCGGACAGGTGCCTTGGGCTCCAGGTCTGGCCGTGGTCGGTCGAGGCGTGGATGGTGTCGGTTCCGGTCTCGCGAAGAAAGACCCGTCCTTCGCCGTTCGCCCAGATCTTGCCGGCGTCGGAGCCGCCTGAAATCGTCGGTTTGGGGAGCGGAGCAAAGCTATCGCCCCCGTCGGTGGAACGGAGCAGGGTCGCCTTCGAGCCCGAGAGATAGAGTTCGTTCGGCGCGCCGGCAGCGATGCCGGTGAGCGAAATGTTGTCCGCGGCGGGGGCGGTCAGGGTGAACGTCTTGGCCCCATCCGACGAGCGCAGAAGCTTGCCCGTGCTGGTGGTGGCTGCAAGGTGGCCGGGCGACGTCCAGACCAAGTCCAGGACGACGTACTTGCTGGGCGACGCGACCGGCGCCAGCACCCCGGCGCTGCCGCGCAAGAGCTGGCCGTCGATGCCATAGATGAGCGCTGCTCCGCCCGGGGTCGCGACCGCGGCGATGAAATCATTGGTTCCGGCGCCGGCCACGCTCGCGAACGCGGTATCGCCCTGCCGGCGAAACAGCACGACCCCTTGTTGCCCGACGGCCCAAACCCCATCTTCGGCCGCGACCACGCCCCACAGGCTGGGAGGCGTGCCCCCGTCGTTGGTAACCGCCGTCCAAGTGTCCCCGTCGTCGGCGGAAAGCAGCAGTCCGGCCGAGGTGGCGGCAAAGCGCTCGTGGCCAAGGGCGGCGAAGGCCCGAACCGTGGCGGACCGAATTCCGCCGCGGTTGACGAAGGTCAGTCCGCCGTCGGTGGAACGCAGGACGCCGCCGTCCGAGGTGCCGAGGAGGATCACAGTTCCATCGCTCCACAGGGCGGAAGGTCCCGAGTACATGCTGCTGGTTACCACACTGGTGAACGTCGATCCCCCATCGGTGCTGCGCAGAAGCCCGAGGTCATTGCCGCCGGTGAATACGATTTGGTCGGAAAGGGCCAAGACCGTCGCCAGGTTCCCGTAATTGGTGATGCCGGGAAAGATGCGCTTGAAGAATCGGCCGCCGTCGCTCGACTTGGCCATGGAATGGTATTCGCCGACCAGCCAGAAGGTTCCGTCAGGGCCGACGTAGGCGTCGCGAGCCCAGCCCGGGAAGTCATTCGAAAGCTGGGTGGAGACCGACGACCAGACCGACCAAGTGCTTCCCTCGTCGGTGCTTCGCCACAGGGTGAAACTGGAGGTGAAGGCGTAGATTGCGCCGTCGCGGACGAATAGGCGAACGATGTCGTCTCCCTGGGGCAGGGGCGTGCGCCAAAGCCAGTCGGGTTCTGGACCGCCGGGCCCGGTTTCCATGGGGGCCGGGGCCTCCTTTGCCGGCAGATCCCTGGCGACCGGCGCGTCCGCCGGCAAATCACTAGCGACCGGGGCATCCGGAATCGCAGTGTCGGGAAGGGGAGCCTCCGCGCCAGCCGCGGTGTCCGGCGCAGGCGGGTCGATTGCCAAGTCGGCGACGGGAGCATCTGGCAACGGCTGGTCCGTGGCCGCGTCCGGGCCGAGCGCGCCGCCGTTGTTCGAACACGCCGCCAGAGCGACGAGCGCGCTGCCTAGACCCGATAGCAAGACGTGGGGAGTCCTCGCTGGTTGCCGCATTGACGGATTATAGGCCACCGGGCGCCGATCTAGCCGCGGCGGAAGCGGCAGAGGTCAATGCTGCTGGGCGCAACGTCCGCGATAGTAGGGAGCCCATCCCGAGCTCCATCCAGCAACCGCCCGTCGTCCTTGAGCTCCGAGGCGTCGGCGGGAGTCGGGAGCGTGTCGATGGCAACATCGACGGGCTCTGCGCCGCCATCTGGGTAGGCAGAGGCCCGCAACTGAAGGAACGCGGTGTCTGCCAGCTATTCAAGCCCCCACACCTGCACTTCGCGAGCGCGGGAGTAGGCGGAAAGCGTGAAGTCGGGATGGACGAGGCCGATCACGCGCACGCCCAGAATTCCCGTCGCCGATCCAGAAAAGACATAGTCGCGATTGGCGGCGGTGGAGTTGTAGGTATACGCCGGCGCCAAGGTCCAGCCCGCGGCGTCCGTCCACGTGGTTCCGTTGCTGGAAAGTTGCAGGTGGAAGTTGGCGGTGAAATTGCCGTCGGGATCGCCGTAGCCCGACGGGACCGAGACGCCGCTGACGAATACTACGCTGCCTATCGTGGATCCCTGCGCGAGGATGACCCCAGCCGCCTCGTAGGCGTTGAAGGAGGGATCGTTGCCGGTGCCTGCAAGGTTGAGGTCGGCGACGACGCTGTTGTCGTTCAGCATCGGCTCCGCCACCTTGTTGGTGTTGGCGGTGGCGCTGGTGTTGTTGTACCAGCGGTAGGCGGTGCCCGAAAGCGCGAGGTTGGCCAGGGAGGCGGCCGTCGAGCCAGGCGAAGGATAGCCCCACACCGAGAATTCCCAGAAACACGCCGACGCGGACGCGGGCGACACTGCGAGGATGGTGATGCGCAGGTAGCGGGCCTGAGCGGTGAACGCATCGGACAGCAGCGTCCCGCTACGGGTCGTATTCGCGCTTTGGTCCACGACGGTGGTGTAGGTCGAGTCGTCGGTGGAGACTTCGATTTTGTATTGGTAGGTGGAGGCTGGTTTCTCGAAGGCGACGTCGGTGCGGACGATGTTGAACGTCGCGCCCAGGTCGACCCTCC
This sequence comes from Myxococcales bacterium, assembly GCA_003158455.1. Lineage (GTDB taxonomy): Bacteria > Myxococcota_A > Polyangia > Fen-1088 > Fen-1088 > Fen-1137. The sequence continues at coordinate 17,750 of PMJO01000325.1, read as the reverse complement.
ACCAAACCGGGAGGGTTCCGCCCGCCCCGCAGAAGGAGGTGCTGAGAGAGCCGTCATTCCCGAAAATTGCCTCTTTGCTTGTCGCCTGGGCGGCGGCGGTCACGGGTTTTGCCTGGGAAAGGTTCACGACGGTCGGCGTGGGTCCGGTATCGGGCGCGGCATCGGGTGCCGCGGCACTGGCGTCGGGGATTCCCGTGAAGGCGCCGTCGGGCGAGGCGTCGGGCGCCGGGGGACTGGCGTCGGGGACTCCTGCGGAGCCGACGTCGGCAGCGCCGGCGACTTCGACCCCGCTGCCCGCTTCGACGAGGGGGGCGTCGTCTTGTGAAGGGCCACCATCCCCCGCAGCGTCGAGGTCTTGGAGATCCGCCAGGAATACGGCGTCGTTCGGCGGCCCCGACCCGTCGGCGGCTTGGCCGCCGTCGTCCGTCGCCGGCGTGGTGCCTTGCCCGGCTTCCACGGCCGTGCTGTCTGCGCTGGCATCGGGGCGTAGGGCGAGATCCGTTGTCGACGCGGTGTCGCTCGTCAAGACGTCGTTTGCCGGCGACCCCGTGTCTGCAAAGGCGATGTTGCCCCCGGCGTCCACGACGGGAACCGAGCCGTCCTTGTGGTTCGGGCGCAGTTTGCTGAGATCTACGGAACACCCCGCCACGGCAAGCCATGCCGCGAGCGTTGAAATCCAAATGGTCCAAAAGACCGACTTCCGCGTCTTCGTCACCAGCGGCATTGGGTTCGGTCGCGTGCCTTTCCTCACCAGCATCGGCGGAATCTCGGCGGGACTATAGCGTTTTCGGCGACAAGCTGCTGTGACGCTGACAACGCAGATCCTCATTGGGCTGCGAGCCCATACGTTTGCGCTTCATCTGGGTCACCTCGTTTGCGCTGCTGGCGGTCATGGCGCATTCCACCTGGACCTGCGTCGTCGCAGTCTTTCAATTTGTGCGCAGTGTTCCGCAAACGACCTTTCAGTCCATGCTGATGACCGGGCTCATGGAGAGCACCCGGCCCGCCACCCTAGGCGGCGCACTCTTGTCGCTTGCCCTCATCATCGTGAGCATCGGTACCTACCGCTCCGGCCGCCGGGAACTGCGCGCCCTCCAGCAGGCTGGGTCAGCCACCGGCCCCTAGCGCCGCAACCGAGCGCTACGCCCCATCGCTCAGAGCGCGACCACGGCCCTGGTCGAGGCGCGGTGGCTGCGGCTTGCAGGCGGGAGGGTGGAAGGTGATGGTGGACTGGTGTGCCTGGCGGCTGGTGCCTTTGTGGTGAAACTGCCCTCGGATATACGACCCCAGCCACGGGACATTCACAACAACCGGCAGCATGACCGTGGCAAGGTGGGGCCACACGGCGACGTTGTTGCCCAACGGGAAGGTGCTTATCGCGCAAGGAGCCAGTAGCAACTCGTATCCATATCTCGCGAGCGCGGAACTATACGATCCAGCGGCCGGAGCGTTCACCGCCAGCGACAGCATGACCGCCGGGGCAAGGGTGTTCCAAACCGCGACGTTGTTGCCGAGCGGGAAGGNNGTTGCCGAGCGGGAAGGTGCTCATAGCTGGCGGGGACGACGGCATCAACTATCTCGCGAGCGCAGGGCTATACGACCCAGGAGCCGGCAAGTTCACAGCGACAGGCAACCTGATTGTGGCAAGGGACAACCACACGGCGACGTTGTTGCCGAGTGGAAAGGTGCTAGTCGCCGGCGGAAACGGTTTCAGCGGAATCCTCGCGAGTGCCGAGCTATACGAATAGCCTCGCCACACTGCCGGCAGCAGCGACGCCATCATGGGCGCCGGCCAGAAGGTGCTGCGTCGGTTCCGTTGTACGCAACTACCATCCCATAGACTATTGGCTGGTCCGGGCGCAACGCGCCCCAAAGGCGCCGCTGCGCATCTCGGGGAAGTAGTAGAAGCGGTAGCCCGACCGGAGGCCCAAGGCGATGTTGTAGAGGTTGCCGCCCCGGATCACCCGGTATGAGGCGGCTGTTAGATCGGCACAATTAAGGCACGGCATTGAGTACCAGCTTGCATACCAGTCCAGCGTCCACTCCAACACATTCCCGGCTAGGTCGGACTGGCCCCATTTCCCATCGCCTTTCGGCGACTTCGAGCCGACGTTCAGTGGGGTGCATGAACCGCCGCAGTTGTAGACGGCATAGCTGTCATCAATGCTCGTAGAGGTTGCCGGGCTCGACCACGGATAGTACCGCTGCTCGCTTCCACCCGAGGCCGCGTAGTTCCACTCCGCCTCGGTCGGCACCCGTCCCCCGTCCCACGCGCAGAACGCGAATGCCGTGTACCAGTCCAGGCAGCTCACGGGCACGCTCTCGTTGCTCCCCGCCGTGTCCGTCCAGGTCTCCATACCGCACTTCAAGTTGGCCTCCAGGCTGGCCGTGTCCGCAGCCAGATTCGTGTTCCACGTTGAATCCCAGCCGGAGCCCGCGATCCTCGGATGCGCGCCTGTGCCAGCCGCTGGCGGGCTGGCCTGCGTGCCCATGCCTGCGTTCACGAACACCCGGAACCGGCCCACCGTGATCTCGTACTTGTCGAGGTAGAAGTCATCCACCGTCGCCGGGAAGTTCGGGTCCTTGAATTGCACGCCGTCATAGCTTCGATCGAACGTTCCACCGGGGACCGGCAAGCTTTTGCAGCAGTCATCGGTCCCCGCCGGCCCGCAGGTCGCGGTCAGGCCGACACAGCTTGGTGGCGTTCCGTCCCAAGTGCCGCCTTTGCCGTTGGCATCTCCGCTGCCGCTGCTGCCACCGCTCGCAATCGTCCCGCCGGTTGTCGCGGTTGCACCAGGGTTGCTTATCCCGCCGCTCGCGATCGTCCCGCCGGTTGTCGTGGTCCCTCCGGCAGCGGTCGGCACGCCGCCCGTGTTCGCGCCACCAGTCGCCGCGCCTCCAGCGCTTGTCGTGCCAGAGGCACCTGTCATGCCGCCCGTACCAGGATTGCCACCCGTGCCCGCAGCGCCACCCGTGCCACCAATGGGGACATCCAGCTGACCGTCAGGGGCATCGCGAATCCCACCCGCAGCTGCCCCGCCGCTGTCACGCCCTCTGGTCAACGGAGAGCTGCAAGAGAACAACATCGCAATGAAGGCAAGCGCGACGCACCCGCCGAGCCACACACTTGCATTCCCCCGCTGCGCGCCGGGTCCCAGGAGCCCCGCCAGGAGAATCGACCACTGCTCCTCCAGTCTGGCAGCCTTTCGTTCTGTGAACCCGAACGTTCGGGCCTCTGTCATGGCCCCATTTTGCCACATGGCGCGGCTCCCCGCCTTCGGTCCGTGTCAAGCTGCTGTGACGCTGACAACCCAGATCCTCCTCGGGCTTCGCTTCAGCGAGGTGAGGGCGCTGGAGAAGAAGGACCTCGACCTCCAGGCTCCAGGGATCTGGCGGTCCGGGAATGGCCCTGGTGGCGATTCCGTAGCCGAGTGTCAGCGACGCCCGGTCTTCCTCATCTTCGCTTTCTTGGGCTTGGGAGGCGGCAACGCGGCGGCGGTCGCGCGGATGAGCTCACCGAGCCGCTCGTGGTCCTCCAAGTCGTCGGCCGACACGAGCATCGACGGTTTGGCGCCTGGGTACGCGGTCCCTTCGGCGTAGCGATCCCCGACCAGGGCCTTGCCGGCCGACGTGACTTTGACGAAGAGTTGGTCGTCACAGACGAGGGCGACCACCTTCTCGTCGCAATAGAGCGCGTACTCGCCAAACATCCTACGGACACGCACGCTCGGCACGGCGGACAGCTGGTCGAGAATGAAATCAATCGTACTTCGGGAAGTGGCCATCGAGTCGCCTCCTCCGCAAAGCTATCACAGCTGCGAATCACGACATTCCAGCCCCAGCCACCGCGCCTGCCCGCGCTGCCACCAATCGCGGCCTGCCTGGAGCGGGATGCGGTCTATCGGGGTTGGGTGTGCCCTGCTGTCAGCGCGGTGGACGACGGCAAGCGAAAGAGGTACCCTCGGAGATAACCCGAGAGAGAGCTTCGTTGGAAGGTGTACGCATGCGCGAACTGGTTCGATACCTGGGTATGTCACTCCTTCTTGTCCTGGCCTGCGGTGGCGACTCGAATTTCAACCCCAGCCGCAGAACGGACGGTGGCAACCCCACCCCCCGGGCCGACGGTAGTACGAACGCATGCGCGAACCTGGCATGCCTTCAGAAAGTGGCGGACTTGATGTTCAGCTGCGCGGCCAACGGAGCCTGCGTCGCGCAGAAGGATCTGACAGCGGTGCCCACCACCAGCACCCAGTGCTTTGACAATGGGGTCAAGATCCTGGCGACCGAAGAAATAGCATCGGGATCAACCGGCTACCGCTCGACCATAACGTTCAAGGTGGAGAAGGGCGATGCCCTCTGCTATACCCGCACCTTTGTGAACGGCGAGTCGTTCACCGACGGTGGTCCCATATACGCGAACGACATAACCCTGCAGGATGCGTCGGGAGCAACGCTGGTCACGGCCAGCCTGGATGCCAACAACGTCGCCACGGTGACCTGCCCCGGAGGAGAGCCGACCGTATTTGCAGATACTTGCGGTTACCCCTCACTTGCGGTGAACGGCGCGTATGCTATCCAGGGCACCTCGGCCCCGACGTGCACCGACGGCGCGTGCAGCTTCTAGCGTGGAGTTGCCTGGTACGGTTCGAAAACACCTGTGAACAGTGATCTTGAGGTTTGAATAGCTCAACGTCCTTTTCGAGGTTCAAATGTCGCATCGAGGGTTCCTTCCCATCGCGCTGCTTGGGCTGCTGGCACCGCCGCTGCAGAATCAGGCCCATGGTCAGTCCCAGTTGCAAGCCAGCTATGGCGACTGGGCAGCCACGCCACCCATGGGCTGGAACAGCTGGGATTGTTTTGGAACGGCCGTGACCGAGCGGGATGTGAGGGCAAACGCGGACTACATGGCCCAGCACTTGGCCCAATACGGTTGGAAGTACATTGTCATAGACGCCCAGTGGTACGAGCCCAACGCCAAAGCCTACGACTACGACCCAAAGGCGAAGCTGACTATGGATGGCTTCGGGCGCCTGATGCCCGCCGTGAACCGCTTTCCGTCGGCTGCCAACGGCGTGGGGTTTAAGGTTTTGGCGGACTACATCCACGGCAAGGGACTGAAGTTCGGCATCCACGTCATGCGCGGCATTCCACGCCAGACAGTCGCCGCCAACCTGCCCATCAAGGGGACCAAGCTGCATGCCCAGGACATCGCCGAAAAGGACAATCCCTGTCGCTGGAACCCTGATATGTGGGGCATCGACACCACCAAACCCGGATCTCAGGAATACTACGATTCCGTCGCCGAACTGCACGCCTCCTGGGGTGTGGATTTCATCAAGGCCGATGATATGGGCAGCCATCTCTACCAGCCCGCGGAGATGAAGGCCTTCCATCGCGCCATCCTCAAGACCGGCCGCCCCATCGTGCTCAGCATCTCGCCCGGCCCCGCGCCGGTGCAGGAGGCGGAGTTCTTCCAAAAGAACGCCCAGATGTGGCGCATCTCCGACGACTTCTGGGACGAATGGAAGCTGCTACGCCAGCAGTTCGAATTCACCAAGGAATGGACCGCCGAGATCGGCAAGAACAACACCTGGCCCGACGCCGATATGCTGGCTATCGGTCGGCTGCGTATGGCGGCCAATGGCGGCAAAGGCGAGCCCACCAAGTTCACGCCCGACGAGCAGCGGACCCTGATGACCCTCTGGTCCATCTTCCGCTCGCCGCTGGTTTTCGGCGGCGATATGCCTAGCAGCGACGCCTTCACGCTTTCCTTGCTCACGAACCCCGAAGTCATCGCGGTCAACCAGCACAGTGCGGACAATCACCCGGTCCTGGCCGCGGGCGATTTTCTGGCTTGGACTGCCAGGGTGCCTGAAAGCAGGGATCTCTACCTTGCGGTCTTCAATCTTGGCGAAGCCAAGGGGATCTTCAAGACTCAGTGGAAGGAGCTGGGAGTGAAAGGCCAAGTCGCGGTTCGCGATCTCTGGGCCCGCAAGGATCTTGGTGTCCAGCCCAAGGCTTCAATCGCGCTCGCGCCCCACTCCAGCGTCCTGTACCGGATCTCGGGAAAGCCTTGATTCGCGTGTTCGAAGTTGGTCAGTGGTCGGCCGAACCTACTGCGTGACATGCCGGAAGGAGCGGAAGGTCGCGTGGCCGGAGCCGCAGGCGTACAGGGCAGGGCGCAGGTCGAGGAAACCGCCGAGCACATTGTGGCTTGGAGGCGGGGATGGGCGGTGAACGCGGCTACTTGTACGCGGTTTGTGGGCGCGCACTCGGCGGGCGATCCATAATTCAGCTATCATGTCGATGAGGTTTCCGATGCCAGTAGTCGAATCCAGGGAGTCGCTCTTGTTCCCGACACGACGGCTCGGCTGCGTTGGAGTCTTTTGCTGCCTAGCGGTTGTGTTTTGGGGCTGCTCGGATCCCCTTAGTCCAACAACGCCGAGCCCTGCCGTCAGTGGGGGAAGCGGCCCGGGCGGTGCGGGTGGCACGACCGGCACTCCGGCCGCGGGAGCCCTGGGCGGAGCCGCGGCCGGCGGCGTCGTAGGAGGCGGTGGCGCCACGGAAAGCGGTGGTGCCGGGGCTGGCACCATGTTCGCAACCGGCGGCGCAGGCGGAAGGCCCTGTGGGCCCCTGGACTGCTCGCGGTTCTATTGTACCCCATCGAGAACCAATCAGCCCTTCGGCCCTGCGAGCGCGTGGCCCGCCGCGCTGGCTATTTGCACTGGCGATAGGTTTTGCACGGCATACGTGAGCTGCAACGGCATCAATGTCATCGTTCTCGGTGACGCCGAAACGTCCGATGCCTTTTACTACGATGCTGTCACCTTGGAGCTGATCGGAGTAGCCGAAGGGGGCCCCTATCAGTGCGCGAACCTCTCATCCTTCGGCTGTCAGGGAGGGCAGATCCCCAGCATCGACGTTGCCGAATGCGAAATGGTGCTCAATCCCTGGTGTCCGAGCTGACCGCCGGCCGGCCAGCGGAAACGGCTAGGGTCGGCATGGCGCCTGATGTGACAAAATCCGACGCCGGGACATCTGACAAATATCGATGAAACCAGCCAGACCTAGGACCGTCGACGAGTACCTTGCGTCCGTGGGCAGCGAGAAGCGGGCTGCGCTCGGTAAGCTCCGCAAAGCGATTCTATCGATCGCGCCTAAAGCCGAGGAGTGCATCAGCTACGGAATTCCAGCGTTTCGCCTCGACGGAGCAGTTGTTGCCGGGTTCTGCGCAACGGCGAAGGGATGTTCGTACTTTCCGTTCAGTGGTTCGACACTGGGCGGGCTGGCCGAGTATCTCCAGGACTACGACCAGACCAAGTCCTCCCTTCATTTCCATCCCGACAAGCCGTTGCCGGCAACCCTCGTCCGCAAGCTGATCAAGGCACGCATCGCCGAAAGCAAAGGCCATCAGTAGGCGGCTCGGTTTGTCATTGCTCGCCACAGAGGCCGGCGTCCGCCACATCACCAGCCACGGCGCCCGCCACACCGCCGGCAGCAGCCACGCCGTCATGGGTGCCGGCCAGAATGTCATCGGGGCATTGCTTGGGCACAGCGATAGTGCGTCCACCGAGCTCTACCCCCACGTCGACCAGAGTGCGACTGCGGCCCTGGTTCAGGCGAGATGGCTGCGGCTTGGAGGCGGGGAGGGTGGAAACGATCGTTCCGAAGGGCACCACGGCGACCCTGAGGCACGCGGCCTCGGGGCCACGCAAGTGCCGGGAACTGGCAGGCGATTTCAAGACCTGCTTGGCGGCAGACCACCATCGGGCGTGCCGCAAGCCACGCAGGTCAGACGCACATCCTGGGTCACGACCTTCCCCTTGCTAGCCACGATCGTTCCGCTCCAGCGGCCGAGCGTGGTCGTGTTGGCCAAGCCTTCCACCACCACGCTCTTGCTTCCGGCAGATGTCACGACGCCAAGGCTGCCGGGCAAGGGTTTGGCGAGGACCCATGTGTTCGCCTTGCCATCGACCGTGACCGTGATTCCGTCGATAGCCGATTTGTCGACGGTGGCGTCGGTGTCGATGTTGAGAACCATGCCCGCGTCTTGGGTCGCGCACGAACAGGCGAGAACCGCCAAGGAAGCAAGTGTGAGATTGGGCTGGGTCATCTCTATTCCCCTAGTATCGTTTCACACCATAGTCGGTGGGGGGCATAGACAAGTCGCCCTTCCCGTACCCCAGGATTATGCCAGTGACGACACCTGCGGCAACCACTGCGCCGACCGCGGTCCAAAAAGGCCAGCGCGTGTAAAACGGTCGTCCGGTAGAATTGGCGGCGCCCTCGTTGGGAGCACTCTCGCTTTGTGCCACTGTCGTTGTCGACGGCGGCGAAGAAGGAAGTACATGCATCACCGCCGGCGCGGGCGCTGCGGCTGGCGGGACCCCAACGACAGGGGTGGTCGCCGCGGGCGCCGCTTCCGAAGGCGGGCTGGTCGGCGCTGCGCTTGTTTGATCGGATCGCTGCTCTTCCAGCTCCTTGATCTTCGCCTCGGCCGTGGAGCGTTGCCCGCCCTTGAAGGGTCACGGTTCCCTGTGGCGCTTTGGGACATCGCCGAACCCGGACACAGTCATCCCCATGGCAGCTACGATGCCGACGGCAGCATCGAGCGAGATGACCGCGCCCTTGACCTTGTTCTCGCTGGGGTTGAAGAGAAGGTTGGTGGCGCCGGCCAGGTTCGCACGCGATAGGTTGGTTCGCTGGAACCGGCTTCGGTCAAGATTTGAACCTGAGAAATCAGCTTCGGTGAGGTTGGCCTCGGAGAAGTTCACCTCCAGCATGCGGCAATCCTGGAAGGCGCATTTCCTGAGATCGATGCGAGCGAACGAGCTGTAGTCGAGTACGCATTCCATGAAGGACGCATCCAGCGAGCGGTGGCCGTCGGACCAGTCGATGCCCATCAGCTTCGACCCCTCGAATTTTACCCCGCGCATGGCGGTCCCGTAGACCTTGGCCATGGTCCAGTCCGACAAACGGACAATGCAGTCTTCGAATCTGCAGTCACGCAACCGGGCTTCGGCAAAGGTGACATTGGAAAACGTGCAATCTCGGAAGACTCTTTCCGAGATCTCACCACCACGGAGATCGAGATCGCGGAAGATCTTGCCCTCGGCGAGGTCGTCCGCAAATGGGTCAGTCGGTGGTGTGTTGGGCGAGTTCATGCGGGACCAGCCTGTCGGTCATTCGACGATGATTCCTACCAGATACGCGATGCCAATCGTCAGCGATGCCGCCGACGACAGAATGTGCTGTCGCTCAGCCGGAACCTTGAACGTCACCAACCCCGTCACGGTGAGCAGCTGCGGCAGAATGAGGGCGCCACGAGAAAGGTAGATCGCCCCGATCGTGACCAGCGCCGGACGAAGCAGCGGCAGCGGCGTGAACCAGCCCGCGCCCGAGAGGCCGTACAATCCCCACAGGGCGAAGATGGCCGCGATCAGCAGCGTAGCTAGGGCGAGCACCACGCGCCCCGCCGAAAGCAGTCGTTCCGGCGCTCCGAAATACCTTGCAAGCCGAGGGATGAACGCCATGACCACATGAAACAAGGCGACAGCGAGGCTGAGAGATCCTGCGATGATGAGCCATCCGTGGTGCATGTCGTGTCTCGCGAGTCAGGTTGGGCGGGCATGAGGATGCAGCGTCGAGAGCGGCCTGACAAGCGCCGGCTCACCAAGAAGACTAGCCAGGGGACGGCGAGAAGTGGTCTGCGACCAGCCACCAGTGGCCGTCGCGTTTTTCCAGGGTCATGAGGTCGCGTCCGCTCATCTGTACCACGCGCCCGCCGGCCTCGAAGTCGATCTGGAAGTCGTAGGCCACGACGGCGGCGCGTCCCTCGGCGAGCACCAGGGTGAGCGGGTTGCTTTCCAGAAAGCGCAAGATCCTGCTGGTGTGGACGAACTCGGTCCAGCCTGCGATGCATGCCACTTGGCCTTCGAGCCGCAACCGATCGGTGGGCGTGATGGCGATCATCTCGGGCGCAAAGTAGTTCGCCAGCCGCTCGGGATGTCCATCAACCGCCCAAGCTCGGTTCAACGCTTGCACGGTAGCCCAAACTTCGCACGCGACGTCCGGCTCGCGCATATCAGTTCTCCACCCCAAGGGTTCGCAGCACTTCGGGCCGGTGCAGAACTTCGCGAAGAACGCTGGCGAAGTCGGATGACTGGGCGATGGGCTGCAAGCGCAGCAGCTCTGCGTAGACCTGCTCCACGTGGCCCTGCAGATCGCGGGTACGGGCAGCGGCCCCTTCCCTGGTCTTGTCGAGGTGGACCTGGGTGAAGCGAAGGCGCGCCGGATCGACGATGCCCTGTCGGATGAAACCCTTGGTCTTGCGAGCGCAGTGGCACGGGCCGTTCGGGTCGATCAGACCACAGCGTCCGGTCAAGAACTCACGAAGTTGATGTCGGGCGCGCGCCAGCCGTTGGCGGGCGTTGTCGCAAGAGATCCCCAATACCTCGGCGGCCACGGCATCAGTGGCCTCGAAGATATCCCCGAGCACGAAGGCCATCCGATGCTCACGGTCGAGGCACAGGAGCATCGCCATCAGGCAGCCGACCTTCGCCTCCTCGATGACCAGGCGAACATCTACCGGCAGGCTCCCCTCGTCGGGGGGATCGAGGTCAGGAGTCGCATCGAGCGTCTGCGCGAAACAGGCGAAGTCGTGGACCACGTGTTCGACGCGGCCCTTTTTGAAGGCGAGAAGCTGGCGCACGGCGATCCGGTAGGCCCAGGTTCGGAAGGCAGCGTCTCCTCGGAAGGAGGCCAGGTTGGTCACAATGCAGATGAGGATTTCCTGGGTGGCGTCGGCAGCGTCATCGGGCGAGTAGAGCATCCGCTGGGCCAAGCTGTAGACGAAGCCTTGATGGCGTCGGATAAGCTGCTCCAGCGCGCTTCGGTCCCCTTGGACGGCCGCGTGGACCAGGGCCGCATCGGACTTGTCGCTATCGCGGGTGACGGCGAGTGGGCTTGTCATGGCTGGGTTACTCATGCCTGCTTGGAGGGACTTTTCAAGCCGAGTGTGACAGATGGGTGGTCCGCGGGTGTCCGCAGTCGTCGGCCACTTCGGCCGCAGTTGTGGAGGCGCCGGGTACTGCCGACGGGGCGCTGTACCGGGGTTTCGCCTGGTCCTATTGGCTTTTTGGTCGCAGAGGCACCTATGCGCATCAACGGGCTCACGACGGCCAGTTCGTATCTCTTGTTCAATACGTGGATGACAGGAGGGGCCGAAGCGTAGAAAGCGACCGCTCCCCACTGAACGTCGAACCTGGCCAAGCGAACCAACCTTGATGGAGAAGCCCATCGCCGACGGGACCTTGCGGCCATTCACGATATTCCTGGTGACCGCACAGGGGTGAAGAATTTGAAGGGGAGGGTAGCGTGGCCGCCGACGTCGCCGGTCTTCATCAAAGGCAAGCAAACAGACAGGCCGAAGCGTTTCACGACAAAACTCTAACCCCATGGGCACCGGCCCGGGCCAAGATTGGAGCGCGACTGGACCTCCTGGCGACGCCGTTCCGAGGCGCGCGGCACTTGGCGCAGGTAGAGATCCGACGAGGCGACTGACTGGAACGGCAAGAGGGGGAGCGAGGGATGGTGAGACGGGCAGGGGGAAAAGTGTCCTCGATGGCGGGGGGACGACTTTTCGACCACGGCTCACTGGCTCGGGCGAAATCCCATTGCCAACGTGAGGCTGCATGAGGCCCGGCGATTGATTTTCGGACACTACGGGGGTTTCGCCTAGTTCTATTGGCTTTTTGGTCGCAGAGGCACCTATGCCTGGATGTCGTTTTAAGTCGCTTTCGGTGCCAATCGGTACATGGGATTCAGGGAGGTGCCCGACTTGGTGGGCGACGACTTCTCGCACGCAACGGGGCAGTAGCCGTTGCGGTCGTCAGTCGGCGTAGGACTGGTATGGGTAGGGCATGGCCATACCGTTCAAGATGCCAAGCTTCGGCGACAAGTAGAATTCGCCGCTCCCGGACCAGCGCCAGCCGACGGCCAGCGAAACGGTATAGCAAGGCGAGCAGCGTTTGAGTGGGTACGATTCGCGGATAGGGGCGCCGAAAATCCAGGGCGCAGCCTCCCACAGTCCGAAGATTGAGCGAAACTCGCCATCCGCCGACGAGTGTGCGATGCCCAGCGTTCCGCCGAGCACAAACCAGGGCTCCCAAGCTGCATAGCTGAGCCGCTCGCTGCCGATCGTCCCCGACGGGCCGGGCCGCCACGACATCCCGACGCTGAAATGGGTGAGCACCGAGGGGAAGGTCACGCCCGGGTCGCCGTTGCCCTGGCTCGTCGACATCGGTCCGCCGGACGCTTCCCAACCCGCCGACCAGCCGCGGCCTACCACGTACCCGACCACGGGACCGGCTGCGAGCTGCTGTCCTGTTCCGCACCCTGCCAGCGCAAGCAGGAGAGAGCCGCAAAAAGCGCAGCCAAGCGCCATCATGTGCCGGGGTCGGCCGGTCGAATCGTGAAGGTCGTCGGTCGTCATGTAGACCTGCGAAGCAATATGAATGCCACTGCCAAAGTGGACTGTCCCGGTCCTCGGCCAGCGCGTGGCACGTGCGAGAAGGGCAAAACCTGAACAGCCTGTCAGGAATTCACCACCTGGCTTCGGCGCAGGTCGAGGGTCGGGGCTCGGACAGGTCTGGTCGGGTTGCAGCGCCGCATGGGCTTCTCAAGTTGTCGAACCGGGACTGCATGGACAAGCCGGCGGCGACGGCGCCCACGGTCATCCTCACCACCACCGATAGCGGGTGCGGCTGGCCTGGGCCGGGATACAGGCGATCTCGGTTACGTGTGCCCTGCGGCCAGCGGAGTGGCGAGGGTGCCTGACCGTGTGTGTGGCTGAATCTGCCATCGGGCCACCTCTCTGATAGTCTTGCAGGCATGACCTGTGGATGCCGTTGGTTAGCAATCGGTCTTGCGTTGTCGTTCACCGGTCTTGCTTGTTCCCGGACGCCGAGGGACGAACAGCAGGCGGGCACGATGAACGCTGCCGGAGGCACGGGTGGAGAGGGCTCGATCAGCACCACGGGAGGCGCGACCAACTCCGCAGGCACGACCGGCACCACGGCACCGCAAGGGGTCTTTGTGGCGACAGGCAGCATGACGGTGGCGAGGGAAGAACACACGGCTACGTTGTTGCCGAGCGGGAAGGTGNNCGCGGAACTGTACGACCCGGCGAGCGGGACATTCGCCGTCACGGGCAGCATGACCGTGGCGTGGGAAGGACACACAGCGACGTTGTTGCCGAGCGGGATGGTGCTCATCGCCGGCGGAGGCGATGTCAGTGGAAATTCTCTCGTGAGCGCGGAGCTATACGACCCGGCGGCCGGTACGTTCACGGCGACGGGCAGCATGACTGTGGCGAGGGCAGAGTACACGGCGACATTGTTGTCGAACGGAAAGGTGCTCATGGCAGGCGGAGCATCCGATCCCAGCAATGAGATCGCGAGCGCGGAACTGTACGACCCGGCGGCCGGCACGTTCACGGCGACGGGCAGCATGACTGTGGCTAGGAGCGGCCATACCGCGACGTTGCTGCCCGACGGGACGGTGCTGATCGCCGGCGGAGCATCCGAGCTCAGCAACGCGATCGCGAGCGCGGAACTGTACGACCCGGCGAGCGGGACATTCGCCGTCACGGGCAGCATGACCGTGGCGAGGGTTGCTCATACAGCGACGTTGTTGCCGAGCGGAATCGTACTCATCGCTGGTGGGGACGGGGGAGAATACGGCGTCCTCGTGAGCGCGGAGCTATTCGACCCGAGCGCCGGGACATTCACGGCTACCGGCAGCATGGCTGTGCCAAGGTCTGACCACTCGGCCACCCCGTTGGGCAACGGCAAAGTGCTCTTCGCCGGCGGATTCGGCTACCTCACGCAGGCTCTCGCGAGCGCGGAGCTGTACGACCCGGCGACCGGGATATTCACGGCTACCGGCAGCATGGCTGTTCCAAGGTGGGGCCACACAGCGACCTTTCTGGGGAGCGGGCATGTGCTAGTCGCTGGCGGGGCCAATAACATCGCAACTCTCGCCAGCGCGGAGCTATATGAGGACTAGCCTCGACGGCGGGCGCCGGCCAAAGCGCGGCTCGACATGCTGGCGCTGCTCGGCTCCCTCGCCATAGCCACACCCGCGCTGTCCAAACTCTTGCCCCTCCAGATCGGCCCCCACCACACCATCCACCCTCCCCAGCCACCGCGCCTGCCCGCCCCGCCACCGATCGCGGCCGGCCTGGAGCGGGACCCAGGCGATCCGGCTTGCGTGTGCCCCCTGGTGTCCTCGTCGTCGCCGCGGCCCCTGGCGCGTTCACGAGCCCACGAGTACTGCCAGTGCCACGCCAAAGCGATAGGTGAAGGCACTGTAGCCATCCTCCATGTGGACGGCGGGGCTTGTCACCCGACCCAAGGACCAGGCCGGCGTGACAAAGCCCTCGACACGGACGCTCTCCCAAACGTGTCCGATGGAGAAATCGACACCGAAATCAAAAACGGATGTGCCACTGTCGAGTGTTTCAGGGGAATGCGCGATCGAGAACGCCGGATTGGCAAAGGTGAAGAGTGGGCCAGCCGCCCACGTAAAGGCACGCTGAGCGCCCCCACCGCGATACCAGGCGCCGGCGCGAATGCCCGACATGACGATGGGCTTGTGCCCCTCGGCTTCCGAGGTCCACAAGATGGCATCGTAGTCCTGGATCCATTCGTATCCCGCGCCGGCCCACACGTGCTCGCTCAGCGACAGCGCCAGTATCGCGCAGAGGCTGGGAAACTTATCCGGTCGAACGAGCGGTGGCGTGTTCCGCAGCTCGATGGTCACTTCCGTGGCTTCGGCTCTGCGCGGGGCGACTCCGACGAGACTCAAGAGCAAGAACACGGCGATCCTGAGCTGTCGCATGGTTGCTTCGCTCCTACCGCCACCGACGCCAGCAAAGCAAGCCGACCAGGGCCAACCCAGACAGGCTCAGCAGAAGACTGTGAGGCAACCGGCCGCTGTGGCTCACCGAGCAGGCGGAGTCGTCGTAGACCACGACGTCTTCGGTCCCGCGGTAGTCGGCAGGGGCTGCCAGTGTCAGACCGATGTCCGGATCCGACGTTCCGCTGTAGAACGAGAGCGTCAGCCGGGTCAGGCGATCGCCAGCCTCGGCCAACCCCGAGAACGACGGGACGTTCCCGGCATTGATGGCGCCCGAGTACATCAGCACGAGATTGCTGTTGCTCCCGTCCGAGAACGCTAGCTGCGCGTCGCCGTGGGTGATGCCGAAGATTCGCCACGAAAACTGTTGCGAAACTGAGGAGGAGGAGCTGCCGGCGCTGGCCATACGCGACGGCACGACCGGCACCGGTGTAGGAAAGGAGAGGGCAACCGGGCCCAAGGCTCGACAGAGCGTTCCGCCATCAGGAGCCGCCTCCTGGCTAATCTTGAAGGCAACGAAATACCAGCCTTTCTGCACGTAGTACGAGAACACGCTGCTGGCCGCGCTGGAATACGGGTAGCCGTTGGCGGTCAGCCAATCCGTGAAGGAGGCCTCGGTGTCCGCCTTGAGCTGTACCCAATCGAGAAAGCCCACCTGTCCGCTGGCGACCACGGTGGTGGTGTCCACGGTTCCGTTCCTCATTCCGGCGCCTGCGGACCCGCCACAGGAGAAGCCGCCATTTTTTTGCACGACCTGTCTCTTGGTTGGCTCGGACAAGCCCGCAGCGGTCGTGAAGGCCTGCTGATCTGTCAACGATGGGCTCTGCGACAGGGAGGAGGGGACCGGGAGGATCAAGCCGAAGTCGGTGGCCGTGCCGCAGAAGATGGGCTGGAACACGTAGGTTTCGACGTTGTCTTTCCACACCACGATGATGTCCTGGTGGGGATCGACGGTGATGCCCGTGCCGAACGAGGCGCCACAGGGAAAGGCCGCAGGGGCCGCGAGGAGCACCGCCCCGCTGATCGCGAGCGCGAGCAAGTGTTTCGTGGCCCGTTTCATAGCCCGTTTCATGGCTGCACCTCCGGGTAGGCGCAGCGGAAGCCGACATTGGGCGCCCACGAGCTCGGAAGACCCGGCTTGCGACAAGTCGTGCGCAGCATGCTCTCGCCACTCATCCAGCAGCCGCCACGCATGACCTTCAAAGTGCCCGTCGCGGGGCCGGTCGGATCCTGACCGGGGCCTTGCCGGTAGTAGGCGGCATCGTACCAATCCGCCGTCCATTCCCACACGTTGCCCGCCATGTCGAAGGCGCCGTACGGGCTCTGGCCCGCCGGCCGCCGGCCCACGCGATCGGTGTCGCCAACGCAACCGGCGAAGTTGGCCTTCGAGCAATCGGGCGAGCTCTCGCCCCAGGGGTAGGTGCGTGGGGCCTCACTGCCGGCCGCAGCGCGCTCCCACTCGGCCTCGCTCGGCAGTCGCCCGCCGGCGAAGGCGCAGAAGGCTTGCGCTTGCTTCCACGACACGAAGATGACCGGATAGTCCGCGAAGGCAGGATCGTCGAAGTAGTGGTCCCGAGCGTTCGAGCTCTGCAGCGACGGCGGGGCACAAGCCCCGGCGCGCACGCACGCCTGGTAGCGAGCATTGGTAACCTCGTATCGATCCAAAAGGAATGCCGAGCCCGTCACACGGTGAACTGGCTTCTCGTCCGCGGCTCCTGTCTCGCTGCCCATCAAGAACGAGCCGGCAGGCACGTGCACGGGGCTTGGGTCGAGGGCCGGCGCCTCGCAGCCAGGCGCCTCGTCGACCAGGCCATTGCAGTTGTCGTCCTTGAAGTTGCAGGTCTCGACCGCGCCGGGATGGATCGTCGGATCGCGATCGTTGCAGTCGTTCCCGGCGGCGCAGCCGATGCCATAGCCGTCGCCATCTTCATCCGTGCAGCCCGATGCTGCCGTGCTGTGAAGCGGGACAGCCTTGGCCGGCGCGAAGAGCACGAAGCCAGCAGCGCTCGCCAACACCGAAACCCCAATCAAGAGGACAGAAGTCTTCTTCATGGCTCGTCACCTCATGCAAATGCCCCGCCAAAGCAAGAATGGCCTGTATTCCCGCCCTTGCCGTTGGCGAAAACGACACCATCAGGGCAATTATGTCAGCCCCACGACGGACTGTCATCAGAGGCACCCTAGGAGGCAGGGTCGGGAACGCGGGGCGAGCAGCGGCTACGACCCTGGACCGGGGTTCAAGACCGGAAGACGCGAAACCTAGGTTGAAGGCGGTCATCGGCAACTCCAGAATCCCAGAATACACCCAGACTGCATGAACGGCGCAAAGAGCCATGCACCAAGGCAGGGTGCGGTGAAGCACGGCATGTCTCCTTTCGCCGTCCAAGGTGGCACGCCGGACTGACACGGATCTGCGCGCGGAATGCGAACACCCAGGTTTCCCGCTGGCCGCGGTTTCCGTGCGCGCAGGGAATAGTGTGCCGGACGTGTCGGGCGCGTTTCCGATCAGTCTACGGCGTGCGTGCGACGATGCCCGGCATCTTGGAGAACCGCTCGTCGTAGGTGTAGATGGTCTGAATGCAGTTTTCCAACATCGTGGCCACTCGATGTTGGACGCGGTATAAGCAATCGCTCTCCCACCCGTGCTTTGGAGGTACTCATGCTCTCGACCAAGTTCCGGACCGCTCGGCGAGATCTTCGCCCGTCGGCCCACAACCCTGACTCTCGTTCGTCCATCCCGCGCGCTTTATTCGTCGGAGGCCTCGCGCTCGCGCTCGCGGCCTGCTCGTCCACGCCCAGCGGCGGCGGCAACGGCGGCAACACCGGCAGCG
>PMJO01000282.1 GCA_003158455.1 Myxococcales bacterium | reverse complement strand
GCGGCGGACCATCGCGGGAGGGCATGGGAACCCTCCCAGGGTTCCCATCTAGATGATTCCGGCTTTTCGCTGCTTGAAGTGATGATCTCCATCGCCGTCTTGGCCATCGCCCTGGTCATTCTCACCCGCACGGTGACCGGCGACGTGCGCGCCACCCACCACTCCCGCATGCTGACCGCCGCCACCTTCCTGGCCCGGACCAAGATCTCGTCGCTTGAGCAAAACATTCTGGAAATTGGCTTCAGTGAAATGGAGGGCGAGGATTCGGGCGATTTCACTGAGGAGGGGTTTCCTCGCTTCAAGTGGTACGTTTCCGTCGAGCGGGTCAAGCTGCCGACCGGGGCGACCCAGCAGGTGGAACAGGCGGTGCAGAAGAAGACCCAATCCACCAATCCCATGGAAGTTCTGTCCGGATTCATGGGCAGCTTCATGACCACGCTGATGGAACCAATCCGCGTCGGACTGGAGGAATCGGTCCGGCGCCTGACGGTCAAGGTCAAGTGGAACGAGCCCGGGCTGCCGGAGCAAGTCTTCACGGTGGTGAACTTTTTGACCGACCCATCGAAACTCGACATGGCATTGCAGGGAGGCTCGGCCGCCAGCACGACCGGGACAACGACCGGCACCAAGACGCTGCCTGGGGGTTCTGGCTCGACGGGAACGACCGGTACCGGCTCGTCCGGGTTCAATCTCAAGCCTTTCTCCTCCCCATGAAGCGACGCCGGCTCACCAGACCACCAGCGACTGCGGCCAGCGGCATGACCCTGATCGAGGTGATGCTGGCGCTCGCCATTATGACCTTCGTGACCGCGCTCATGTGGGGCACCTTCAGCCAGACCGCGCGGGTGAAGAAGCGCATGGAGGACGCGCAGGAGCGAACCCATACCATTCGCGTAGCGCTCATGCGCATGACCCGAGAAGTGGAGATGGCTTTCCTGTCGGCTTCCGAGAAGATCGGTGTGGAAGAGAAGCGCACCATGTTCGTGGGCACCACCCACGCCGACCTCGACGAGTTGCGCTTCTCGTGGTTTGGCCACCAACGGATGCGCGCGGACCGACGCGAGGCCGATACCGCGGTGGTCAGCTACTTTTCCGAGCCCGATCCCGACGACCGCATGGTCACCAACCTGATGCGCCGGGAAACCCGCCGTTTGGAGACCAAGGATCCTACAAAGATTCCCGGTGAAACCTACGTACTGTGTCCGGCGGTGGCCAGTGTGAAGTTCAGCTACTACGACTACAAGAAAAAGGAGTGGAAAGAGGAATGGAACACCATGGGGGCGGACGGCCTGCAATACTTGCCCACGCAGGTGCGCATTTCCCTGACCGTCATTGATGAGCGCGGCCAGGCCGTGACCTTCACCAGTACCGCACGACTGCAGGTCACCGAGCGGGTCGACTATCGCCCGGGCAAGGCCTGAGGTGCACGCCATGAATGCACACAGGCAAACCCTTCCCCCAGCGCCGCGAGTCGGGCAGGCCTATTGGTCCGGCTTGCGCGGGACACTGGGCGCGCGCTTCCGGGCTCGCCGCGAGCGTGACCGGCAAAGCGGTGTGGCCTTTCTCATAACCATTGCGTCGCTTTCTCTGCTGATTGCGCTGGTATCCCAGTTTACCTACGGGACGACAGTGGACTCGGCCCAGGCAGCCAATGCGCGTGACGAGGTGCGCGCGCACTATCTGGCCCGTTCCGCGCTGTCGCTCTCGCGCCTGCTCATAAAGATTCAACTCCGCTTCGTCGAGCCCATCATGCAGACGGCGCAAAAAATGCTCAACGATCAAACCGGCCAAGACCTCGGCATCAGCCTGCGCGTGACCGACTACGCGACGCCGATTCTGGGATTCTTTGCCGGCTCCAAGATGGAGACTTCTCTTCTGGCTGGGCTGATCGGGGTTGATACCACGTTGGCTACCGGGCTCGGCATTCCGGCCGGGCACATGGACGCGACGGTAACCAACGAGGATGGCAAGATCGACATCAACTGCGGTGGTGGCCCCGCCCCGGTCCGCGCCCGCCAGATCATGGTGTTCCGTCTCTTGCAGGCTTTGATGGCGTCGCCCCGCTACAATTGGCTGTTCGAACAACGCAACGCCGAGGGCCAATTCGTTGATCGCACGGATCTCGCGCGTGCCATCATCGACTGGGCCGATGGCGACGAACAAGCGTTCGCCGTGGATGCCAATGCGGCCGGGCCGGAGGACTACCGCTACGACCAACGCGACGATCCCTACCAGGCACACAACAACAACTACGACACAGTGGACGAAACCAACCTGGTTCGCGGCATGGACCCCGACTACGCCGAGGCCTTTTCCTCGAATCTCACCGTCTATGCCAGCAACACTGATTGCAAGGTCAACCTGGCTTCGGTCAAGGGCGACTGCACGCCGCTCATTGTGGGGCTGGTGCGCGCGGCGCTCTTCCCCGACCCCAGCAAGCCACCCACGGATCTCAGCATCCTCGATGACAACCGTCTGTATCCGCTGGCCAGCATCCTGTGCGAGCGCAGTCAGGCGGTCGGGTTCGACTCACTCGACACGGTGGTGGGGGTGCTGAGCAATCCCGCCGGTTCCATCGCCCGCGATGATCCGCGCTACCAACTCATGCAGACGTTGACCGGAATTACCATCACCAAGAAGCAACTCGAACAGGTAGCGTACGTGGGACCGCCGCGCATCTACCGGGTGGTTGCCACGGGCGAGTCGGGAAAGGTCAAGAAGAGGATTATCGTCGTCCTGGACAGCGCGCGTATTCTGGATAACCCGGTCACCATCAACCCCGAGGGCGAGCGGGCCGCGGGCGTGATCCAGTACTGGCGAGAAGAGTAGGAGCGAGGCAAGCGACTCATGGCTCACACCATTACCGGAATTGACCTGGGATCTCGGTCGGTCAAGTTCGCAGTTTTCGACGCGGGATTCCGCCGGATGCGCCTCAACACGTCCTTCGAGGAGCCCGTGCCGCCGGGCGAGGCTCCCCTGGCGGAACGGCAAGCCGAGGCGTTGCGCGCGGGCATCGCGCGTCTGCCCTCTGAGTCCACCATTCACATGGCGCTACCCGGTGAGATGCTCGCCTTGCGTGTGCTCGACCTCCCGTTCTCCGATGCGCGCAAAGTCGAACAGGTGGTGGGCTATGAACTGGAGGGCCAAATCATGCACGACCTGTCCGAGGTCGTCATGGACCACGTCATTCTCTCGGCGCCCACCGGGCAGGCCGAAGCCGCCGGCTCGCGAGCGCTGGCGGTCGCTGCGCGCACCGAAGAGATTGCGGCCTTTCTCGCCTCGCTCAAACAATGCGGGGTGGACCCGCGTACGCTCTACGTTGCCCCGGTCATCTATCATGCCCTGCTGGCTGAAGAGCGCAGCGAAGCAGCGCCGGCCGGTTGCCGCCTGTTCATCGACATCGGCCATCGGAACAGCCAGCTCTGTTTCCTGCGCGGCACCGAGGCGGTGTTCGGCCGGACCAGCAGCCACGCGGGCGAGGAGCTGACCCTTGCCCTCCAGCGCGCCTCGGGGGACAAGTGGACCTTCGCGCAGGCCGAGCAGGCCAAACATACCTACGGATTCGTGCCCAGCCAGGCGCAGCCACCGGGAACCGCCGCGCAACGACAGCTCGGCCCGGTGTGCAGGGATGCGCTGGCGCCCTTCTTGCGTGACCTACGCCAGACCCTGGCCAGCTTCCGTGCTCAGGACAAGACGGAGTTGGACGCCATTCTGCTGGCCGGCGGCGGCTCGCGCTTGCAGGGACTAGCCGAGTTTCTGCAAGAGGAGTTGGGCATCCCCACCAGCCTCTGGCCGGCCCCGCCCCTTGCCGAAGCGCCCGGCAGCGACGATGTCGACGAGGTCTCCGTGGTCGACGAGGAGGGATCCGCAGGCCGCGCGCGTCTGGCCTTGGCCTTCGCCCTGGCCTGGGCCGGGGTGCGTGGTCACAAACAACTGGACCTGCGGCGCGGACCCTTTCAGTACCGTGTCAGCTTCTCGATCGTGCGCCAGAAGGCCGCCCATCTGGCCCTTCTGGCCGGGGCTGTGCTGTCATGTGCCGCGGTGGACGGAACCATCGCGCTCCGGCGCCTGTCCGGTGAACAACAGCAACTCCGAGAAAAACTGAAACTGGCCACCAAGGAGCTTTTCGGAGAAGCGCGCTCCGACGCGACTGAGGTAACCGCGGCCCTCAAGCGCTCATTTCGCGACGAAATGGCGCCCTTGCCCCGGGTCACCGCCTACGATCTGCTTGACCAGATCTCGCGCAAGATGCCACCCGCCGACCAGGTGGCCATCGACGTGCAGGACCTGGAAATCAAGGCCAAGAAGACCACGGTCAAAGGCACGGTGGATTCCGCCGCGTCGCTTGACGATGTGGTGACCAAGCTCAAAGAGATCGATTGCTTCGAAGAGATCAACAAGGGCCCCCTCACCGAAGTCAGCGGCGGGCAAAAGCAGTTCAGCCTGACCATCAACTCGAAGTGTCCGTAAGGAAGCCATGGGATTTCTCAAACGCCTGATGGGAATGATCGCGAGCGGGTTGCGCCGACCCGTGGCCTATGCGAGCGCCCAATGGAACCGGATGGCGCCGCGCGAGCGCAAGCTCATCTCGATTCTGGCCAGCGCTGTCCTCACCCTCGCCCTTCTCCTGGCAGGCTACCTCATCGTCGATTCGCTACAGGAGATCAGTACCAGCAACCAAGACACGCGCGAGGCGCTCGCTGCCATCGCCCGGCATCGCGATGACTACCTGGACGCCAAGTCGCGCATGGTTTCGCAAGAGGCGCGCATCGGCGTCGAGCCGCCGCAGTTGGCCGCCGATCTCGAAGCCGCCGGCAAGGAAGCTGGCATCCAGATTCCAGAGACCGTGGATCGTCCGCCCAGTCCCGCAGGCAAGCGCTACCTGGAGCACAGTCTGGACGTGAAGCTACGCAAGGTGGGTCTGAAGGAACTGGCCACCTTCCTGAGCAAGGTGGAGACCAACCCTCGCCTCATTGCGATCACGCGTTTGCAGATTCGGCGCAGCTTCGGCGAAGGCGACAAGCTGGATGTGGAGTTGACCGCCACCGCTTACGAGCGCTTGAAGGAAGAGCGGCGCAAGAAACCCCCAGCCAAGGCGAAGGACTAGAGCCATGATGAGCGATCGCTCGCGCCGCCTTTGGAAGATCGGAGCCACCACCGCGTTTGGTTGGTTCGTGTTCTTCTTGGTCTTCGTTCTGACCCTGCCCTACGGCCGACTGAAGGACTACCTGGTGGTCTTGGGCGAACAGCAAGGCTACGACATCGAGGTCAAGTCAGCGGGCCCCGCGTTTGGGTTGGGCGTACGACTCAAAGACATGACCATCTCCTCGCGTCCGTCCGGCGGGGGCAAGCCGATGCGCATAGTGGTACCGGTGGCGAAGGTGCGCTGGTCGCCCTTGGCGGCGCTGGCTCGCCGCCAGACCTACCAAGTTTCAGCCAGCGTATTCGGCGGCGACCTCGACGTGGAAACCACGAGCAGCAAGACCGAAAGCGGCCTGCACGTGTCAGCAACGGCAATTGATTTGTCCGAAATCCCCTGGGTCAAGGCCGCCATCAATCTGCCCCTGTCCGGTGTGCTGGATCTGCGGTTGGACGAGAAGATGCCCGGTCTGCACGCCTCAGCCACGGTTGGTTCACTGACCTGGACCTGCAGCGCCTGTGCATTGGGCGACGGCAAGGCCAAGCTGATGATTCCGGGCAATCCCCTGCTCGCCGAGGGTTTGGGACTTCCCAAAATCCGTCTGGGCACTTTCGTGGGGCGGGTGGCAATCGACAAGGGGGTGGGCCGCTTGCAGGGCGTGCAAGCCAAGTCACCTGACGGCGAGCTCTATCTCGAGGGCGAGATCAAGCTGAGCGATCGCTTGGAAACTTCGTGGTTGGATCTCTACGTCCGCTTCAAGCTCAGCGACGCTCTGCTCAAGAGCTCGCAGAAGCTAAGTACCATCATGCAGTTTGCCGCCTCGGCGGGCAAGCGCCCGGACGGGTTCTACGGTTTTCGCATCAGCGGATCGCTCACCCACCTGGGAGCGCCGGTGTGGACCAAGACTTCGCCTTTCGGTGCCCCAGCCTCGGGCCCCAAGCCGATCGCGGCCAGGGCAGGCGTGCCGCCTCACTCGCCCTATCCCAACCTTCCCCCCTCAGCCCAGGCGGTCGTCACGGAACCCACTCCTCAGCAAACGCCTCCGCCGCCCACCAACGAGTCCGCGCCCGCGCCGGCGCCGCCCGCAGAGCCCACGCCGCCGCCTACTGCCAACCCGTCGGGAGGGGATCCGTTGACAAACAACCCAGTGCCACCTCCCCCGCCGCCGCCTGCGGCCCCGGCGCCGACGCCACCACCTCCACCACCGCCACCGCCGGCCGCCGAGCCTGCGCCAGCCCGCGCGCCGGCGCCGCCCGCAGCGAGCGATGCTGCGCCTGCTCAGCCACCGAGCTAACTTTCACTGCCCCGCGGGCAAGGGACAGGAGGCTGGGGCAAGGCCCATCCTTCTCACCCGGTCGCAGAAAGTCGAACGCGAAATCCCCAGCGCCGCAGCGGCGCGCCGGCGACTGTTGCCGTTGCGCCGGAGAGCCCAGACGAAGACGTCAGTTTGGATCTGCTCGAAGGACTTGTTTCGCAAAGGCAGAAGGTCGCTGTCGACCAGGGGCGCCGCCGAGGCAAGGTCGACCGTTGTCGCCCCTGGCCCGGTGCCGTCAGCCGCACGCGACATCCCGGCTGCGCCGTCGCCTGTCGCTTCGATCTCCAAATCGTGGACGTCGATCACGGCGCTGGTCAGGAGCGCGGCTCGGCGAACTACGTGGCGCAACTCGCGCACATTGCCGGGCCAGTCATGCGCAAGCAGCTTGTTGGCAGCCTCAGCCGTGATGACGTGCGGGCCGAGGTCGGGCTTGAACTCGTCGAGGAAATGCCGGGCCAGGGCAAGTATGTCCCCCGGCCGGTCGCGCAAGGCCGGCAGCCGCAACTCAAAACCGGCCAGGCGGTGGAAGAGATCCAGACGGAACGAGCCACGCTGCGTGTCCCGGCGCAAGTCGCGCAGGGTGGTGGCCAGCAGGCGCACCTGCACCGCGGTCTCGCCGCTGCCGCCCACCCGCCGAATCCGCCCGGTCTCCAGTGCGCGCAAGAGCTTGGGCTGCAAATCCATGGGCAGCTCGCCGATCTCGTCCAACACCAGGGTGCCGCCAGCCGCCTCCTCAAACCAGCCCGCGCGGCGCGATCCAGCGCCCGTGAAAGCTCCGCGTTCGTGCCCAAAGAGTTGGCTTTCGGCCAACTCGCGGGCCAGGGTGCCGCAGTTGACGGCGACAAAGGGCCCCTTGGGCTGGGGCCCTAACTCGTGCAAGACGCGGGCAAGCAGCTCCTTGCCGGCCCCGCTCTCACCGGTCACCAGCACCGGGATGCGGGTGGGCGCCACTCGCGCCGCACGTGTCAGGACTAGGCGCAACACCGGGTCGTCGCCCACGATGGCCTGCAGGGTAGGACTGGTCGGGATCTCGTTCATGCCATGCTTGTCGGCGTGGCTCGGCCAAAGTTGCGTGAAAATCCCGCCAGCCACGCTCGAAGCCGCGGCGCGCCAGGAGACATGAACTTGACACGGGACATATGTTCCGTACCATACGTTTGTTCAGTAACCCCGCGAAGGAGCGTCCATGGGCCACCTGACGATCGTACGTGACGATGATCCCGCCAGCGACCTGACCGACCGCCAACGCGAGGTGCTTGATTTCATCTCGGGATCGATCAACAGATGCGGCTATCCGCCGACTTTGCGAGAGATCGGCAGCCACTTCGGCATCCGTTCCACCAATGGCGTGAACGATCACCTGCGGGCCCTGGAAAAGAAGGGCTACCTGCAGCGTGAGGATCTCAAGTCGCGAGCCCTGCGCCCTTTGCTGACAACCGGCCAAACCGTCGACGTGCCTATTCTGGGCAAAGTCGCGGCCGGGCAGCCACTGCTGGCGGTGCGGAACTACGAGGACACAGTGAAGGTGGATCGGTTCTTCATAGGACAGAACCGCGAGGTCTTCGCCCTGCGGGTAAAGGGCGAGTCCATGATTGACGACGGCATTCTGGATGGAGACTACGTGTTTGTGCGCAAACAGCTCCAGGCCAACTCAGGCGAGGTCGTGGTGGTCATGATTGGCGACGAAGCCACGGTGAAGCGCTACTACCCAGAAGGCGACTCGGTCCGCTTCCAGCCCGCCAACCCCAGCATGGAACCCATCGTGGTGCGCAAGCGGGATTTTCGCAGCGTGAATCTGCTAGGGGTGGTGATTGGCGTGTATCGGAAACTGCACTGATTGACTTCGCGCACGCGCGGGGGTAGCAATCTGACCGCCGAATCCGGTCGCGCCGGAACGGGGGAACCAATCGTTCTGGGGCTAAGTGTCAGCCGGCACCGGGGGACCGCCTCCTCCCGAGCCCGTCAGCTAACCTCGTAGGCAGAAGAGGCCCCGAAGGACGGGGGGCCGGTCAAGAAAGCTGTATGAGTAGCAAAGCGTCGACCGGACTGGAAGACAAAGCATCGCTGCTGGAGGCGGGCTGGCGGGTCATGGTGGGACGTCCGCGCGATTTCAAAGATCCTGGTGTCTTCCACAAGATCTCGCTGGTGGCGTTCCTGGCCTGGGTGGGCATGGGCGCCGATGGATTATCATCCTCGGCATACGGACCTGACGAATCTTTCCGTTCTCTTCTCGAACACGGCAACACGACGTATCTCGCGGTGTTCATGGCTGTGGCCACCGCGCTGACCGTGTTCGTGATGTCCTACGCCTATAGCCGCATCATCGAGCACTTTCCCACCGGCGGCGGCGGCTACGTGGTGGCGAGCAAGTTGCTCGGCGAGAAGGCCGGGCTNNTGACCTGGCACGCATGGAAGTTGCCGCTTGAGTTTCTCGTCATCACGCTGCTCATCGTCCTCAACATACGAGGCGTGAAAGAGTCGGTGACGCCGCTGGTGCCGGTTTTCATGGTCTTCGTTGTCACACATCTCTTCCTGATTCTGGGCGGCCTCGCTTCGCACATCGGTCACGCTCCCGAAGTAGCTGCCAACCTAACGCACGAGTTTTCGCAGAGCATTCACAGCTACGGTGTGTTCGGCGTGTTCATCATTTTCATGACCGCCTATTCTCGCGGCGCCGGTACTTACACGGGAATCGAAGCCGTGTCGAACGGCCTGCAGATGATGCGCGAGCCGCGGGTGACCACCGGCAAACGCACCATGGTCTACCTTTCTGTGTCGCTGGCCTTCACCGCAGGTGGCATTCTGCTTTGCTACCTCCTTTTTGGCATCCGTCCGCAAGAGGGCAAGACCCTGAACGGCGTGTTGGTGGAAGCATTCGCGGCGAACTGGCATCTGTTCGGCTTGCCGGTCGGCAAGGCTTTCGTTGTCATCGCGCTTGCGTCCGAGGGTGCCTTGCTCTTCGTGGCAGCGCAGACCGGCTTCATCGACGGCCCGAGGGTCATGTCCAACATGGCGGTGGACTCGTGGCTGCCCCGACGCTTTTCATCTCTTTCCGATCGCCTGACCACCAAAGACGGCGTCGTGCTGCTCGGCTTGGCGGCGATCTCCCTGCTCCTGTTCACCCACGGCAACGTGGACGCGCTGGTGACCATGTACGCCATCAACGTGTTCATCACCTTCTCTCTCTCTCAGCTCGGCATGTGCCGCTTCTGGCTGCGCGAACGGACCCGCGACGCGAAGTGGGGACGTCACATTCTGGTCCACGTCGTCGGGCTGGTCATGTGCCTGGCGATCTTGGCCTTTACTATTGTCCTCAAGTTCTCGCAGGGCGCTTGGCTGACCCTGTTGGTGACCACCGCGCTCATCGTTGTCTGCCTGCTGGTCAAGTCCCACTACCGCGAGGTCGCGCGCCAACTGGCTCTCCTCGATGCTGACCTGGACAACCTGGTCGGACTTGATGGAAACGGGGGCGAGCCGGATCCCAGCAAGCCCACTGCGGTCCTCCTGGTTGGACAATACGGGGGCCTGGGCGTGCACTCCATGCTGTCCATCCAGCGCACCTACCCCGGCTACTTCGCCAACCTGGTGTTCGTCTCGGTGGCCGTGCACGACTCGGGCACCTTCAAGGGTGCCGCCGAGGTCGCTTCGCTGCGCCTCCGCGTCGAGGAGACCCTCAAGAAATACGTCTCCCTCGCCAAGAGCTTGGGCTGGAATTCCAGCTATCGCATGGCCGAAGGGCTGGACGCGGTGTACGAGGCCAGTCGTCTGTGCATCCGGATCGCGGACGAGTTCCCCCGCGTCGTGTTCTTTGCCGGCAAGCTCATCTGGAAACGCGAAACATGGATGCAGAAGATTCTGCACAACGAGACCGCCTACCAGGTCGAACGCCGCCTGCACTGGAAGGGCCTCGCCATGGCCGTGTTGCCGGTCCGGGTAGGCGACGACGCCCGCAGCGCGCCACTCATGCCCCGACCGAAGAGCTAGGCGGAATGAGGCGTAGCCGCGGGGAGGGCCCCGTTGAACCCCCATATCGAGCTTTGTTGCGACGGATAAGGTAACCTCCGCCTGCGCCATGGACACCCGACGCAAGCAGCGACCTGACGGCCACATCGGTCGTGGCTTGCTGGCGTCGATCCTCCTGCATGCCCAGGTCATTCTGCCTCTCGTCATCCTAGCCACGGTGTATGGCAAGCGCGAGTCGAACGAAGTGGACTTGAGCTTCGAGTCGGTCAAGGAAAGCGAACTGCCAGCCGGGCTTCCCGCCGTCGAGGAGCCCGAGCCTCCCGAAAAGCGGCCGTCCGAGAAGAAGACGCAGAAGCTCGCCCAACTGCAGAAGCAGCCCGAGCCCGAAGTTGAACTGCCTCCACCGGAGAAGCTGCCGCCCATCCCCAAACCGCAAGAGAAACCACTCGCGCAGCTCTTGCCTCCGCCCAAGCCAGAAGAGCGACCTCAGCCACCGCCCGAGCGACCGCACCAGAAGATTGTCGAGCTCGACATGGGCAAGGACGTGGAGGCGCCCGAGAATGCCAAGTACTTGGCCGAAAAGAACAACCGAACCGAGAATGAAACCCGTGCCCGCGAGACCAACCTGGAACGAGAGCAGTCCGGTCAGGAAGCGCATCCATCGGACCAGGAAGACAAGATCGCTGCGCTGGAGGACCGCGCGGCACGGCCCGAAAAGCGGGCCGGCCAGGGCGGCGAGCGTCCCTTGCCCGAGTCATTCCGGTCCGAGGCGCCAGGCAAGGCCACCCTGTCCATGCGCGGCCCGCGCAAGGCCGAAAGCGTGGAACGTGAGGCCATCTCAGCCGACGGGATGCGTTTTCAGCCCGACGAGGAGCAACCCAGCTCGCGCGGCGGAGACCGCGGCCCTGGCGCGCGGCTGCGCCTGTCTCGGAAACAGTACGAATCCCTATTCGGCACCGACGCTGAGGCGGCGGCAGCGCTGGCCAAGGCCGAACGCTCCAAGCGCAAGGGCAAGTTCGCCGAGCGGCGCGAGCGGGTGCGCTCGGCCCTCGAGAACTTCATCAACGAGGTGAAGCCGGGCAACCAGACCGCGCTCAACACACGCGCCGCGCCCTTTGCCCAGTTCATCACCCGCATGCACCGAAAGATCCATGAGCTGTGGGCCTTCGGTTTCATGGCTGGTCTGGACAGCAAACCTTCCAGCTTGGCGCTCAACGATCTCAACCTGGTGGCCAAGCTGGAGATCGTTCTCGACGGCCAGGGGAATGTGGATCGCGTCGGTGTCGTGCGATCGTCGGGGCTAACCGTCTACGACAGCGCGGCTATCGACGTGGTCTATAGCGCCGCGCCCTACCCCACCCCGCCGCCGACCATCCTGTCCGGCAATGGCAAGGTCTACATCCACTGGACCTTCCATCGCAACGAAGAGGCCTGCGGCACCGCCGGAGTTGACTATTTCATTCTCAACAACGGCACCAAGTCTCCGGAAAAGACCGCGCCGCCGTCGGGAAAGAATGCTGGTTGAACTAGGCGAACTACCAAAGTTTGCGCAACACGGTGTTCGGGTAGTAGTGGCGCAAGATTTCCTGATACCTCTTGCCCGCTTCTGCCATGCCGACGGCACCGGTCTGGCACATGCCAACCCCGTGGCCAAAGCCAGCGCCACGAAAGATCGCGTCGCCGTCTTTCACCTCGACGACGAACAACGAGCTGCGCAGCCCGCCGAAGGCTTGGCGGATGTGCAACTCGCCACGGATGGTTTCGCTGCGGGCCGAACCCACCACGCGCACTGCCAGTGCGCGCCCTGATACTCCTCGCTGCGGCACCTCGAGCGCTCGTATCTCGCCCAGATGGTACTGGGCAAGCAGCTTGTTCAGTTCGGCCGCCGTGCGCTTCGCCGTCCAGCGGAAGCGATCGCCCGCCCCGAGGTGGGCCTGACCACAATATGCAATCGGCGGCTGGTCAATGAAGCGCGCCACGTTTTCCGCACGCACGCCCGCGGCATAGACGTCGGGCTTTCCGGCAGCGGGCGCGTCGCGATGGCCGCGCAGAGCCGCCAGCGCAGGCATGTCGGGCCAAGCGTTCTCGTTGTTCTCGGTGTGGCCGCCACAGTTGGCTGAATACACGGTGTCGGCCAGATCTTTTCCGTCGGCCGTGAACAGCACCTCGCCGCGGGTTGCGGCGACCGCAGCCGTGGTCCGTGCGGTCTCCCGACCTGCACCCGAATAGACCTGACAGTGCGTCTGCGAGCACAGCCGGAAGGGATCACCAATGTGCCGCGTGCCGATCTTGACCAACAGCTCGCCTCGCGCTGCCACCACTTGCGCCTTGAGCGCCTCCTCCGGGGCACTGGGGAAGATCTCGGCCGGAAGCAGGCCTGCCAACAAGCGATCCTCGGGCAAGGCATTGACCACAGCCAGACTGCCATTGCGGTCCAAGGTGACGTACAGCTTACCAAAGTAGGCGCCCGACACCTTGCTCGGGGTCCTTCCCGCCGTGCCCTCGGCCTCTACCTGCAGCGGGCTGTCCCCGCCCGCCACGAACCACAGTACGCCTTCGTTGCGCACATTCATCCCGGTCTTGCGGCCGACCGCCTCCAATTGCCCGCGCGGACGATCGACCAACTCGGTGAACACGCCGGGGCTTGCCAGGGTGGCTTTGCGGGCCAACCCCTCGAAGGCATGCTCGGCCTCCTCCGGCTTGCCAAATGGACCCACCCCCACCAGGACCTCGCGCCGGTCGAGCACCTCGCCGCCCACGCCAAACACCGTGCCCTGCTCAAACCGGCGTGGGTTTTCCCCGAGGTCCTTCCACCGCTTGATCTGCGCGTCGGCTTCGCTGCCTTGTCCCGGTTTTCCACGCCACACCACTGCCCAATGGTGGAGCTTGGCCGGCGCCGTCGCTGATGCGCGAACTTGCCAAGAATCCTCGCCCCGCACCTCGGGCCCACTCTCTCCCTCGGGAAAGAGGCGCAAGCCGCCCGACGAACCAGCGCTGATGGTCACCCGCGCGAGTCCCTCGGCGATGGCCACCGGCACCACAGGGAAGCCTTGCCTGGTGAAACGAAACTCGGCCGAGTAGATCGCGCGCAGGTTGTCCGCGCCCGAGAATTCGTCAGCCGCACGCGCCTGGGTTGCCCAGGCGACGAGTACCCATCCAACGATGAGCCGTTGCAGGTGACTACCGCTCATCGCATCTCGTGTGCAGAAAGGAAACGCAGATTGAGAAAGTTCACGGTGAAATGCGCCACCACCGGCCCGGTGAGATCGCCCGACCAGATGAAGAGTTGCCCGAACACCAAGCCTGCAACGAATGTGGAAATAGTCCACGGTAGGAAGCGGAGCTTCGGTCCCACGTGAAGCAGGGCGAATATCAGGCTCGACCCGAAAAGGCCGACGGCGGGCAACAGGGCTCCCCGGAAAAAAATCTCCTCGCCCAGGGCCGATGCCACGGCCAACACCACAACCTCGGCGTCTGGCAGCGGTCCGAGCATGGCGCGCATGTCGCGATGAAGCGCGCGCGCCCATTCAAACCGGTGCACTGCAAGCCGCGACGCGAACACGTAACCAAGCCCGATCAGGACTCCCGCGATGGCCCCGAGCAGGGTCTGGCTGTCTTCGCGCCCCGCCAGACGCCATGTGCTGCCGTCGCCACGTGAGGTCGACCAAGCCACGCCGGCCGAGGCCAGTGCGAGGTAGAGTGTCAGGACCAGGCCTGCGCGAGACCAGCTTCTGGCCACCTCTGGCATGGACTGCAAGATACCAGCAATTCGAAATGTGAAGGGCCAACCGCGCTAGAGGCTCCTCGCATTATTGGTCTGCGCGTTATTGCTGTAACAGAATAGCTCTGTCTTTTCGATTAGATGCGCGTTTTCTGCAACGCAGAATAATGGAAGCAATGACACATCGAGTATCGGTTCATTTCCGCCGTTGGTTCGACGCCGCCGTGGTAAATCTTGTCTATCAATGGCGCTCCCGGCACTAAAGATGAAGCGCAGCGTCGCTCGACTGGCAATCGACGATCCGGTTGAACGCGAGGTCGGGCTGCAGAAGCTGCTCTCCACCCGCATTTGCGATCTGCAGCTTGAGCCGCAGGAAGTGCTGGCCGAATGTCTGGCCCAGGTCGGCGCAGAACTGCGTGGCAGGGGGATAACCTTCGTCCCGCAGTACTACCTGGGCGACGACGACTTCTGGACCACAGATCGCGCCATCAGCATCAACATCCCCTGGTACCTCGCCAACTCCGTCCTCTGGCAGATGGTCAACGACCACCTGTTCGAGTACACGCGTGAAGAAGTATTGATGTATCTGCGCCACGAGACCGGGCATGCCGTCAACTACGCCTTCGAGTTGTGGAAGCGCAAAGACTGGACGCAAACCTTTGGCGATTTCCGCCGGTCATACCGCGACGTCTACAACGCGAACCCTTGGAGCCACGACTACGTAAGACATCTGCACCGCGCGGGCATGTACCAC
>PMJO01000319.1 GCA_003158455.1 Myxococcales bacterium | reverse complement strand
TGAAATTGCGGTTGATGGCGATTCCATTGTGGAGGGTGCGTGCTCTGATTTGAATGCAAACGGGGATTGGCCGGATTTGCTTTCCAATCGCTTGCCTTCCCTCCCTAGCGGGGCGAAGGTCGGCATCGCGAATGCCGGTGTCGGCTCAGGACGATTTGTCTCTACTTGCCCCTCGCCGAATGTCAATTGCGCCGGGCCTAGCGGTCTCTCGCGTCTACCAAGTCTATTGGCATTACCTGGAATCAGGTTTGTCATAGTCTCGATGGGAATCAATGATATTTCATACAATTCCATCTCTGCCTCCGGTCTGATTTCTGCATATCAATCGGCGATCTCTCAGGCCCATTCCGCCGGAGTCAAGATATTTGGAGTACCACTGCTTCCGATCAAGTCTTCGGTGAAGGATACTCCCTCTAACGAGGCAACTCGAGCCACTGTGAATGCATGGATTAGGGGCGGGACGACTGGCTATGATGGAGTCATCGATTTCGAACCAGTCGTTCGTGATCCCAATGACCCGGACAGCTTCAGATCAGACCTTACATGTGACCATGTTCATCCGAACCAAGCAGGATACACCTTGATGGCGAATTCCATCGACCTGTCTCTTTTTCAGTGAGTCAGGGTTGATGGATCCGTTTTCGATCATCCGTGTCCGTCGGACACTACTAGCCCATCAGCGTCGCGAGCATTTCGCCTAGACTCGCGAACAGGAAGTCCGGCGAATGGGCTTTCAGAACATCCTGGTCGGTGAAGCCCCAAGCCACTGCGCCGCTCGCGATGCCTGCGTGGCGGGCGGCCTCGATGTCGCGAATTTCGTCCCCGATGAAGATGGCCTGGGCAGGGTGAATGCCACTTGCGCGCAGAACCTTGCGTAGCTTTGTGCGCTTGCCAAAGACGGACACGCCCCCCTCGCAGGCGGCCAGAAGTCGCGCGCTTTTCCTGCCCAGGACACGGCGAACATTGGCGCAGGAGTTGGACGTCACTATGGCTAGCGTCGAGCCCGCCTGCGCCAGTTGGTCGAGCAGGTCGGCAACGCCAGGAAAGGGAGTGATCATGTGGATCTGCTGGGCCATCAACCTGCGAAAGCGAGCCGCGATGAAGGGTACCTTCCACAGGGGCACGTGGTGCAGTCGCAGCAGCGTGGCAACATCGTGCCGCCTAAGGATGGCGACCTGGTGCTTGTCGATGCGGTCGAACCCGAACTCGTCGGCCAGACGGTCGGAAATGCCGATGAACCAGCCGAGGCTGTCGGCGAGCGTGCCGTCGAAGTCGAAGATGATCAGCTTGAATCTCAGGGGACGCTCTCGGTTGGGGGTTGCGAAGGCTAGACGGGCGGAGTCAGGAGGGCAACTCGGAATTCATCTGCACGCAAGACACAGAAATTGGCGCAGGCGACGGCCGGCGTGAATCCAATTCTCGAATGCCGGCTGGAACGATTCGCAAGTGGCTGTTTGGCTCGTTGCGATACGGAGTCAAGGCTTGCAGTCCACATGTGGTCAGTTTCCCTATCGGAGAACTGGGATATACTAGGAAGAAATATGCGCCACAGCGTCAGGACGGCGATGCGCACTCGTCTACGCGACAGCCTTTTCCGTGGGTCCATGTGATGAAACACAACCTTGCCGCACTGGTGGCCATAGCTGTCTCTCTGCTTGGATGTACGAAGGATCGGCCGCTGGTCAATGACCCTCGTGCCTGCCCCGACTGGCAGAACAACATAGGGCCTCTCTTCCAAGCGAGATGCAGCCAGTGCCACTCGTCTGGCGACGGGGGCCAGGCCCAGGGCGGCTACGACACGACGACGTATAGCCGCGTGCTAGGGACGTATGACTTAGCGCTCGGTATGGGGACGCCGCCCGACGTGATCGCGGGAGATCCAAATTCCACGCTCCTATCTGTGCTTGATCCGGCGACAGCAGAGGGCCCGCATGTGGGCATGTCCGATGTCTACGCCCCAGTGAGGACTTGGGTGGTCGACTGTCGGGCTGCCTTTTTGCGCGAGGCGACCTCGGTGCACACGGCTGGGGTTCTGGATCCCAGGCAACCCGACTTCCACGGCACGATTGTGCTGAAGTCCGGCTTCAACTTCGGTGTCTGCCAGAAATGCCACGGCCAGGACTTCTCGGGCGGGGCGGCCCAGGTGTCATGTTTGACGTGCCACCAGGGCGCGGGCGGGGTGCAGCCAGGCGTGATGAATTCCGATGGCACGCCGGCCTGCGCGGCATGCCACGGCTCCACGCCACCCTCGGGCAAGCACCAGATCCACGTCGATGGCGGCCCGCTGGCCAAGCAGTTCGCCTGTTCGACTTGCCATCCGGATCACCAGAGCGCGCAGGATCATGCCTTTGCGCCCGACGGGTCGTTGCGCACCGGTCCTGCCCAGGTCTCGCTCAGCGGCCTAGCCGCGCTCACGCCGGCCGATGGCACGCGCGCCGGGCCGCCGCGCTGGGATCCGACCCAGAGAACCTGCAGCAACGTCTACTGCCACGGCGCCACCTACGGCGATTCGGCGGGGGTGACTGGCAGCCCGAACTGGGATGCGGCGCCTCGACCCGCGAGCCAAAACTGTACATTTTGTCACGGGCTTCCGCCCAA
The DNA here is from genome assembly GCA_003158455.1 of Myxococcales bacterium. Lineage (GTDB taxonomy): Bacteria > Myxococcota_A > Polyangia > Fen-1088 > Fen-1088 > Fen-1137. Next base: position 3,063 of record PMJO01000319.1, on the reverse strand, counting down.
CCGCGCGGGCGGGACCCACTGCTCGAACTGCCATCACAACGTCGTCGATGCGCAAGCCAATCTCATCAACCCAACCTTGCACCTCAACGGCACGGTCGATTTCGCCGATCCGAACACGCCCTGCAACACCTGCCACGGCTCCGTCAGCTCACCGGCGCCGCCACCCGATTTGGAGGGAAATTCCGATTCGTCGATGGTTGGGGTTGGCCAGCACCTGCGGCACGTGACCACGCCCGTCCTCGATATCCGCGGCCCAATTCAGTGCTCGGAGTGCCACCAAGTCCCCGCCAACGCCAGCAGTCCCGGCCATTTCGGCCCAGGTCATGCGCCCGGTATAGTCGCGGCGGCCACGGTCTTCCCCAACCTGGCCGGCTCAGGAACCTTGGCGCGGGCGCAAAGCGCGTCGCCCAACTGGAATCCCAGCTCAACCACTTGCACAGGTGCGTACTGTCATGGCGGCGGTGAACCACTCAACACGGACCTGACTCCGGGCCTCCTGCAAACGCCCAACTGGGTCGCGCCCGACAGTGGCGAGTGTGGGATCACCTGTCATGGCACTCCGCCGCAGTTCAGCGGACACCCGACCGGGGTCACTCGAACCGGGTGCGTCGACTGCCACGCGAAGACCATCGATGCCTCGGGGAACATCATCTTCACCAGCGTGGCCGGAGTCCTGACCACGACCCACATGAACGGAGTCTTCGATGGCGACTAGCCGGATCGGAGCACGGGCGGTTGTCGCCTGCCTGGTTGGGCTCGGCGGGGGTACAGCCCGCGCCGAAACCGTTACCGCCAGCTCGACCACCATCGTCTCGGGCCAGCGCGATCCGCGCGACGGCACCGTGCATACCGTGGTGCCCTTCCTCGAATTGGTTTCCCTGCGGGCCGCGGAGATCAACAACCCGCTGCTCGACGACACGCAGATCTTGGTTTCCGGCTGGGGTGAGGCTGTGGCGGGCGATCCGCGCGATGGCAAGAGCGCTCTCGGCGACGTTGACGTTGCCTACCTGCAGGGCGCGACCTGGAACCGGCGCATAACTTTGCGGCTGGGCCGACAGTTCGTGTTTTCGGGGACCGCGGCCAACCTGCAACTCGACGGTCTTGCCCCCACACTGCGGGTGGGGGCGGGTTTCGGCCTGTCAGGATTTGTCGGGGTTCCCGTGACCCCGCGTTTTGGCTACAGCCGGGGCGAGTTCACCAGCGGGGCGAGGGTGTTCTGGAGTCGCTCGTACGAGTCAGAGGTGGGCGTATCGATTTTGGAGATTCTGGGGGCGGGACGGCATGTGCTCCGGCGGGATGCAGGGGTCGACGCCCGCTATCGCTTGCTGGATTCGCTCGCTTTGAGTGGACTTCTGCGCTGGAGCCTTGCTGAGACCAGAATGGCCGAGGCCGATGCGGCGGCTAACTGGCGGCCCTGTCGTTACGTCGACGTGACCGCGGAATACCGGCGCACGGCGCCGGACCTTTTCTTGCCGCGCTATTCGCTCTTCGCGGTCTTCGCGCAGGAGACGCGTGACGAGTTCGGCGGCTTCGTTTCGCTGCGGCCGTCGCTTCGGCATCTGGACGTGCAAGGCGATTTTCATGAAGTCCACGACTCCAGTGGATGGGGTTGGAACACGGGCGGTAAGGCCACTTTGCGTTTTGGCGGCGGCGGTGGCACGCGCGTCGGGGTCGAGAGTCGGCGGCTCAAGATCCCGGGCGGCGGCTATCTGATGGGTCGAGCTTTTGGCTGGCAAACCGTAACGAGCAGGATTCGCGTGGTGGTCGATTTCGATGTCTACGGACTGGACCAGGCGATCAACGGCTACGATCGCTCCTTCTTCGGATCCGGCAGTTTGGTGTATGACGTGGCGCCGGCCTGGCGCGCGGTTCTAACCGGAATGGACAACGTGACCCCCTATGCCACACACCAGATCGAGGGCTTGCTGAAGGTCATCTATGACGGAGGCCGGGTGGTGAAAGAGGTCACGCCGTGAGGTATGGGCTAAGCTATCGCAGGTCATGGGTTGCACTGGCGGCCCTGGGTATCGCGGCTTGCGCGACCATGCTGGGCACGAGAAGGGCCAAGCAGCCTGGCGAGGAGATTAGGCAGTCGCATGCGGCCCACAAGGATTTGCCGTGCGTGATGTGCCACGAAGACGTGCCCGAAGCTGCTACCGTGACGGACCATTTGCGGCCGCCCGAGGCCAAGTGTCTGGAGTGTCACGGCGACAAGAAAGACCAGAAAGAGTGCGGCTACTGCCACACCGATCCGGCCCACCCCGGGACCTACCCGCCGCAAGCCCACAACGTCATCATTTCACACAAGGCCCACCTCAAGCTGGTCAACGATGATTGCACGGCTTGCCACGTGAAGCTGTCGGAGTACGCCCGGCCCGGACCGACGCCGCCGACCATGAAGTCCTGCACCAAGTGTCACGACCACCGGGTCGACTTCGATGAAGGCCGATGTGGCAAGTGCCACGTTGATCTCAAGAGATTCCCTCTCAAGCCGGTGGCCGAGTTCTCACATTCCGGCGACTACGTCCGGCAGCACGGCAGGGACGCGCATGCGACCGCTGATACGTGCGTGCAGTGCCACGACCAGAGCTTCTGTGCCGACTGTCACGCCCAGACCGCACCCGTGCGGGTGGAACTCAAGTTCAGCGAAAATGTGACCAGCGACTTCATCCACCGCGGTGACTACCTGACCCGCCATAGCATTGAAGCGCGCTCCGACCCGGTTTTGTGCCAGCGTTGCCACGGCACCAGCTTCTGCACGGCTTGCCACAATCAGGAGAACGTCGGACCCGGCGGAAAGAACCCGCGCAGCCCGCACCCGGCTGGCTGGGCCTATCCGGGCCCGACCTCACACGCGGTGTCCGCTCGGCGCGACATCGTGAACTGTGCCTCGTGCCACGATCAAGGGCCAAACTCGAACTGCGTTGGCTGTCACAAGGTGGGGGGCATAGGCGGCAATCCACACCCGATGCAGTGGCTGCAGAAGCACAGCAAGGCAGAGATCTACGGTACGGCGATGTGCCAGTACTGTCACCAGTAGTAATGGGAACCCTCAAAGGGTTC
>PMJO01000071.1 GCA_003158455.1 Myxococcales bacterium | reverse complement strand
GTGTCCTTCATGGCGTGGAAGAACTGCTTGCTCCACTTTTCCGAGGCGATGGCCTTGGCGATCAGATTCCGGTCCGAGCTTCTCGCGTAGTCGTAAACCGGATGCTCCCCAGTGAAAAGCAGGTCCGCCTTGCAAGGGTGAGACTGGCCTTGTGCATCCTTGACCGGACCCTGGTAGGTCACCCGCCACTTCTTTCCGACTTCCACGGGAACCCATTGCAACGCACCCATCTGGAAGCCCTCGCCGTCAGGGCCGGGGTCATCCTTGATGCCGAAAATCCCCACTCCGGGAACACGAAAATCGAACCAATACTCGTGGGGACGGTTCGGGCCACGGAAAGCCATGCGCGTGATGAAGGCGTTCCCGGCTTGGTCGCTGCCATAGAAATAGGAGCTGTCGTTGGGAAAGGGCTCGTCGAGCTTCACGTGTTTCTGTTCGAGATACTCCACCGGATACTGACGGCTCTTGCTCCGGTTGACCATTAGTCTGGCGATGAGTTGTTTGAGCATGGGTTGGCTTGCAGCAGATGTCGGCGACCACCAGTCGTGCAACAGATTCCCTGAGAATGCGCAATTTTCGCGTCCGGCACAACCCTCGCGATCCTGGCCCCGATTCTGCTTGTTTGGCTACTCGTGGTTGCTGCGTCACTGAAGCCGATGGTTGAGGAAACCCATGAGCACCTATTCCCGGAGGGTGTGATTCTGGTTGCTCGTCGCGACGCGGCCGAAGGTTTGGACCTTTTCCCCGAAGAATTGCAGGCCATGTCGCGCGCAACGCCTGCTCGCCTGCGCGAATTCGCGCTGGGCCGGCGCTGCGCGCGTGAGGCATTGGCCCGGCTGGGCGGACCCCGCGTGGCGATTCCTATGGGCCGCTTCCGTGATCCCGTGTGGCCTTCTGGTTACGTCGGCTCGATCACCCACTGTCAGGGCTTCTGCGCTGCTGCAGTCGCCCGAACCCAACCCGAGAGCGGCTCGTGCGCCATCCGGGGCCTTGGCCTGGACAGTGAGCCGATCGCGTCGCTGTCCGCGGAGTTGGCCGGGGTAATCTGCACCGCGAACGAGTGCGAATGGCTAGCCACCCGGCAGGGCGACGGCATCCGCTGGGACCGGCTCTTCTTCTGCGCCAAAGGGAGTGCCTACAAGTGCCTCTTCCCGACCACGCACCGATTTCTCGAATTCCGAGATTTGCTAGTGCGTTTCGATCCTGAGCACAGCTCGTTCGACGTGCAGTTGCCCAACCTGTTCGGTTCGCCCTCACACTTGCTCGGGCGCTACAAGATACGGGACGCTGTCCTGCTGGCGGGAACCTGGATGGAGGAATCCGCGCCTTCTTGACGATGAACCGGCGCACACGGGCCGGGTTCCGCCTGCGCTGGAGCACCTGCCGGACGTCCCGGATCGCTGCTCCGAATCTCAGTCACCCCGGCAAGGCACGCAGGCTGGCCACAACGTGATCCTGTTCCGCGGGTGACATGCCGTGGAACAGGGGCAAAAGGATGGTGTTGTCGCGGGCGCGCTCCGAGACGGGCAGGCGCAGGCAACGGCCGGCGGCGTGGGCCGCAGGATCGCAGTCTTGCGGACCGCAGGACCAGGCCGCCTTGACGTAGGCAGGCTCGGCGTGGGCGTTGCCGATGCCGCGCCGGCTGGCCACGCCCCGGTCGAGCAGGAACTGCATGATCTCGATCTGCGACATGCCCCCGCCCGGTCGCAGGGTCATGGGATAGCTCTGCCAGTTGCCGCGGGCCCAGGGTGGCTCGCTCGGCGGCGCCAGCAGCGGGTGGTCGGCCAGTGCCTTGGCGTAACGAGCGGCGAGGGCGCGGCGCTCGGCGATGATGGCGGGCAGACGCGCCAATTGCGGCCGGCCCACCGCGGCCTGCAAATCGGTCATGCGAAAATTGAAGGCCGGCTCGGAAAAGGTTTCCAAAGTCACCTGGCGGCTGTCGTGGCGAGCCGTGCTGGGCACCAACATGGCATGCTGGCGCAGCAAGCGCAGGTGTTCAGCCAGCGACGGATCGGACGCGGTGATCATGCCGCCGTCGCCGGTGGTGATCAGCTTGCGCGGATGAAAAGAGAAGCAGGCCATCAGGCCGTGGGGCCGGCCGATGCGCTGCCAGTCGCCGTCGATGCGGATCTCGCTGCCGATGGCGCAGGCGGCGTCTTCGATGACCGGCAGGCCGCGCGGCCGAGCGATGGCCAAGACGGCGGGCAAATCGCAGGGGAAGCCCATCTGGTGCACGCACAAAATGGCCCGCGTGCGCGGGGTGATGGCGCGTGCGAGCGCGGCCGGGTCCATGTTGTAGGTGTCGGCCTGGACATCGACGAAGATGGGTCGCGCACCCACCGCCACCACCGCATTGGCGGTGGCGATGAAGCTGTGGCTGACGGTGGCCACGTCGTCGCCGGGTCGCACGCCTGCCACGCGCAGGCAAAGCTCCAGTGCCACCGTGCAGCTCGACACCGCCACCGCGCAGGGCGCGCCCACCGCGGCCGCGAACTCGCGCTCGAAGGCCGCCACTTCCGGGCCCTGGGCGATCCAGCCCGAACGGATTACCCGACCGGTCGCTTCGACCTCGGCATCGCCGAGCGCCAGCCGAACTATGGGAATCTGCATGGCCCCAGGATCGGGCCTGAGACGCCTCGGCGCAAGTGATGTTCTGCGACCGGTCAAACCGCACCAGCAGTTTGTGGCCGCGTATTCTCCCTGGTATGCTGCCTGCGCCGCGAAAGCTGTGAGCCCCTGCTCGTGTCATCACCAACACCTTCCCGCAAGACCACGGGTCTAAGGCAAGTCTTTCGCGCGTTGGACAACCGCAATTATCGGTTGTTCTTCTTTGGCCAGGGCGTGTCCCTGATCGGAACCTGGATGCAAACCATCGCCCTGGGCTGGCTGGTCTACCGCATCACTCATTCGCCTTTTCTCTTGGGTATGGTGGGGTTCGCCGGCCAGCTCCCCATGCTCGTGCTCACGCCGCTTGCCGGCGTGCTCTCTGACCGTTGGCAGCGCCGACGTGTGTTGGTGATGACGCAAAGTCTGGCCATGTTCCAGGCCTTGGCGCTGGCCTGCCTGACGCTAACCGGGCTTATCCAGGTTTGGCACATAATGGTCCTGGCGGTCTTTTCCGGCACAGTGAACTCCTTCGACATGCCCACCCGGCAAGCCTTTACCCTGGAGATGGTTGACCGCAAGGAGGATCTTCCCAATGCCATTGCCCTGAACTCGTCCGTCTTCAATGTCTCGCGCCTGATTGGCCCAACCATCGCCGGAGTCCTCATCTCATTGGTTGGGGAAGGCATGTGCTTCCTCCTCAATGGTATTAGCTATATTGCGGTTATTTGGGCTCTGCTTTCCATGCGCCTGGTTGCTCCGCGGGCGCAGGCCTCGCAAAAGGCTCTGTTGAAGGACCTGCAGGTAGGCGTGCGCTACGCATTTGGCTTTTTGCCTATCCGGAATATCCTGCTGCTGCTGGCCCTAGTCAGCTTGGTGGGCATGCCCTACACCTTGCTGATGCCAATTTTCGCCAAAGATGTACTTCGTGGCGGGGCACAGACACTCGGAATCTTGATGGCCTGCGCTGGCGTCGGAGCACTGACTGGGACGATTTACTTGGCAGCGCGCAACTCGGTCGTGGGATTGGGGAAAAGAATTCCACTTGCTGCGGCCTGTTTCGGCGTGGGTTTGATAGGATTCTCGTTCTCCAAACACATGTTGCTCTCCTTGCCGCTCATCGCCATTGCCGGATTCGGGATGATGGTCAACATGGCGTCCTCCAATACCATCCTGCAGACCATCGCCGAAGAGGACAAGCGCGGCCGGCTCATGAGCCTGTACGCAATGGCCTTCGCAGGCATGGCACCTCTTGGCAGCTTGTTGGCAGGAACGTTGTCGACCCGCATCGGCGCACCAGCCACCCTAACGGTCGGCGGGGTTGTGTGTCTGGTCGGCGCGGGCCTGTTTGCGCTGCAGTTGCCCCAACTGCGGGCGCTGGTCCGGCCGATCTACAGCCAAAAAGGCATCCTCCCTGCCCTGGCTTCCGGTTTGTCAGCCGCCGGCGAGCTTTCTTCGCCAACCCGCGAAGGCTGAGCGCGATCACCAGCCTTGCGATGAGTGGCGTGGCCTTTTCGCGGGCACCTTGGCGGTCGTCTCGACGGCTCCTCGCCTGTGGACAGCACGGGGGCGGTTCATTGGTAGCTCAGCGAACCGCCGAAGACTGTCCCGGCCGGATTTTGAGCATAGCCGCAAGCGCTGGAGGTGCACCCAGGAGCGAAGGAGGCAGGTCCGTTCTGAGCCGCGATGGTGATCGTGTTGGAGCCCGGCTTGAGCGCCGCCGTCAGATCGAAAGACGTCAATTTCGACTGAGCGGCTGCCGCCGTGGGGGAATCGGTCACGCTTCCTATCGAGCCGACCGACGTCCCATTGACGTAGACCTCGGCGTAGTCGTCCGCGGCGATGCCCAAGGTGCCGCTGGGGTTGGTGCCTAGGGTAACGGTGCGGGTGAAATAGAAACGGACCAAAGCGGCCTGATCGCTCATCGAGATCCCGGCGCCCCAAATCCAGAGCGCGCCGGGTATCGACGCCAGGCTGGCCTCCCATCCGCTCCCATATATACCATAGCTCAGAGCGCCGACCGGGCAGTTGGCTGGCAATCCGTCATTCAAGCAAACCGGTTGCGCGGGACCGATCGCGACAGCATTCGGATTGCTGACGGGATCGTCGCTGTAAGAAGCCCAATCGGACCCCGAAACAAAATTGATGGTGCACGCCCCGCCATCACAGATCGCCGCCACCGTAGCGACCATGCCGTCGGTCCCCGAATCCGCCGAGCCCTTGTTTCCGCCATCCACGGCGCCATCAAAACCAGCCTGAGTAGTGCCCACATCGATAGGTCCGTCGCCCGACGTTGTGCTCTTTGTATCAATGACACCAGCCTCCAGATCAGGTGCTACGCCCGTGTCACCCTTTCCGTCGAGGACGGGGGCATCGGGCACCACCTGAGCATCGAGCTGCGGTTGGCTGTCGGGAGCGGTTGGCCCATCGGACGCAGTGGCGACATCCGGCGGCGAATAGCTATCGGAGACGCTCGCATCCGCTTTGGCTCCACCCGTTCCACCAGTTCCAGCATCCACCTTGCCAAGTCCCCCAGCACCGGCGGCTGAGCTATCCGTTCCTCGGTTCTCGCTACTGCTGCATCCGCCAAACATCAAAGCAGATACCAAGGCGAGAGCTGCAACGACGCCGAACCGGTTCAAGGCTTGTATGGTCTTCATGATGATAGGTTCTCCTGCGTGCCGAGGTGACGTATGACGACTCCGAAGTGGCGCGACTATAGACCAGTGGACAGTCCGAACCAAGCGCCACCTTGGGAAGGTTTCGCCAGCGGGGCAACTTCTCCAACCCGGAGCGAATTTTGGGCGCCACCAGCGACGACGACGACCCAGTCCTGGCAGAGGCGCTAGCAAACCCAGCGGGCAGCACCCAACGCCGAGGCGACCTGCTTGACCACGTGGGTGACCGTCTCGATCGGCATGCGACCAGTGCGACGCAGGCGGTGGTCAAGATCCTCGCCTTCGAGATACTCCATCACGAGATACGGCTCGCCGGATTCTGCCTGACCGAAATCGATGACGTTCACCAGATGCGGGTGGCCGAGGTGTGAGGTGATCTCGGCCTCGCGATGGAAGCGCGCCAGGGCTTCGTGGTTAGCGGCCAGGTCGCGCGCCATCAGCTTGACCGCCACGCGCTTGTTGAGGCGAAGCTGCACTGCCTCGTACACCGCGCCCATGCCACCTTCGCCGACTAGACGTGTGATGCGGTACGCGCCTTCGAGCACGCTGCCCACCAGCGCATCCATGCGAAGTTCAGGCGACAAGGCCGATTTTCTTCCGCGCTGGGAACTCAGAAAGGGTGTCCCTGCTCGCCAGAATGGGTTTCCATGTAGTCACGCGCGAAGCTCTCGATGGTGCCGCTACGTCATAGCTGCAGAGGATCAGAAATCACTATCGTAGACCTCAGGCCAATTTGCGTCAAACCGCTTTCAGTTGCTTCGCTTCGCATGTGTTTCTTTGACGCAATCCTGGCTGATGGCTGACCCCGCCGCGGGCGGCGACACCTGCGCAACTTGGCAGCTTGATGCGCCAGCCTGAAGGGATATGCTTAAGGAATGAAGACCGTTGTGTCTGAGCAAGGCCAGATTTCGGTGCCGAAAGTCATTCGTGACCGCCTGGCATTGAAGCCCGGAACCGAACTGGAGATGGAAGTCGTGACCGGCGGCCTGATGGTTCGCAAGAAGGCGGCGCGATCGCGCTGGAAGGATGTCTTTGGCGCTCTCGGCAAAGCAGAAAGATCGGACAAGATAGTGGAAGAGCTGCGTGGCAAGCCCGATGCCGTGGTTCGATGAAGACCGTCTAACCCTTAGCTTCGGCCGCCGCTTCCTTCTTCCACAGTGGCGCTGCACGCCATGATTCGCGCGCCAATTTGATCAGGATGATTGCGGATGCAATGACGAGCAGATAGCTCTGGTCGGTGTAGCGCAGATCATTCCATGCCTCGGCCAAAGTGAATGCCTGGCCCACGGCCACGAGGGCAAGCACGACTACGACCAGGGCGAAGTTGCGGTCGCGTTCAGTCTGGACTCCAGCAACGGCCACTGCCAGGGGCAAGAGAAACACGAAATGGAAGTAGTTATTGGGTAAATAGGAATAGAAAGGGACCAGCAACAGGCCAATGAGAAAAACTTGCTGCAAATTGCGCGCCCGGCATGCAATCAAGGCCAGTCCGAGCGCAAGCAGGAAGGCCAGGTAATAAAGCGGCTGCCGGGCCGAGAAGGTCGCATTCTGCAAACGTGCCCAATCGGACCAAAGATCGGGTGTATTTCTTTGCGCAAGACTGGGGGCAGAAAGATCGCCGCGGAAAGCAATGACGTTGTGCAATCCCAGGAGGTTTACGCTGGGGCCGCTCTCGTGAACCTCGCTCTTCTGCTGCCACGCGCCCCAGTTGTCCCCCACGCCGAACACGGCTGAAGTGAGAAGCAGGAAGCCAATCATGCACGCAACCGCGCCCGCCAGGCCGCGCAGTGCGGGACGATGGGCAGCGCGAATCTCCGCGAAACGGGGAATGCGCCGGTGTTCGCGCCAGATGTCGACGACAAACCACAAGATGGGCACCGCCAAGAACAGGACCGCCTGGCCGGGAAACAGGCGGACCAATCCGGCATAGGCGCATAGAACGCCGCCCAAGAACGGGCGCCCCGATTTCAGTGCGCAGGCGCCCAACCCGAGAGCCACCAGCCAATCCTGGCGCAGCGTCGCCCCCATCAGGTTGGTACCGAAGTTGGAAAAGTCGCTCGTCCCCCACAGCACCACCAGGTACAGCATCACGCGCAGTCCGAAGTTGCGGGCCACGACGAAGAACATGAGCAGAATCAGCAGCGGATCGATGAGCCCGGTCACGGTCAAGGTCGCTGGGCTGGCGGGCAGGTGGCTGAAGAGCAGGTAGGCGGGCAGGATCCAAGCCGGCGTGGCGTCACCTCCGTGTTCCTGCATGCTGGCCACGAAGTCCGCCTCGCCCATGGTGTCGGAAAAATACTTCATGTCGCGCTTGAACTCCTGCCATCGCTCGGCAGAAAAGCGCGAACGCACCCTGGACATCTCGTCCGCTAGCTCGCTGCCCATGCGCATCTGGTTGTCGCGCAGATCGCGCAGGCGCACCTTGGCCAGCTTTTCCGGGGTGAAGCTGGGCGTGTCGTCCGCGTAGGCAGCCAGGCTGGCCACATACAGCCCGTCGAAGCGCAACTCGCGAAAGTATTTCGCCGTCGGGAAGTCGTTGCGCATGGCCCAGGTGTGCACGAAGGTGCGCCGGCCGGTGGTCTCGTCGAAAAACTGCGGAGCTCCGAAGTGATAGTAGGTGAAAAAGGCGGTGACCGCACAGAAGGCCAAGGTGCCGAAAACCACCCTCCGATGCGGCGCCGCGGCCTCGCTGAAGAAAGCCTCTTTCAGCGCCAGCAAAGCCACCAGTGCGGCGAGCAACGCGCGCAAGGACGGCTCTTCGTCGAAAAACGGGTAAAGATGCGCCAGCTCGACCGCCAGCATCCAGCCTGCCGCAACCGCCGGCGCGATCAGCACGTAGTGAATGCGGGCTGCCTTGCGGCGATGGACCAACAGGAAGAACGCGACGAAGATCCCGAAGATGACCACCTTGGTATTGACCGTGTCGGCCACCGCAACCCCGCGGGTGCGCACCAGCTCGGACGGCGGCCAGACGGACGGGCACTCGGCGTACAGGGCGATTTCGCTCACACTGTACAGGGCATCGCCACCCGTGGCAGAAAGCCGCACGTAGCGCGCGCTCGTGTCCAGTTTGTGATTGCGCAGGCGCATGCCTGCTCCCGACTCGGCCCCCACTCGCCACAGGGACTGCCAGTTCTCGCCATCCTGCGAGGCGGAAAGGATGTACACATCGTTGTTGTCAGCTTGCACCAGGGCACAGCGAATCTGGCGTTCTGCCCCCAGGTCGTATTCCACAAAGGATCGCGCCGAGGAAAAGCGCGCGGTCACGTCGGTAAGCCATTCGTCGCCCTCGTTGCCGTACACGCCGTCGGTCAGGCGGCCGACGTTCTTCACGCCCTGGCTATGGCTGGGCAGCCTGCCGGCGATCAGGCTTTCCGGCTCCGCGCGCGCCACGCTGGCGAGCGTGCTCGCAAAAAAAAGGAGCACGGCGGGAAGAACACGACGTCTCGGCAAGCTCCGCATGAAAACAAACACGTGAGGGGACATAGTCGGCGAACGCTACGTGCGCTATGCCGCGCCGTCAACAGGCGGATCGTCACCATCCCGTCACCGAGGGAGCAGCGCAGCGAGATTGCTCTTGCGTCATCGCCCGCTGGGTGACAAAAACCTGCCCATGCGGTGTTACTTGAGGTCGTCATGACCCCCTCCCCCGAAGGACTCGTCCAGAATCTCCTATCCTTGCCGGTCTTTCGCTCCGAGTGGGTGCTCTGGCTCCTGCTCGGCCTGTCGCTGCTTTCGGTGGCGGTCATGGTGGAACGCTGGATTTTCTACCGGCGGCGCAAGGTCGATTTCGATTCTTTGCGCGAAGAATTCGTCAAACACTTGGATAAGGGCGACTTCGAGGCCGCGGCCAAGCTTTTGGCCAAGACCAACAGCCTGGAAACCAACGTGGTACTGGCCGGGCTGCGCGGCTACGCCAAGGGTCCGGAATCGGTCGAGGACCTTCTCAGCGGGGCGATGGCGCGCGAGAAGAGTTTCTACGAGCGACGCTTGCCCATCCTGGCGACCCTGGCGTCCAACTCGCCCTACATCGGCCTGTTCGGCACCGTGCTGGGTATCGTGCGCGCCTTCAAGGATCTGTCCAAGGACATAGCCGCTGCCAGCACCGGCGTGATGGCCGGGATCGCCGAGGCCCTGGTGGCCACCGCCATCGGCTTGCTGGTCGCCATTCCCGCGGTGGTGGCCTACAACGTGTTCAAGGGCATGGTGAAGGACGCGGTGACCAACACCGAGGCGCTGTCGCGTATCCTGCTGGCCGAGCTGAAGGCCGCGGGTGGCGAGAAGAGCGAGTAGCGAGCCGCCATGGCTGGATCGCTCTCCAATGGCAACGGCGAGGACGAGGGGCCGCTCGCTAGCATCAACATCGTTCCCTTCGTGGACATCGTGCTGGTGCTGCTCATCATCTTTATGCTGACCTCGGCCGCCATCGTGCGCGCCAGTATGGTGGTGAACCTGCCCAAAGCCGCCTCCGCTGGTGCGCACGTGGAATCCACCGTCAACCTGGTGTGCACTAAGGACGGCAGGCTCCTGCTCAACGGGAAGGAAAGCAACCTGGACGAGGTGGCCCGCCACGTAAAGCGCGAGCACGACGCCAACCCGAAACTGCAGGCGGTGATCGCGGGCGACAAAGGCGTGCTCTACGGCCGGGTGATGGATTTGGTCGATCTAGTCAAACGCAACGGGGTGACGGCGTTTGCCCTCGACGTGGAACGCGCACCCCTGCCCGAGGGAAACTAGAAAGCGATTCGTCATGAGAGGGCGCCCTTCCTCACGCCCAGAGCCGGTTCTCCCGGCGACGCCCCGACGTGCGCCGCGCCGTCACGGCAATCCCTTTGTCGAGAAAAGGAATCGCCGGCGCAAGCAGGCGCAGGCCCGCGCCATGGCACACGTGCGGGTTCCCCTGTCGTCCGATTTTCTCGCGCACCGGGGCCTGCACATTATGCCCTCGTGGCTGCGCGCGGCGGTCGGCATCCTGGTGCTGCTGGTTTCCCTGGGTCTGCACGTGGCATTCGTGGTCACCGCTTTTGGCATCAGCCGCCTGAGCGGCCAGAAGACAGTCACCCACCAGCAAGTGGCCATCGAGGTGCGCGAGCGCGAGGCCAAGCCCAAGCCGCCACCGCCTCCACCCAAGCAGCCGGAACCTGAAGTCAAGCCCGAGCGTGCGGTACCATTGCGCCAGGCGCCCCAGCCCAAAGTCGAAACCCAGCCCAAGGAGCCGCCCAAGGCGCAGCCGGCCCGGGTGGTGGGGCTCAGCTTCGAATCGACGGTGGGTGAAGGCATCGGCGAAGGGGAAGGCCCGGCCTTTGGCGTGGGCAACACGCGCATGGGCGAGACGGACAAAACCGCGGCCCCACCCAAAGAGGTGCCCAAGCTGACCGTCAACAAGGGGCCAACCACCGTCAAGCCCACCGCCAACGCCGTGGCCACGCGAATTCCGGTGGCCGGGGTCGTGTTTGCCCAGGCCAAGCGCAAGAAGGAAGTGAAACCGGAATTCCCGCCCACTTTGAAAACCCAAGGCATCGAAGGCGATGTTCCCGTCATTGTATGGATCGACGCGACTGGGAAGGTGACCGCAGTGAAAATCCTCAAAGAATCGCCTTATCCCGAGTTCAACGAGGCGGCCAAGAAGGCGGCCATTGCCGACGAATTCGAACCCGCCACCCGCAACGGTGTGCCGACACCCACCACGCTGAAGTACAACGTCTCATTCCGATTGGTCGACTGATGAGAAGAACAACCACTGTGATGGCCGGCCTTGCGCTTGTCCTCCTTGCCTGCAGCAGCAGGGATTTCAACACGCCCGCGTTGCTCAGCAAACCGCGCATTCTGGCCATCCAGGCCGAACCGCCCCAGCCCGCGCTCGGCGCATCCACCACCCTGCGCCCGCTGGTATACCTGCCGCCGCCTTCGTCGGTTGACGGCGGGAACGCGACGATGATAGTAACCGGATATAGCTGGTCCTGGTGTCCGTTGGCCACCAGTTCGAGCAACGACTACGCGTGCCCCATCGGCCAAGATGCCGGGGATTCGTTGCTTCCCGGTCTTCCGTCACTCGACCTGGGCACGGGCGAGACCGCGACCTTCACCAATCCCTTTCCCGCATCAGTGCTCGGGGCTCTTTGCAACGGGAATCTCGACGCCATACCCGGGTTGGCCGCGGTGGCATCGAGCATGGGTTCAGTCGCTGCCGGTGGAGGACTGACATTCAATTGCACAATAGCGGGGTTCCCCATCACGGTGAGGTTGACGGTGACGTTGGCCCTGCATACCTCCGCCGGGGATTTGCCGGTCGGGGACTTGCCCGCTGTGTTCACTGTGTACCTGCCCATCAACGATGCCATCGCGCCGAACGTGAATCCGGTGGTGGGCGGCATCAGCGCGTATCTGTCCCTCTCCGATGCCGTGGGGACGAACCTGAGCCAGGCGGTAGACGGCGGCGCGGTCGACAATTCCGGCCATCGGCTCGACGAGGCGGGCACGCCGCAGCTCGTGCGCAACACCACGGTGACGCTCCTCCTCGACATGCCGCTGTCAGATTCCGAACTTCTGCCTGATCCCAACCAGGTCCTCCCCAGTATCGATCCCAACAATCCTAACTCCGTTCTGGGCCCCAAAGGCTCGGACACGGAGCGGCTTTACGTCGACTGGTTTGCCGAAGGCGGCGATTTTTCGGAGGACGGGGCCGTGGGAGGGATTACCACTTCCTTCCTCGGCATGGATCCGAACGATGCGATTTCGCCCTTTGGGGCGGCCTCGGAGAACTACTGGAATATACCGAAACTGGAAGACTACAGCGCGGATCGTGCGCGGGTAATCGTGGTGGTTCGCGACAGTCGGGGTGGAGTGACCTGGACCAGCGGGGTCGCCAGCTTCCTTCCCCCGGGCGTGCGGCCCGATGCAGGAGCATCAGATGCACCGCAAACCGATAGTGGCGAGGTGACCGCGGCACCCGATGCAGGAGCACCGGATACGCCGCAAGCTGACAGTGGCGAGGTGGCATTGGCACCCGATACGGGAGCATCCGACCTGCCGGAAGCCGACGCTGTCGAGCAGCTAGTTGAGGCCGGAGTGCCGGATACCGACCAGGGGAATAGCGCGGACGCCCCGCTGGAGATCGCACCGTGACCGCCCGTGGTTGCGCTGTACTGGCCAGCCTGCTCGCAATCGCAGCCCCCGGTGCGCTCCGGGCGGCTGAAGAAGCCAACAACCGGGAAGACCGGGAAGCCGCGGCACGGGCGGGCGAGGCAAGCCTGACCACGGAGAGCGGGGCCACCGTGGACGCCAGCCAACTCAGCAAGCAGCCCAAACTGACCCGGCCGGCCAAGGTTATCTATCCGCCGGAAGCGGTCGGCAAGACCAGCAGCGATGTCGAGGTGGCGCTGCTGGTGGACCTGGACGAAAAGGGTGAGGTCACCGGCGCAACGGTAATTGAACCCAAGACTCCCACTGGCCTCGGCTTTGAAGAAGCAGCGGTCACCGCAGCGTACAGTCTCGGTTTCGAGCCAGCCGAGATGGCGGGAAAGCCGGCGCGCATCCAATTCAAGTACACCTTCAAGTTCCCGGCACCCAAGCCGGCCGCGCCCCCGCCACCACCGGTGGTAACCCCGGTGCCGGTCGAGGCCCCCAAACCGCCGCCGGTGGAGAACTTCGTCGGCGTGTTGCGGGAACGAGGAACCCGCATGCCCATGGCGGGGATCCTGGTCACGGTCTATCGCAACGGCGAGGAACAGCCGGTCGGCTTCGAAAACATCACCGATGCCAAGGGGCAGTTCCATTTCTTTGATCTGCAACCCGGCACCTGGAAGGTTTTCATCGACGCACCCTCCTACTATCCCTTCCGCACCACCGAGGAGATTGTTCCCGGCGAGGCGACGCACGCGACCTACTACGTCGAGCGGGGCTCGTACAATCCCTTTGACAAGGTGGTCACCGCCGAGCGCGAACGCAAAGAAGTCAGTCGCACGGTCATTGAGAACGTGGTCATCGACAAGATGCCCGGCGCCATGGGCGATCCCCTGGCAGTCATCCAGAACTTCGCCGGCGTGGCGCGCGCTGCGGCTGGCTCGGGTGACATCATTGTGCGCGGATCGGCGCCGCAGGACACGCAGTTCTTCGTGGATGGCACGGCGGTGCCCATCATCTATCACTTTGGCGGCATTCGCAGCGTCTTGCCGGTGGGNNATGATCGACAGTCTGGAGTTCTATCCGGGCAACTTTTCCCCCTACTACAGCCGGGCCACCGGCGGCATCGTCGACGTCTCAATCAAAAAGCTCAAGCCCAAGAAGCCGGGCGGCTACGTCGACGTGAGTCTGCTCGACTCCGGCATCTACGTGGAAGCACCCATCGGTGACAAAGCTGCCGTGGCCGCGGCAGTCCGTCGCAGCTACATCGACTGGCTCTTGAACTCCGCGATTCCGTCCAACGCGCCCATAACCGACATCACCCTGCCTCGCTACTATGACTACCAGTTCTTGGCCAACTATCGCCCGGCGCCGGCGCACGACCTGCGCCTGTTCGTGTTCGGTTCGGACGACACATTCCGCATAGTTTTTCGCAACGCCGGCCAAGCTGGCACCGAGGTCGCCGGCAATCAGGTCGCGTTCTCCACCACTTTCTTTCGCGCGCTCGCCACCTATCGCTATGTTCCGAGTGACAAGTTCGAGAATACGTTTCGCATCTCGCAGGGCCACGACAGCGGGGGTTTTCAGGCTTTCCAATTCCATTCAAGCTACACCCTCGACATAACCCACCTGCGCGACACGGCCCGGTACGAATGGTCGAAGAAGCTCGCCCTGACCGCCGGTCTCGACTGCGGCTACTACCGCGTGAGCGACAATGTGTATATGCCCAGCGCCCCGCAGGAGGGTCAGGAGGCGCGCACTACCTATGGACCTGCCCAACAAACCAGCGTCATAGGAGCGAACGTCTTTCTGCCCGGCGCCTTTGCCGAGCTGGAGCTGCGGCCGATAAAGGGGCTGCTCATTCTGCCCGGCCTGCGTTTCGACTACTTCTCGGACATCTCCGAGGCGACCTGGGCGCCACGCCTCACGGTTCGCTACCAGCTGACCAAACCGGTGGCATTGAAGGGGGGCGTAGGCCTTTTCTACCAAGAGCCGGACCCCTACACCGGACAGACCGACAAGAATTTCGGAAATCCCGATTTGAAAGCCGAGCGGGCCATTCACTATTCACTTGGCGTTGAGTGGAGGCCGCGCGAACACCTTCACCTGGACCTGACCGGCTTCTACAAAGACCTGAGCAACTGGATCAGCACCACCACTGCGATCAGGGCCGACGGTACCCCGCTGCACCTTGACAACAACGGCGCCGGGCGGGTCTATGGCATGGAAGTGGTGGCGCGCCACGATTTGACCGCCAAATTCACCGGCTGGCTTGCCTACACCTTGTCCCACGCGACCAGGCGTGACTCGGGCAGCACGACGTATCGCCTTTTCGAGTACGATCAGACCCACATCCTGACCGTCTTGGGCATCTACCAGTTGCCGCGTAACTGGTCGGTGGGCGCGCGCTTCCGCCTAGTGAGCGGCGATCCCAGCACGCCGGTGGTCATGGGTGGTGCGGTCTTCAACGCCTCGTCCGGCCAATACAGTCCAAGCTTCGGCCCCAAGTACTCTGACCGCTTGCCGCCTTTTGCCCAGTTCGATCTGCGGGTGGACAAGCGCTGGATCTTCAATAGCTGGATGCTAAACGCGTATCTTGATCTGCAAAACGTGTTTGATCGCGCCAACCCCGAGGCAATGCAATACAACTACAACTACACCAAGCAGCAAGTGCGCCAGGGCCTTCCCATCTATCCAATCCTCGGCTTGCGGGGGGAAATCTGATGCGTCGCCAATTGCTTTTCGGTTTGGCTGTGCTGCTGGTTTTCTCTGCCAGCGCCGCGGGTTCGGCGCGCGCCCAAGACCTAGAGCCACCACGCGAGCGCCAGGGGTACTGGGTGGGCGCTGGTGGCTTCGGCGTGTTTCCCCACCTCAACGAGGAGGGCAGAAACCGCGGTTTCTACCCCGGCTATGGCTTCACCTTCCGCTTCGGCCAGCTGCTGACCGAGCGGCTGGGTCTCGGTCTGCAATTCGACATGGGAACCATCAGCAAGGGCAGCGACAAGGGCGCCCTGGGCGGCCTAATCATGGAGGGCAGCGCGCGACTCTGGCGAAATCTGTCCGCCCACGCCGGGCTGGGAATCGGCTACGTGGACGTGAGCGACAGCAAGAGCACGGACACGACCCTGCGTGGCGGTGCCGGCTCGTACTACCTGCTGGGCGCGAGCTACGACTTCTTCCCGTTGCCCAAGCTCCTGACTGGAGGCTGGGCGCTGACGCCAACGGTTGACTTCTATATAATGCCCGACGGAAACATTCACACCTACACCTTCTTCGCCGGCCTGCAGATCTTGCGATGGTTGGGCTTTGCGCGCGAAAAGCTGCTCCTGCCCGAGGAGTAGCCTAGGCGGGCATGGGGTTTGGTTCGCGCTTAACCTCCGTGGCGTAGGTGCCGAAAAATCCTTTGTGCATGGCACCGGTTTCATATCAGCGAAGCTTCGGGGAAGGCCAACCGGCATTCCAGAAGGGGCATGTTGATGTTGGAACCGTGGGTCATCGATGAAATCCTTCGTCGCGAGGAAGATCGTCGACGTGGTAGTCGTCCACAGCTCGAGCTTCCCGTGCCCGACCCGGATTGGCCAGGTGCGGGCGATCCCGGAATGGACCATGACGAGCGAGGCCACTCGGTGCCCGAGCGCGGCGTGGTTATCATGGGGATGTGATTTCCTGCGCGTGTGGCCTTAATGTCTTCCGCTACCGTGCCGAACTTCCGGTAGTATAGGGCCAAGGGCGAAAGGGGTTAGGTCATGGTAATCAAAAACACAACTTCCGTCGGGGGCGTTGACAGCGCAGCGAGACAACCGCAGGCCGACGCGGCAGCACCACGACGTCAGCCCGACAGCGTGAGCATGGCAGATGCCGATCGGGCGGCGGCCGTGGCGCGCGCCGCGCAGACCCAGGTCGGTCTGTCGCGCAGCGCCCGCCTGGCACAGGTCGAGGGCGCGATCCACGCGGGAACCTACTATCCCAGCGCGAGCCAGCTTGCCAGCCAGCTACTGGACGCGGCCGAAATTGATGCGCGGCTACAGAATATAGTGAAAGGCTAGATTAGCAGGCCGCGCAGACCGTCGTAGTCGAAGGCGTCCGCCATCCGGCGAAGCCCAGAGGCTAGGTTCGGATCCGTGATCCGAAGGGTTTCGACTATCTCGACAATTTCGTCGTAGCGCGCGGCGATCACTGCCCGGCGCAGATTGGTCACAGCTTCCTGAGGCAGCGCGCGCAGAGCATCCCTATCCAGTGGTTGCTCCTTCGTCTCGGCGTCGACCTCGACCGGCTGCGCGTGTCTGTCAGCCGGGCTGGCGACGCCACTGTCCAGCACCTCGCGGATCTTTCTCGCAAGATCCGCCGCACTGAAAGGCTTGCCAATGAAGTGGGTTCCCGGTGCAAGGGTGCCGTGGTGAAGGATAGCGTCGTCGGCGTAGCCCGACATATAGAGCACCTTGATCCCCGGACGGGCCATGGCCAGGCGGTCGGCCAGCAACTTGCCGCTCATCTGCGGCAGCACGACGTCGGTGAGCAGCAGGTGGATCTTGCCCAAGTGGGTCTTGCAGGCCAACAGTGCCTCGTCCGGACTCGCGGCGGCAAGCACGGTGTAGCCGGCCTCGCGGAGAATCCGTTTGGTAATGTCGCGCACGGCTTCCTCATCTTCAACCAGGAGCACGGTTTCGGTTCCCGTCGGCCGGTCCAGGACCGCCGGCAGTCTGGTGCCAGTGACCGTCGTGCTAGCCGAAAAATCCCGCGGCAGATAGACCTTGAACGTGGTTCCCTGGCCCGGCTCGCTGTACACGTTGATGAATCCCTCGTTCTGCTTGACGATTCCGTAGACCGTTGCCAGCCCCAGGCCGGTACCTTTGCCCATCTCCTTGGTCGTGAAAAATGGCTCGAAGATCCGCGTGCGGGTGGCCTCGTCCATCCCGCAGCCCGTCTCGGCGACGGCGAGGGAGACATACCGCCCGGCCCGGGCGGTCGACCCATCCGGTCCCGCGCCTCGATCGACGACTTCCGTCCGGAGGGTCAGGCGCCCGCCCCGCGGCATTGCGTCGCGCGCGTTGACGCAGAGATTCATGATCACCTGCTGCAGCTGGTTCTGGTCGCCGCGCAGATCGGGCAGCGTGTCATCGATGTCGAGATCGAGGGCGATCGTGCGCGGGAAGGTCTCGCCCAACAGCGCCGTCAGTTCGCGCACCAGCTGCGGCAGGCCGACCAGCGTGAAATGCACCTCCGTCTTCCGGCTGAAGATGAGAATCTGGCGGACGAGACCGCAGGCCCGCTGGGCGGCGCTGTGCACCTCTCGCAGGTACTTGCGCATCTTCTCATCCTGGTCGCCCACGCGGCTGAGCCCCAACTCCGCGTAGCCGTGGATGATGGCCAGCATGTTGTTGAAATCGTG
>PMJO01000057.1:32051-33969 GCA_003158455.1 Myxococcales bacterium | reverse complement strand
GAATGCGGCTAGAGCTCCCGTCGCGATGCGGAGAACGAAACTCGATCGACGATGCATGGTCAGCCTCCTAACTTGTTTCGGATGTCGTCTGCTCCGGCGTGGGCAGGCAGATACCTTGCGTACAAGGACTACTTAGCAGTCACCGCCAGTTCGAAAACTGGTTCACCCCCCTTGGTCCTCCAGGAAGGGTCAGAATGTCCCGCTACCCGCCGCCCCTCCGTTTCCAGGCTGATTTCTGGGGATGTGGGCAAGAAAGGGTGCGGTGCGCCGTAGTTGCGAGACTGGGCGCTGCCGGACACTGGTAACGCGTCTAGGCACTAGACTCGTTCCACCTGCCGTCGATGGGCGAATAGTAGCGACTCGGCGCAGGATTTCGGCGTACCCAACGCCAAAGATCGCGTCCAGGCCAAGGACTCGCAGCTCGTCGCCGATCTGCGCAACCTTGGCGTCGGTCGATAGCAAATGCCAGTGAGTGTGGGATCCGTGCCACGGATTTTCTGCCGTTCGTCGTGGTGTGGCCTGGCTGGCTATTCAGGCGACGGTCCACGGATCACCGTCGAGCGCCAACCGAGATCTCGGTCGCAGCAGCGCTATTGCCAGTGGCTGAGCGGGCTTCCAGCCGAACATAGCGGGCCGCCACGGGGCCAAACACAGCCGTCTTCATCGCGACGCTCGACGGCCAGGTTCCAGTCGTCGCGACCGCGAAGCTGCTGCCGTTCTTGCTCGTGAGAATGGCATACGAGGTGATTGCGCCGTCGGTATTGGCAGATTCCCTGCCGGCATAGCGGGGCACATAGTTGAGAATCCCAACATCGGCGCGTTCGATACCGAGGTCTAGTGTGATCGACTGCGGCAAGGAGCCAGACGATTGCCATACCGAATAGACATTGTAGGTGTCGACTCCGTCGATCGCGTTGGTCGCATTTCCACTCGTGGCGGTGGCGTCCACCGGAGTGTATGGATGATCATTCTGCGGCCCTTGCGACGGCAGGGGTTTACGCGAGAGGTCGGGATTCCAAATCGAGCCGACTCGGGTCAATATGTCGACCATGGCGGTGTCCAGGAGTCCATCGCGATTGGGAGGACAGTTGAGCAGAAAATTCGTCCAGCGCCCCTCAAGAATCTGCAGGTGGTTCTGAACGATGTCGGTCGCAGTCATCAGACCACCGATGTCGGTATCCCAGAACCAGTCATTCCCGCCGTTGCCGTTGATCTTTTGCATCTGCGTCGAAGGCACAGTGTTGGCGGCGGGCGAGGTCACGCCCCAGGTTTCGTCGTACAGTGTTGCGTCCACATCCCACAGATTCATCAGCTGGGTCTGGTCGAAGACCAGACAGTTCGGCTGCAGGGACTTCACCAGTTCCCGAATCTCTTGGTAGGGCACGGCATTGTGGCCCATCTGCCAGGCCCAGCCCGTGAAAAGGACATACGAGATCGCACCGTAGTTCGACAACAACTCGGTGAGCTGTGCCTTCAAGTAGTCGATCTGAGGACGCGTGATGAGGGTGTTACCCACGCCACTGTTGCCCAAGCCTTGGGTGGCGTCCCACATCGAATACAAGAACCCGACCTTGAGTCCACGTGCGCGAAAAGCGTCGACAAATTCGCGTACCACATCGCCCTTGCCGCTGCGCCAGCCGATGGAGCCCACGTCGAAGTCAGTGGTGGCTGTGTTCCATAGGGCAAATCCGTCTATGTGGCGGACGCTCATGATGGCGTACTTCATCTTCGCGGCTACCGCGGCATTGGCCCACTGGGTGGTGTCGAGCTTGGTCGGATTGAACTGTTCGATGGGAAGATTGGCATCCGACCAGTTGCCGGTGTAGGTGAGGATTCCAAAATGGATGAGCATTCCGAACCGCAGGTCGACGTAGGCTCGCTGCAAGTCTTCGAGGCTGGGCGGCGAACTGGCGTCGCT
>PMJO01000057.1:20211-32044 GCA_003158455.1 Myxococcales bacterium | reverse complement strand
CAATGGCGGCGTCGTACTCAATGGGGCCGCCGTCGTACGCGCTGCCGCCGCCGTCGGGTGGCTGCCATTCGACGACGTCGAGATTGCCGCGCGAACAACCCGCCAACGCGATGAGGAGCGCAACTCTTGGCAATACGCGCTTCATAGCCAAGCCCCAACCGTCAGAGTGAAGAGAAGGCTCGGTCGCGTGGACGTAGCCACAACCGATCGGTCAAAGCGGATGGCGGGATACGGATCTGCGACCTGTGCATGGGTCGCGAATGCGACTTCGAACCGCTCGGCGAGCACGAGCCCGATCCCGACGCCGCCATCGAGCAGAAACGACCACATGGTCGCATCGCGGCCGCGCTGTGGCGAATCGGCTTGGCCCTCGGCGCGGGTGTGAAGCGCTCCCGCCGCGAGGGAGAGACTAGGGCGCAGATGCCGACCGAGAACAAACCTGTAGCTTGCCCCCAGTACCGCAAACTCCTCGGTGACCTGGGCACTGGCCACGTCGGTTCGCACGCTCGCTTGCGAACCGTGCCCAGCCACAGCAACCTGGGCGACCAGGGATGGCCTGATGGCCCAACCAAGGCGCATGACGGGGAGGATCGCTGGCCCGACGTCGCCAAACCCGATGACCGCCGCGCCACCGATCTCGACGCCGAAGCGTTTTGGTCGACTGGCTGGTTTTTCGCCATCGACGAAATGTGCCACAGCCGGAGGAACCGACTTGGCTTTGCTAGGGCGGGAACTAGGCCTCAGGTCGATTTCCAGGAAGCTGGCGCGCAGAAGCTCAAGCGTGTGGATCGCAAATGTCTTGGGTGCGTGGTCGGATTGCGGCTGGAAAGGTATTCGTCGGACGACCGTCTTTTCGGTCACCTTGTCGACCACCCAGACCTCGACCGAATCCGGTGTCTCATCGCCGAGTATGGCCACCACCGCATCCGCTTTGCAGGCTTCCGCCAGTTGCTCGAGCCAACTACGCGACTCCGTGCCCTTCAGCCCATCCATGACCTCCACTTGGAAACCTTCAGAAATCAGCTCGCCACGCACGCGCACGATGGCCTCCGCCATGGCAGGTGACGGACTCGGTGGCTGCACGAGCATCACACTCGCCGCCCATGCGTCGACCGCCCAGAAAAGCACCGTCAGCAGGACGAGGTCGATTGCCAACCGGTGCACTGCGGAACCGTTCACGGAGGAAGCAACAGCACGCGCGCGGCACCGGCATAGGGGCCGGCCGGGAAACGTCGCAGGTACTCCCCGGCCAGGGATTCTGCCGCAGAGGACCCGCGGAGTTGTTTGGTTGCCATCATCTTTCGCCCCAGCGCCTCGGAGGCGTAAGTGCCAGTAGGCGCTCCCGCAAGGTACGTATCATACCACCGAACCGCCTCGCCGCTCTCTCCTTGTCGCAGTTCTTCCAGACGGCCCAGCAGAAACGCAGCGTCCAGGGAGGAGGATGAACCGGGAAAGCGGTCGCGTTCGGCGAGGAGGGCGGCACGCGCCAACCCAGTCCGCCGCCGATATCGGGCTGCATCGGCCAGAGCGAGGAGGTCCTCGCTGGAGGCATGGGCCAGGACCTGTTTCACGCCGGCGCGATCGACCTGGGCAAGGACGCGGTCCCACTGTCCGGCTGCCACGGCTTCCACCCAACTTCGGCCTACGCCAGTCCTGGCATCGACGGTCCTCCGTTCGGTGGTCAACGCGGAATTTCGACCTGCCTGCCGGCCTGCCGACTCGGGGCGCTCGGATGCGGGAGCTTCGGCCCGGTCTGCTGCATCTGTCCACGGTGACCCGAGCCAACCCTCTCTCTCTCCGTCGTCTTCCTCCGTTATCACGGTTTGCTTCTTGGGCAGATTGACGACCAATCGCTGACCCGCCTTCACCGAGATCTCTCCGGTGGAAATTGGCCCGGTCACCGACACCTCGCCATGCCGAAGTCTCAGATCAAAATGTTCGCTGACCGCGTCCCACGAAACCGTGAACACGGTTCCTTTCACCGAAACCAGGAATGGCCCGACGTCGACTTGCCACTTCGCCTCGCTTCGTGGTGTGACCTGGAAGGATGCGGTGCCATGCTCGATGGCGATGCGGGCGCCCGAGCTGCTGACAGTTCGCAGTCGGGCACGGCTTCCCGGGATGAGCACAAATCTCGTACCTTCGGTGAATCGAAGCTTGATCGCGTCCGATCCAGACTCGCGGAGATAGCCGCCTTCGACGACGGTCCCGCCCTCGACTATGTAGCTGAGGGCTGCCTGCGCTGTAGCACGCTCAGGATGTTGCCCTAGCCTCGGAAGGGTCCACGCCGCTACCACCGCGGTGGCTACAACCCCAGCCATCGAAAGGCCAACGAGGGTCCTGCGACGAGCCTTCTGCGCGGCAATACGCGTCGAAACCACCGCCCATTTTGTGCCGAGTTCCGCCGGAGTTGGCACGGTCATCTGGTTGCGCGCATCGCGGGCCAGCTCAGTCAAGAAAACGAGCGGTGACGGATCGAGCGGTTCACCCGCATCAGGCGTCATGGCGTCCACGCTTTCTCAAGAGCAGGCCCGTCAACTCGAAATCGGTTCCGATCCACTCGGACAACTGCTCCTCCGCGCGCTCCTGCAGCCGTTTCACCGTCGACACCGAAATGTCCATCGTCTCCGCCGTCTCCTCTATGGTCATCGACTCGATATGGCGTAGGGAATACACGAGGCGCTCGCGCGTACCAAGCCGAGCCAGGAGTGCATAGAATCGCCGAAGCATGTCGCGCGATTCGACGTCGAAAGAGACTCGGACCAAGTCTGCCAACTCTTCCGCAGGCTCGAAGGAAAGCCAGCCCTGCACGCGCCTTCGACGCAACTCCCATTTCAGGACGCGGATAGCGAAAGAGACGATGAAACTACGGAGACTTTCCGGCTGGCGAAGGGTCTTGACCTTTCGGGCCAAGCGGCAGAAAACCTCCTGGACAATGTCCTCGGCTTCGGACGCCGAACCCATGGCACTGACGGCCATGTTGAAGACGACGGGAGCAAAACGGTTCCAGGTTTCCGCGTAGGCCCACGCCGCGCCCGCAATCAGAGCATGCGCCAACTCGGTGTCGCTCAGGTGGTCCCGCGTGGGCGGGGCGACCAGCGCCAACCGTATGTGGGAACTGCGGGCACCCATGAATGTCTAGTCTAGCTCCTCAAAGCATCAGTTCCGATTGTCGCTCGGAACGGCTCATCCGGGAAACTAGAATCTTTCTCGACCGGGCGGCCTGCAGCGGGCGAAGGCGAATGAAACTATGGCGTTAGAGAAACGTCGCGCGGCTACCGAGGGCAGCAAATAGCGAGCGTCAGGACGGCTTTGCGCAGCAAGGCGTTGGGTTTCACAGCGCGACGCGCAATTGCGCCCCGTGAGAGGCGGAGTGCCCAAAGGATGCTCGGAAGTCGCAGGGGAGAGTCTCCGCGTCGCGCGCGCGGCTGGGGAATTCTTCTTCGTCGTCGGAGCTATCGGCTGCGCTTGCGGCGATTGCGAACGAAGACGGCCAGCACAGTCCCCAGCACAAAGACGGCAGCATCTTCAGTGGCGTGCTTCGACTTGGCGGCACCCAAGACACAGCCACATCCACTCGACCCAGAATCGCCGCCAGCCGCAGAACCACCGCTGCCCAAGCTGCCACCCGCGCCGCCTTTGCTCGATGCTCCGCCGCTACCTCCATTGTCGGATTTTCCGCCGGTCCCGACGGTGCCGCCTGAACCGATTGCGCCACCGGTGTCATTCGCAGCGCTGCCGCCGCTCGCGTTGCCGCCGCTCGCGTTGCCGCCGCTTCCGCTACTGCTTTCGCTGCCTCCAGTCCCCTGCGCCCCGCCCCTGCCACTGCTTCCGCCGTTGCCGACGCTCCCGCCAGTGCTTGTGCTCCCTCCGCTGCCGACCGATCCGCCACTTCCGACGATGCCCCCAGTTCCAACCGCTCCCGCTCTTCCTCCGTCCCTGCTGCCGCCTGGGCCGCCATCCCTGGCTCCGCTCGTTCCGCCGGCTCCGCTGCTGCCACCCGCGCCGGTGCTGCCGCCGGCTCCGGAACTGCCCCCAGCTCCGCCGCATTTGGCCACTTCCGGATCCGTCGCACCGGTCTGGTCGAGACCGAAGAAGGGGATGGTGTATGTGGAGTTCAAGTTCGCGTCCGTGCCGTGCGGGCCGTTCGGCTCCGACCATGCGTCGAGAACCACATAGCCGCACGAGTTCTGCCAACTCTGGCGATTCCATGAGTGGCCGCTAATCGTCACCGTGGAAGTCGACGTCGGGTTCGTGTCGAGGCCCAGGACATTGGTCCACTCCTTGATGGCTTCGGTCTGGTTGTTGGGACTGATGGTGGTGTCCCCTAGGCCATGCCAAAGCTGGACGCGCGGGCGATATCCCGAATATCCCGGGTACATGGCGCGAACCTTGTCTCCCCATTGCGCGGCGGTATACGTGGTTTTTCCGCCTGCGCAGTTGCCGCTCCACTGATTGCTCGCGCTGTAGCCATCGGCCCAACATCCAGCCGGCACCCCCGAGAACTCCGCGCCTGCTTTGAACACATCGGGATAGACGGCGAGCAGGGCTTCCGTCATCATGGCGCCGGACGAGGTTCCTGTCGCGTAGACACGATCGGCGTTCGCCGTGTACTTGGTGATCGTGTACTTGACCATCTGGGCGATAGCCTGCGTGTCACCTCCGCCGTCGTGGGTGAGGGATTTCGTAGACCCTACGTCCCAACAGTTGTTGGAGGTCTGCGGGAAGATCATTATGAAGCCGTCCTGGTCGGCTGCCTTCACGATGGCGCTCGCCTCGCCATAGACACCTTGGGCATTCCCAGAGCAATAGTGGCTGCAAACCAGGATGGGAGGATTCGTAGCCAGCTTGTCCGGTACGTAGATGTACATGCTGATGTAGGTTGGTACGCCGCTAGCNNGCAGGGGCAGTTCCAGAGCTCTGAAAAAGAGGTCCACGTGTTGCCGAACCGAAGACGCCACTTGAAGAATTGGCAGGCTTGATGCTACCGTGGGCCGTCGCGGAATTACTGGGCGCGCCACCCGATGCAGATCCACATCGCCAAGGCCGACATCACTGAGATGGCAGTTGACGCNNATAGCCGTCGGCGCCGCCGTAGTCACAACTGCGGGCAAGCTATGGGCCAAGTACATCATTCACGCCCCGACCATGGAGGAGCCCGGCACCAAGGTTGGTGTCGAGAACGCCCGCCGCGCTGCTCGCGCTGCCCTCATCGCGGCGACCCTCCGGGGCTTCGATGTCATTGCCATTCCGGGCCTGGGCACCGGCCTGGGCGGCCTCGACCCTTCCGAAGCGGCCCGTGCCATGGTGGACGAGCTACGGGCCCACCGACAACCCAAGCCAACCACCGTCTACCTGGTGGACACCAACGACGAAATCCTGGCCTGTCTGGAAGGGGCGTTGCGATCCGCCACCAGCTAGCTGTTCAATATCGACGAACTTGTTCCGAAGGAGGCTCTTGTGAAGATCCTTGTACCCTGTAAGCGAGTTCCTAACCCGGATCTCAAGTTGAAGGTCGCCAACGGCTCGGTCGACCTGGCGGGCACCACCTGGCAGGTGAACCCCTTCGACGAGTACGCGGTCGAGGCCGCCTTGCGCCTCACCGAGAAGGGCAAAGGCGGCGAACGCGTGGGCGAAGTCGTGGTAGTCAGCATCGGCCCCAAGGACACCTCGGCCCAGCTCAAGCAGTTGCTGGCCATGGGTGCCAACCGCGCCATCCTAGTCGCCGGCGATGACAGCGCCCTGGATTCCGACCTAGTGGCGCGCATCCTGCGGGCGGTGGTGGCGGCAGAGAAGCCTGACCTGGTGATCACGGGCAAGCAGGCGGTAGACGGTGACGACAACCAAGTGGGCCAGATTCTCGCCGCCTCGTTGGGCTGGCCGCAGGCTACCTTCCTGGCCAGCATCCTGCTAGCCGCGGACGGCAAGTCGGCTACCGTCACGCGCGAGGTGGACGCGGGCGTGGAAGAGCGCCGCGTGCGCCTGCCCGCGATCATGACCGTCGATCTGCGCATCATCGGCAAGAAGGCCGTGCGCAACGAGGCCTTGGCCCCGGCTACCGCCGAGTGGGAAGACACCCAACGCTTGGCATCGCTCAAGGGCATCATGGCGGCAAAGAAGAAAGAGCTGCGCGAAATCACGGTCGAGTCTCTCGGCGTAGCCGGCGGAATCTTGGTCAAGACCCTGCGCCACGAAGCACCGCCCGCGCGCAAAGCCGGCGTGAAGGTGGCTTCGGTCGAGGAACTCGTGGCAAAGCTACACAACGAAGCGAAGGTGATCTGATGCCTGGCACAGCGACACTCGTTCTCCTAGAAACCACGACTTCCAACCTGCGCTCGGCCTCGCAGCCGGCCATTTCCGCCGCCCGCAAGCTGGCCCAAGCTAACGGCGGGTCGGTGGTCGGCATCGTGATCGGCTCGGGGATTGGCGCCGCCGCTCAGGACGCCGCCCGCTACGTGGACAAGGTCCTATGCTGCGATAGCCCGGCCTTGGCTGCGGCGTTGGCCGAAACCTGGGCACCGGTGCTGGTGGCGGCGGTCAAGCAGACCGGCGCGGCAGCGCTGGTGGCTTCGGCTACCTCGACCGGCAAGGACGTTCTGCCGCGGGCCGCGGGCCTCCTGGGTGCGGGCATGGCCAGCGAAATAGTGGCCGTCATGGGAGCCAAGAGCTTCCGCCGGCCGACCTACGCAGGCAACGCACTCACCGATGTGGAGGTGCTGACCCCGGTGGCTGTGGCGACCGTGCGCCAGACCGAGTTTCCGCCCGCCGCCCCGGCGGCCAGCGCAGGCACGGTCGAGGCATTCGCGCCTGGCCCGACGGATGCGCTGGGGGCCGAGTTCGTGGCCCTGCACGCCAGCGCGAGCGCGCGCCCGGATCTCACCGAGGCCAAAGTGGTGGTGGCCGGGGGCCGCGGGCTGAAGGACGCCCAGAACTTCAAAGTCTTGGAGGAGCTGACGGATCTGCTGGGCGGGGCCTTGGGCGCTAGCCGAGCGGCTTGCGATGCCGGCATGGTGCCCAATGATCTGCAGGTGGGCCAGACCGGCAAGGTGGTCGCCCCGGAGCTCTATTTCGCGGTGGGGATCTCAGGCGCCATCCAGCACCTGGCCGGCATGAAGAGCAGCAAGGTGATCGTGGCCATCAACAAGGATCCAGAAGCGCCCATCTTCCAGGTGGCCGACTATGGCTTGTGCGCGACCTGGGAGTCCACCGTTCCGCCGCTCATTGCCCAGATCAAAGCCGTCAAGGCCACCGGCTAGGTCCTGCGGCCCGGTCCGACTCCCTTTTTCTCTTCCGGCCTCTTCCTCCTCCGTGCCTCTGTACTACTAGCGTCGCATTTTTTTCGCAGGCCGCGAAGATTCTTTCGGAACGCCTGAACATCACTGTGGCTGCGTTCTCAGCGGCGGGTGGCTGACGAGACGAATCACGTCACACCCTTTGGTTGCGGCCGCGAGGCTGCCCTGTGTGGAATGGGTGGCCTCCTGCCTCCGTGAGCGAAGTGCCGCCTACTGAGGTATCATTGGGGCGATGACCCGACTTATGCCGGCCGAACGTGAGCGCCCCGCGGCCGAATTGCTGCAACGACTTGAGCGAAACATAGCCCAGGTCATCCGGGGCAAGCCTGCGGCCATCCGCAATGCGGTCGTGGCCCTGCTGGCGCGTGGCCATCTGCTTATTGAGGACGTGCCCGGTGTGGGCAAGACGACCCTGGCCCGCGCCTTGGCCCTCTCCATAGGCGGCACATTTCATCGCATCCAATTCACCAGCGATCTCCTCCCCTCGGACATCCTGGGCGTCTCGGTGCTCGACCCGGGGTCGGGCCAGTTTGTATTTCGCCCGGGCCCGCTTTTCGCCAACGTGGTGCTAGCCGACGAGATCAATCGCACCACCCCGCGTACGCAGAGCGCGTTGCTCGAAGCCATGAACGACAGCCAAGTCTCTTTGGACGGACACACCTATCGGTTGGAGCCGCCCTTCATGGTCGTCGCGACGCAAAACTCGGAAGAGCACTACGGGACCTATCCTCTGCCCGAATCGCAGATGGACCGCTTTGCCCTTCGCATCCGCATCGACTACCCCTCGGCCGAGGACGAGAAGGGTCTGATCCTGGAAGCACCGGCCGTGAGCGACGACGCCCTGGCCAAACTACAGCCGGCCCTTTCGCTCGTGGAGGTCATCTCCCTGCAGGAGGCCGCCGCGCGCGTGCGCATCTCGCCCGAGCTGGCCGGCTACATCGTCGACGTCGCACGCGAGACCCGCCGCTCGCCGTTTCTCGCCCTGGGTCTTTCTCCGCGCGCCGAGCTGGCTTGGCGGAACGTGGCGCGCGCCTCGGCTCTGGTTGCCGGACGCGACTACGTACTGCCCGACGACCTCAAGCAGCTCGCCTTGCCCGCCTTGGCGCACCGGCTGGTGCTGGCCAATCAGCTCGACTCCACCGGTCGCGTGCGTGAGGAGGCTGAACGCGTCGTGATGGACGTCCTCAATCGCTTGCCCGTCCCGGGATGATCGTGAACCCTCCCAGGGTTCCCATTTCGAAGCGCCTCCGGCGCTGGTTCCGGCCTCCCCGCCGGTTCCGCCTCACACGCGAAGGCAAGTGGTTCATCGGGGCCACCCTGGTCCTCGGTTTCGCGGCGGTCAACGGCGGCATCAACCTGCTCTTCCTCATCTTCGGCATGTTGCTGTGTCTGCTTCTGGCCAACGGCGTTCTGTCCGAGGCCAGCCTGCGCCGTCTGGTGGTGACCCGGCGTCTGCCGGCTGTCATCCACGCCAGAACGCCCTTCCTGGTGGGCATCGCGGTTCGCAACGCGAAGAAGCGCGTTCCCACCTTCTCGCTCGAAGTCGAGGACCTGGTGGCGGAAAAGCCGGTGGATCGGCGCTGCTTCTACCTGAAGGTTCCGGCCGGCCGCGAACAGGAAACCGCCTACCGCCGGACCTTGCCCCGCCGGGGAATTCACCGCCTCTCAGGCCTGCGCATCTCCACGCGTTTTCCCTTCGGGCTACTGCGCCGATCGATGGATGTGGACGCTCCGGCTGAGCTGTTGGTCTACCCGAGCCTGGTGCCCGTCACGGACGCGGTGCTGTCTTCGGGTTTGGCCGAGCTGAATGACCGACAGTCGACCGCCCGCACCCGCCGGGGCGAGTTCGAGAGCCTGCGCGAGTTCCGAACTGGCGACGATCCGCGTGACATCCATTGGCGCACCTCGGCCCGGCGCGGACGGAGTTTCGTGCGCCAGTTCGAAGGCAACACGGGACGCGTGGTGGTGGTGGCGCTCGACGACGCGAGCCCAAAGGAACCCCTGCCGGGCGGGGATCCGGCGGCGCCTTTCGAAGCCGCGGTCTCGCTGGCGGCATCGGCGGCACTGGTGCTGCTCCGACAGGGCTATCAGGTCGGCCTGGCCACCAGTGGCACGTTCTTGGCCCCGGGCCCAGGGAACATCCAGGCGTCCCATATTCTGAGGCACCTGGCGCTGGTCGAGATGCGGCCCGCCGCTGCGACGGGACAGGCGACGCTCCCAGCAGCCTTGCGTGGCATCGCCGTCCTGCGCGTGCTGCAGGGCCCGCAGGCACCACACCTGGAAATCTCCCGCCCCTCCGCAGCGAGGCCGTCGTGAAGTTCCGCCTGGTTCACAAGCTCACATCCTACTTGCTGGCGGGCACGGCGCTTGCCACGCTGGCGAGTTCGCAAACCGCGTCGTGGCTCAGCATGGCTGTCATGGCAGCGGCCGCGATCTTGTCCTGGTTCATCGAGCCGGACACGCGCCTGGGCAGACTGCTCGATCGGGCGGTGCCGCTACTCAACCTGGCCACGGTGGGGTTCTTCGCCCTGGCCGTGTTGCAGGTCGCGCGTAGTTTCCCCGAAGTCGATCTTTCCCCCTTTCTCGACTTCGTGCTCTTCCTGCTCGGGTACAAGCTTTGCCAGCGACGCGGCAACCGCGACTACCTGCAGATCTACATCCTGTCGTTCCTGGTCATGCTGGCCGCTGCCTGGCAAGCCGTGAGCGCGGTCTTCATTGTCGGTTTCTTCGTCTATGTCGTTTTGGCCACCTGGACCCTCATCCTTTTCCACCTGCGGCGCGAGATTGAAGAGAACTACCTAGTCCGGCACACCGGCGACGCCTCGGGAGCACGGGTGACGGTCACCCGGGTGCTCAACTCCCGCCGGGTAGTGGGCGGGCCATTTTTTCTGACCACCGGGCTGGTGGCCGTGCTGGTGTTCGGCGGTGCCGCCCTGGTGTTCGCCAGCATTCCGCGGGTGGGCTTGGGGTTCATCCTGGGCGGCGTGCGCCGCCAGACCGGCGTGGCCGGGTTCTCCGACGAGGTCAAGCTGGGCATGCACGGAGTGCTGTCGCTCGACAACCAGACCGTGATTCTGCGCGCGCAAGTTCCCCGCATCGCAGCCATAGCAGGCGAAGATGCGCGCGACCGCAGCATCGCCTCGCTCTACTGGCGGGGAACCGTCTACGACACCTATGAAAACGGCGAGTGGGTCCGCTCGCGCGACGAGAGAACGCGCACCCGCCTGGCGCTCTACCATTCACCCAGCAACGACGGACGAATCTACGTTCTCGTCAGCCCGCAAGCGCCCGGTCCGCCCACCGGACGCACGGCGGCCATCAGCGGGGCGGTAGAGCAGGACATCGAGGTGGTCGCGCTCACCCATGCCGTGGCCTTTGCCCTCGACCAGCCGGTGGCGCTCGAGATGCCGCCCCCGCCGCCGGGTGCGTTTACCGCCATTGACGTGGACGCACGTTGGTCCGACGAGCTCGGCTTGCGTGTGTTCCGGGTCAGTCCTTTCGATGGGAATGATCGCCGCACGGTCATGCCAGAATTCTCCGGAGCCCGGTACCGCGCCTATTCGCGCACGCTTGCGCCCCGGTCGGGTGCCGGCGTGCCGGAAAGCCAACTTGTTCCCGGGGCGTTGTCTCCATATTTGCGCGCGGCGCGGTCGCTCTCCCCGCGCGTGCGCGAGCTAGCCACCCGACTGACGGCTGGCAAGCCCGATGCCACGGCCAAGATCGATTCCGTGACCAAGTGGCTACAGGCCACCCACAGGTACACCACCGACCTCAAGCGCGACGCCAGCATCCCCGACCCACTGGAGGACTTCCTTTTTCACCAATCGGCCGGCCACTGCGAGTACTTCGCCTCGGCGGCCGCCATGTTGCTGCGCCTGGGTGGCGTGCCCACCCGCTACGTGAATGGGTTTCTGGGTGGCGAATGGAACGGCTTGCGCCAGTCCATCACCGTGCGCGACAATCGCGCCCACTCTTGGGTCGAGGCCTACCTGGGCAGCGCCGGCTGGGTCCGGGTCGACGCTACGCCTGCGGCCAGTCGGGTCGCGCACATGACTCGCTTCCGCCAGGTTCTCGACGCGGTGGAAATGTTCTGGAATCGCTGGGTGATCGAGTACAGTGCCAGCCAGCAACTCCTCTTGGCCCGGCAGCTCAGCCGGGAATTCGGCTGGCTGCAGCCCCACTTTTCCCCGCGCGGAACCCACCATCACGTGAGCAGAACTCAGGTTGTGGCGGTCGCCGCGGGATTGGTGGCGCTGGTAGTGGTGTTCGCCTTGCGCAAGCTGCCGCGGCGTCGAGCCGTGAGCAACGGGCTGCGCCGCGGGCGGAGGGGCGAGCCGCCCGTATTCCACATCTATCAGAAGACGCTAGACCGGCTGGCAGCGCACGGCTTCGCCCGCCGTCCGGAAGAGACGCCACACGAGTACCTCGCGCGCGCAAGCAAGCAGGGCGTGGCTGCTGCTGACGCCTTGGCCCGCCTGACAGAATGCTACGCCGAGGCCCGCTACGGCGAGATCGATGTCCCTTCCGAGGTGCTGGTGCAG
>PMJO01000057.1:0-20117 GCA_003158455.1 Myxococcales bacterium | reverse complement strand
GCCCAGACCTCGACCGGCGGCACCACCTCGACCTCAACCACCCTGGCGACGGGTGACTTCACTCTCACCTTGCAGCAGCCAGACGGCAATAGTTGGTCCGACCTGTCCACGACCGACGCTGCCACCTACCTGAACCAGGCGCGCTGCCAATGCGCTGCGCCTGTGCAAATCCTGGTGCAGATGGTTCCGGCTTCGATATCCAAGTTGTCGTCCTTGAACGTAACCGGGACCGGCGCGAGGCTCTACGTGGGCAATGACTGCAACGAGTTGAACTCCGACAACGTGGGGCTCGCATGCCCCATGCTCGGTACGCCCCTCGCGAACATAGCCAGCTTGTCAGCAGGAAGCTGGTCGGTGCCGACCACCGTGGACAAACTCTTCGCTGCTGTCGGAGACTGCAGCGCGACCCAAAGCACGACGATCTGGCTCTGGCTCGACTCCACGGGCCACGGCTACCCGGACTCGAGCGTGAGCGGCAGCAGCGCGCCCAGCCTAAGTGTTGCGCTGGACGGCACGCCCCCGGCGGCCCCGGCCGACATCAAGGTCGAGGGCGGCGAGGAAGCCCTGACCGTGTCCTGGGGGTCAGTATCGACAACCACTTTCCCTGACTTGGCCGGCTACCTGGTGTTCTGCATGCGCGGAAGCGACCTGCAGGTTTTCGTGCCGAGCTACTACACCGGCAGCGTCACCTCGTCCGGCGACGGGTCCGCTGAGGTCCTTCGGCCGACTACGGGGAGCCAGTACCTGACGGGCCAGATCTTGTGTTCCTCAACCCCGCCCATTTTTGCGCCGACGGGAGTCAGCAGCGCCGACCCAAATACGACAGCGACCGAGATTGGGCCGCCTCCGGCCTTCAAGGACCTGGACCCAAACTACCTTTGCTCGGGCCTCGTGCCGACCACCCAGGACAGCATTCGCATTGGCGGTTTGCAGAACGGAGCTCCGTACCAGGTGGGCGTTGCATCGGTGGACACCCACGGCAACGCCAGTCCCATCCAGAGCGCCTTTTTCCAGAGGCCGGTACCAACCATCGATTTCTATCAAGCGTACCGGCAGGCGGGTGGCCAATCGCCGGGCGGCTATTGCTCGTTGGCGGGCCGGGGCGCACGACTGGGGGCCATCTCGTTTCTGGCGGGCAGTGGGCTTCTGGCCCTGATCATCTTCCGTCGACGTCGGCGCGCCCGACGCGCCCTTTCGCGTGGTTTGCCATTCCTTCTGGTGGCGCTGGCGGCCGGTTCTGCGCAGGCGCAGGTCGTGACCCATGAGGAAACCGACGAGATGTCGTCGGAGCAACGGGCAAACTACCGAACCCCGAAGGAATGGGCCATGGAGCTGCGCTTCGGCCCCTACGCTCCTGATGTTGATTCTGGAATCGGCAGCAGCGCCACGGCCACCTACAACGGGGCGCCATACAAGACGGTTTTCGGCGGCAAACGGCACCTCATGTCGCAGTTGGAGTTCGACTGGCAGTTCTTCCAGGCCTTCGGCTCCCTCGCCGTTGGGGCTGCCATCGGTTACTACAACGTGAGCGCCAAAGCCTTCACCGCTGATGCGAACGGCAACTGCGTGCCCGACAAGACGACGACAAGCGGCTGTGAGCTCTCGGGTGACACCACCAGCTTGCGGCTCATTCCGGTTTCCGCTCTTCTGGTGTACCGCTGGGACGTGGCGGCCGAGCGCTGGAGCATCCCGTTCGTTCCTTACGTCAAGCTGGGGCTGAACTACACCTTCTGGCAAGTCAACGACGGCAATGGGAACGTGCCCTCCTATGCCGGTGGCCATGGTTCGGGCGGCACCCTTGGTTGGCAAGCCGCCGCGGGGATGTCTCTCTTGCTCGACATACTCGACAGCGAAGCCGCGCGCGGCCTGGACATGGAAACCGGAGTCAACCATAGCTACGTGTTCTTCGAATGGAACAACGTCGACGCCTCGGGCTTGGGGATGAGCAACAGGCTGCATGTGGGCGACAGCAGGTGGGTGCTCGGCCTGATGTTCGAATTCTAGTCGCGTGGGAGTCAGGTAGTATGAAGGTGCTGTGAGCGCCGATGCCCCGCCTTTGCGGACCCTCCGCCTGATCATCGAATATGACGGGACGGACTTTGCGGGTTGGCAACGCCAGTTGGGCCAGCGCACGGTTCAGCAGTGTCTGGAAGAAGCCTTCGCCAGCATGACCGGCGTGGCAGTGGCTGTGCGCGGCGCTGGGCGTACCGATGCGGGCGTGCACGCCGACGGGCAGGTCGCCAGCGTGGAGATCGCCTCGCGCATTCCCGCGCTGGGTTTTCTGCGCGGGCTGAACTCCAATCTTCCGCGCGACATCGCTGTGCTGGATGTGGCCGACGTGCCGGCGGGGTTCAATGCCCGCCGGGCCGCGCGCGGCAAGATCTACCGCTACCTCATCTGGAATCACCCGGTGCGGTCACCCCGCCGCGCGCGTGACAGTTGGCACGTGTTCGCCCCACTCGACCTGCACGCCATGCGCGGGGCTGCGGCGCTCTTGTGCGGTGAGCACGACTTCCGCGCTTTCCGCGCTGCCGACTGCGAGCGCAAGACCACCGTGCGGCTGCTCCGGCGCATAGACGTACATTGCGACGGCGCTCTAGTCACCTGCGAAGTGGAAGGGACGGCATTTCTCAAGAACATGGTGCGCATCCTGGTGGGTACCCTAGTTGCGGTGGGCCAGGGCAAGATGACGGATGCCACGATCTGCGAGTTGCTGGCGCAAGGCGATCGCAGGCGCGCAGGCATGACCGCGCCCGCTTGCGGCCTGACCCTGGCGAAAGTCATCTACTGAGCATCAGTAGGGCAACTCGATTCCGTGCTCGAAGGCCGCGAGCTACCAGCGCGGTGCTTCTCGAAAATGACATCGCTTCGGCGGCGGAGAGGCGAGCGACCGGCGCCGAGGAGACTGAGGAGATGGTAGCCATCGGTGATGATGCCCCAAGTCGGAAAATGACGGCAATGGATCAGCGACGGTAGGGAAGGGAACCTCGGGCCGCCTCTGCTATCGACGGCGCGGAAGGTGATCGTGATGGAGTTTTGGCGAACGACACCTGAGCTGGGCTTCCAGACCACCGATAGCAAGAACGCCATCGCACCAAACACGCGCAGAGGCCCTCTGTTTCGGCTCCGGCCCAAAGGTTCGAAGTGTGGTCCTTGCTTGGAGGAAGCCCTCTCGCGCAGAGCGCCAATGGAGTTTCATAGCAAGAATCGATTCCTCACACAATACATGTGATGGACTCACCTATGCACGCGTCGACTCGCCGCACGGCAACGGCTGCGGCACCTTTGCCAGCTTGGCTTGCTGCCGCCCGCAATTCGCCCATGGGGCCCGAGAAGTGGATCGCCGGGACCCCGAATAGGCCGTGTGGACGGATCCACATCAGGGCAACACTGCTCAGAAGGAAAGGACGGTAGAACATGCATCGGAAGACCAGACGACTACTGTCAGTCGCAGCGATTGGTTTCGCGGCAATGCTACTCATCACCGGAAGTAGAGCGGCGAACGCCGCCGACGTTACTGTAGATTTGACGGCTGCAAAACAGACGATTCGAGGATTTGGTGCATCCAGCGCGTGGTGTGGAACCGTTAGCACTTCCGTCATGAATTCTCTCTTCAAGGATCTGGGATACTCTATTCTCAGAGTGCGTATTGAAGAAGGCATAGGCGACGCTTGGTCGACCGGTAACTACAGCGCTTGGGCACCGGAGCTTGCCAATGCCAAGAACGCGATCGCGGGGGGCGCTATCGTTTTTGCATCTCCATGGAACCCGCCGGCTTCAATGAAGAGCGGCGGCAAGCTGATGACTTCCAAGTACGGCGACTATGCAAACTACCTGAAAGCCTATGCGAAGTACTTCGCTGACAATGGAGCACCATTGTACGCAATCTCTATCCAGAACGAACCGGACTATGCCTCCAGCTGGACTGCTTGGACTGCAACTGATTTGCTCAACTTTCTTACAGCACAAGGGGCTACGCTATCAAGCGCTATCAAAATCATCATGCCCGAATCCTTTCAATTCATTCACGCAATGTCCGATCCGTCATTGAATGACGCAACCGTTGCTTCCTACATATCGATCATCGGAGGTCATCTCTACGGTGGCACGATCCAGACCTACCCGTTGGCAACCAACCAAGGAAAAGAGCTTTGGGAGACGGAACACTACTTCGATGATGACACGATAGCGAACGTGATGAAGCTGGGTAAGGAAGTCCATGATTGCATGGTGACGGCGTCCATGAACGCTTATGTCTATTGGTGGATAACCTATGGCAATGGTTTGGCCACCTCAAGTGGCACGATTTTCAAAAGGGCATATGTACTTGGTCAGTTCGCGAAATACATTCGCCCCGGATATTCCCGAGTCGATGCCACCGCCAGTCCAGTGACGAATGTGAATGTGAGCGCCTACAAGGGCAGCGACAAGGTCGTTATCGTCGCCGTCAACACCGGGACCGCTTCTGTGAACCAGAACTTCGTTCTGCGTGGTGGGACCGCATCCCAGATATCCTCATGGGAAACCACCGCGAACAGCAATATGGCGGCCGGTCAGACTTACCAGGCATCGGGCGGCTCCTTCACGGCGGCCTTGTCCGGTCAAAGTGTTACTACTTTCGTCGGGACCCTTAGTGGGGTTGTCGGTTCCGACGGCGGCGCCTCGGGCGGGGCCAGCGGCACGGGTGGCAGGGATGCCGGGGGAACCGGGGCAGGCGGCAGCACAGGGGCTGGCGGCGGGACCGGCGGGGTCGCTGGCAACGGGGGAGCAAGCGCCAGCGGAGGTAGGCCCGGCTCGGGCGGTCGCAGTGGGGCTGGCGGCATACCTGGCGTCGGGGGAGCAACCGTCACCGAAACGGGCGGCAGCCTCAACTCAGGGGGCCGGGTGGGCTCGGGCGGTTCGGGTGGCGGGGATGGTGGATCCGGAGGGACCAGCACGGCGAACGCGGGTGGTACAGCGACCGGCGGCAGCAGCGCGAGTGGGTCCGGGGGCGGCAGCGGCGGCAGCAGCGCGGGTGGGTCCGGGGGCGGCAACGGCGGCAGCGGCAACGGCGGGACCGCGACGGCTGGGGGCACATCGAGTGGTTGTAGCTGCGCGCTTGGCGGCAGGGACCCGGGGGCAGACGCGCGCAGTCTCGGAGGTGGCATCGGGGCCCTCCTTGTGCTTTGCGGTCTAGCCCTGGCGCGAAGGCGGGTGAGCGCGCGCTAGCCCCAGGGTTTCAGTAGGGCAACTCGACGACAAAACGGGCACCGTGAAGGGGTGGCGGCGCCTGCCCCGCGGACACGTCGCCGCCGTGGTCGATCACGATCTTGCGTACGATGGCCAGACCCAGGCCGGTGCCGCCCGGCCGGAAGGTGACATAGGGATCGAACACCCGCTGCCGCTCGGCCTCGGGAACACCGGGGCCGTTGTCATCGACCAGGATTGCGGCGCGCTCGCGATCGGGCCGCCGCTCCACCCGAATGACCACCTGAGGTTCGCGGCCGGCCGCCTGAGCTGCTTGCAAGGCGTTCTCGACCAGGTTGGCGATCACCCGACGAAAGAGCAGCTTATCGCAGGGTGCGAACACCGGCGCGCTGCTTTCGACCTTGACCAGGGACTGCCACTCCGGCTGCAGGCGGACGATTTCCTCGACCAGGGGCACCAGATCAAGGGGCGTCGGCTCGACTTTGGGCAGCTTCGCGAAGGCGGAGAAATCCTCGACCAGGCGGCGCAGTCCGGTGATCTCCTCGCGCAGGATTTCCGTGGCGGTGTCCAGCAGGCGTCGGTAGCTGGGATCGTTGCCGGAGTATCTTGAGGCGATCTCCTGCACCGCAAGTTGAATGGGCATGAGCGGGTTCTTGATCTCGTGCGCCAGTCGCCGCGCCACCTCTTGCCAGGCGGAAACTTTCTGCAGGTATTCCAGACGCGAGCGCGCCTGAGCCAGCTCGGCCACCATGCGATCAAACCCACGCCCCAGCTCGTCGAGTTCATCCTTGCCCTTGGGGGCCACCCGCACCGACAGATCACCAGCCCCCACCGCCCGCGCCGCCTGGTGCAGGCGCGCGACCCGCCTGGTCACCCGCCGCGCGACCAGCCAGCCCCCGAGCGGCGCCACGGCCAAAACAGCGAGAATCAAGATCAGGTACTGGCGCAGAAAGCGCGGAAGCAAGAGGCTGTACGCGCGATGGATCTGCTGGTCTTGTTCAATGGCTGCGCGCAGGGCGAGAAAATCCTGGTACATCTGCGCCGGGATTCCGAACACCAGCTCCAGCGCGCGGGGCGGCTCGCCCTGGGCCGCGGGCAGGG
This sequence comes from Myxococcales bacterium, assembly GCA_003158455.1. Taxonomy (GTDB): domain Bacteria; phylum Myxococcota_A; class Polyangia; order Fen-1088; family Fen-1088; genus Fen-1137. The sequence goes on along the minus strand of PMJO01000057.1, from coordinate 13,829 downwards.
CGACCAGGATGGGCGGCGCCTCGCGCGAGCGGTTCAGCGTCTCGCCCGGCGCCTCCCAGGAATCAACCACCTCGGTGCCCACCAGGAGCTGCGCGCGCAGCAGGCCTTCCGTGCGCGCCAGATCAGCCATGCGGGACGGCGCGCCCGCGGCAATTTCAGCGGCGCGACGGCGAAACACGTCTTTGCGATCGGCGAAGTAGGAACGAAACACATCGGCGGCACGCGCCGAAGATCCCTCCATGCGGGCATCATGTTCGAGCGAGAAGTCGGCGAACCTCTGCACCATGAAATACAGGGCGTAGGCCGACAGCGCCACCGCCAGCATGGCCACGGCCAGCATGGCACCCAAGACTTTCCACTCGAAACGCCCCGGCAGTTTCATCGCGTTGGCTCCACCCACGCCTGCGAGACCAGGCGAAGCTGGCGCTCGCTGTCGTCGATGCGGGGGTTGACGAAGATGCTGACAAACGATCCGAAGAAGCTGTCCCCCGATCCCATGCGACTGCGCGGCGAGGGCCGCGCCAGCCAGCGCCGCACGTCGGCGAGAAGCTCTTGCGAGATGGGGTTGAGATCGGCGCGCACGCTCAACCGGTAGGCCACTCCTGGTTCAAGATGGTCAAGTTCGACGACGGGAAAGGCGATGAGAGCGGTGGCCAGATCGATCGCCTCGCCCGCAGTCGTCGCTTCGCGGGTTTCGACCTTTCCGCCGGCCTCGAATCGACGCACGCGGAATTTCTCATCCCAAAGATCGTACACGATTTCGGTCTGGCGCAGGGCCTGGGCCAAGGGTTCGGGATTGTCTAGGCGAGAAATCGCCATGCGCACCAGTACCCGACTGGTGAAGCCGGATAGCAGGCGTTGCGCGTCCTGTGGCCCGAACAGGTCCTGCAGCCCCAGGCTGACCAGCAGGCGCCCATCACGCCGGGTGAAGCCGGTCTTGCGCTCTTCGAGCTTCTGCGCGCGAGCCGGTGTGGCTTGCGTGGCTGCGAGAGCCAGGGTAGTGACCGCCATGCAGGTCCGGTACAACATCACAGGGGCAGCCGGCCAAGGGCGTTGGCCACGGAAAGGGTGAAGATGCCGACGTAGGTGTCTAGGCGCAGGCCCAGATCGGCAGTCAGATCGGCGGGGATGCGCTGGCCCAGACTGGCTCCTTGCCGGCGCAGATCGTCGGGATTGGTCAGGGCAAAGATGCCCAAGGCGGCAAAGGCGTCGCCGCGATAGAAGAGTCCATGACGCCGCCACAGAGGCACTGCGTACTCCACCAGCAGGCGGCCGGCCAGCTTGTCGTAGCGATGGTCGGCCACATCGGTGCCGAGAAAATTGCGCGAAGGCTGGGTCGAGAAGTTGATGCCGAACGCGCGCGGGGGTAGCAGCAGGTTGAGATCGCCGACGAAGAAGCGATCGAAATAGGGTGCGTTCCCCACCACGCCGCCTAAGAGTCCGTGCACCCCGATGACATGGCCCACGGACAAGGGGAAGTAGAGCGAGCCCTGCGCGGTTGCTTTGACGAAGGTGTACTGGGAGGCGCAAGCTGGTGTCGCCGCTTCCACTGACAGGACCAGGTGCCCGCCTGCGCGGGGTAGGACCGGATCGGAGCGGGAATCGAGGTCGAGGGTCAAGGCAAGCGAGCCCAGCCGGCTCGATCCCTCTCGCACCATGAAAGTGATCGGTTGACTCTCACCCTGGCCCAAATCGCGGTCGCGCAGGGTGGGCCAATCGGCGCGAACCGCCTCGAAGCGGCCTTCACCCAGAAGATAGGCGGTGCGCGACAGCACCGCGCCCACGCCCAGTACGCCACCGGCGCGCCTGACGTTCAACGCGACGAAGTCAGCCGGATCGGACTCCGCCGAAGCACCGCGCGCCCGGAAGAACTCGCTGCCGCGGGAAAAGAGCGCGCTTCCCGATAGCTGCAGGCTGCGCAGGCGCGGCGGGCTGGCCATGCGCAGGGAAAAAGCCAAAGCGGGCTCCGCGCCGCCGACGTTGGGGCGGGTCGAGCTGACAAAGCCAGCACCCAGGGACAGCCCGCGGCCGAGGAAATTGCGCTCGCTAACGTCCAGACCGCCCCACACGTCGGTGGCGTCGCTGGTGCCGAGATAGATGGCGTTGAGGATGATGGTGCCGCGTTCCTCCACCTCGATGACCAGCACCGCGCCCCCGCGGCGCTCGCCCTTGATCATGGACAGGCGTGCGTCGAAAAAGTAGCCCAGTGCCAGCAGGCGCAGACGCGCCCGCTCGACCCGTGCGTCGTCCGCGCTCACCGTGTCCCCGGGTGAGAGCGCGACCTCGTGCAAGATGAGGTCGGTGCGGGTCTTGCGGTTGCCGCGCACCTCGATGCGCTCGATGGTGTAGTGCAGAGTGAACCCGTCGGACGATGGGGCCGCAGGCTCGATCTTTTCAGCCGATGGCTGTGCTTGCGCCAGCGATGGCAGAAGGACAAGCAGCGCCAGGAGCGAGGGAACACGCATGGAAAGCACCAGCTTGCCCCTAACGGTTGACCGTCACGGCGTCGGAGTCAACTGGTACCGACGTGGCATCGTGGCCGATGCGCAGTGCCGCGTGACCTTCTGGCCCTGGGCTAGTTCACGCTCACTCGGGGCGCGATGGTCACATCGGCAACCAACGCATTGAGGCGACTCTTGACCTCCTCGGAAGGACTCAACACTGACATCCGCTCGAGCACGAAGCGCAGGCGCCTCTGATCGCCGCGTACTTCGTAGATGGCGCGCAAGTTGTTGAGCATGCGCACCAGGATCTGTCGCCGCGCCGCTGGCACCAAATAGCGCTCGTCAATGTCGCTCGGATCCCCGGTCGCTGATTCGTAGAGCGCGCGCAACTCGGCCCACCTGACCATGCGCCCGTCAAACGGGTCCACCACCGCCAAGCTGCCGTCGCGCCGTCGCGCGCCCACCAGAAAATGACCGGGGAACGAAATACCGAAAGTCTCCACCCCCGCGCGCCGGCACACGGCCATGAACACGATGGCCAGCGAGATGGGATTGCCGGTGCGCCGATCGATGACTTCGTTGAGGAAGCTGTTGCGTGGATCGTAGTAGTCGGACACGTTGCCCTGAAAGCCCAACTCACCGTAGAGAAGTCGCAGGATGGGCAGAACGCGGTCGGCTGGGGCGGGCCCGCAGTGACGATCGGCATCCAGGCGAATACGCGCCAGCTCACCCATCACGTCGAGCTTGGCGATGAACCCAGGAATATCCAGACCGGGATATTCAGGCTCGCAGAGCAGAAGGGCCGTACATTCGAGATCCAGATCGTGATCTGGCTGGCGCAACAAATGCGCGAACATCAGCAAATCCGTCGGCCCACTCATTCGCAACTTCAAGATAGCAGACGCTACCCGACGGGCATGTGCTTTCTCACGACGCCCGGCCGACGTGTGTGGGCAACGCTTACCCCATGGGCTTACTGGGGATTGCGAGTTCGGAGTTCCGCAATGCAGGCTTTGGCCGCCGCCAGCTCTGCTTCCAGGCTGGGAACGCGGGCCGCCGCAAGCATTGCCGCATCATGCTGGGTTTCGAGGAAGACCAGGCGTTCGTAGACCTCCTCGGGGTCCGGCGCCTCGGCGCGCAATTCCGCCAGCTTGGCCGCCGCTTCCTCGGCCGCCCTGCTTTGCGTTTCCAGCTCAGCCAGACGGGCCATCTTGGAATCTGCGACTCGCAGCAGTGCTTCCAGCTCGCGCGCCTGCGCTGCCGCCGCCTCAGCGGTCTGCAGGCGCGCCAGCCGCTCATTAGCCTGCGCGGCGGTTGACTCGGCGATCGCCAGCTTGGCTTCGAGCCCGGCCACCGTGACCGAAACCGTTTGCGCGGATTGCAGTTTGGTTTCCAGCTCGGACATCCGCGCGACGCTCGCCTGCCGCTCAACCTCCAGTTCCTCAACGCGGGTGACGGCCTGCTTGCGCGCACGTTCGGTGTCGTCGCGCAGGCGCAGCGAATCCGCCAGGCGGCGCTCCGCCTCGTCCAGCCGTTGGAGCAGATCGATCGCCTGGCTCTCCAGATCGGCAACGCGGACCCTAGCGTGCTCAGCTTCGCTCTGCGCTTGCGCTTTGGCCTCGTCGTGCTCAAGCCGCAGCATCACGCCCTCGAGTTCCGCCAGACGCGAGCGGCGCTGGCGATCGGCGTCTTCCACCTCGGCAAGTGACTGGCGCAGCCGCGTCGACTCGTCGAGCGCGTCGGCCAAGCGTTTCTCCGCCGTGGCCAGATCTTCCTCCAGCTCGGCCACCAAACTTGATTGTTCGTTGAGGGCATCGCGCAGCCGGCCCACTTCGTCCAGGTGCGCGGCCGCAGCCCGCTGGAACTCGTCGAGCGCCTGCTCGCGCGATTTCAGCGTAGCCAGCAGCTCATCTGCGGCGGGGCCCACCGGCGTCGGGGATTGGCGGATCTCAGCGATCTGGGTGCGCAGGCGGCCGAGATCATCTTCGGCAGCCTCCGCGCGCCAGGTTGCCTCCTGTCGGGCCGCCTCCAAGGCCGCGATACGATCGTCGCGTTCCGAAAGCGCCGATTCGCGTTCGGCAAGTTCGGCCTCGCGGCGCTTGAGCTCCTCGGTCAGGCCGACGGCGGGCAGCGGCTCACTAGGCCGCAGCCCTGCGGTCAGGCGCTGAGCCAGAGCGGTCATCTCGTCGGTGGTCTTGCGGGTCAGATTGACTACCGACTCATCCGCTTCCAGCAAAGCCCGCCGCAGCCTTTGCACTTCCTCGTCCAGCTCGGCGCGGGCTTCCGCCGTACGTCGCACGCGACCGCGCAGCTCCTCTATCTCCTCGCCCTGCGCTCGTGACACGCGCACCAAGCCCTCGGCCTGGCCCTGCGCTGCGGCCAATTTTTGGCGTAACTCGGCCAGGGCCGCGTCAGTGGCTTCGACTCTACTCGAAATCTCAGGCGCGGGCGTTTCACCCGTCTGGGCTTCGCGCGCGCCCGCCGGAATCTGAACCAGCGCATAGCCCAGGCTCAAGGCCTCGTCGTGACCGCACAACGCGAGGTAGTGGCTTGGCTCCTCGTTCTCGGCTTCGGCCAGATCAGGCTCGATCCTCAGTTCGGCCGGGGCCTCGTCGAACTCCGCGATCCCCCAGGCGGCAAACGGCGTCTGCCCGAACATGCGCAGCTTGGGAAAATGCGGGCTCAGGCGGTCGACGATGTCGAAGTAGGAAACTCCCGGCGTGGCCAGGTCGGTTCGGTCGCCGTTGGGCACCACGCAGACCAGGCGCCCGCCCGGCGCCACCAGCTTCAGCACCGCTGGCAGGGCCAGGGGCGCGCGCCCGAGCAAGATGTCTGCGGCCTCCGGGATCAGCACCACATCGAACGGACCAGCCTGCTCCAGCGCTGCAGGCGCCATGGTGACAAAACTGAGGGAAGGTTCCTGCTGATGGTTTCGCGCCTCGGCCACGGCGCCCGAATCGTCAGATCCGACGACGTTTCGTGCGCCCAGTCGCGCGAGGTAGGCGGCGCTCTCGCCCGTGCCGCAACCGAGCTCCAACACACGCCGACCGATCAGAATGGGGCGCAGGTAGCTGTAGACAGCCGAGTGGCGAATCCCCCGGTCGGATGGGCTTTTTTCGGCCATGCGCGGCGGACTATACATGGCAGAGCGGCGTCCACGCCAGTGACCGACCGAAAGGCGCGCGCGGCCTGACGCGAAATGGCAGCGGAAACGTCTTGCGCATTGCTGCTTGCTCTGGCCGCTGCGGGCGATTATAAACCCCGGCTCCAAGGAGCTCGTCATGCCGAAGAAGGGGATTCACCCGGCCTACAAGCCCGCCATCATCAAGTGTGCCTGCGGTCACACGGTGGAGACCTATTCCACCCGCGGGTCGTTCATGGTGGACATCTGCTCGAACTGCCACCCGTTCTACACGGGCAAGCAGAAGTTCCTCGACACTGGCGGTCGCATCGAGCGCTTCAACAAGAAGTACGGCAAGAAGACGACCCCACCGGTGCCTGCGGCAACCTAGGGCCACGCAGCGCGAGCCAGGCGTCACCCTGGCCGTGCACCCACCATGCTGGACGAACTGCTTTCTGGGAAGCTGTCGGCCGTCGAGAACCGTTTCGAAGAGCTGACAGCCAAGCTGTCCGATCCCCAGGTTCTTGCGCAAACGCAGGTCATGCAGAAGCTTGCCAAGGAGCATTCTGACCTGCGCGAGCTGGTGGAAACCTTTCGTACCCACCGCGATGTCAGCGCTCGCATCGCGGAGGCGCGCGAGCTGCTGAAGGATCCAGAGATGCGCGAGCTGGCCCGGGCGGAAGAGGGCGAACTTGTGCGTGAGCAGGGGCGACTGGAGGAGAGACTGACTTTCCTGCTGCTTCCCAAAGATCCCAACGACGAAAAGAACATCTTGCTGGAAATTCGGGCGGGTACCGGTGGCGAGGAGGCGGCGTTGTTCGCCGCTGATCTCTACCGGATGTATGGCCGCTTCGCCGAACGTCGGCGCTGGAAGGTCGAAGTGGTGTCCCTGTCGAGCGCCTCGGCGGGTGGGATCAAGGAAGTGGTGGCCAACATCGAGGGCAAGGGCGCCTATTCTCAGCTCAAGTACGAGTCCGGCGTCCACCGCGTGCAGCGCGTGCCCGTCACTGAGGCGCAGGGTCGCATCCACACCTCGACCGCCACCGTGGCCGTGCTTCCCGAAGTGGAGGATGTCGACGTCGACATCGATCCCAAAGATCTCAAGATCGAAGTCATGCGCTCAGGTGGGCCGGGTGGCCAGTCGGTCAACACCACTGATTCGGCGGTGCGCATCCACCACATCCCCAGCGGGCTACTCGTGCATTGTCAGCAGGAGAAGAGCCAACACAAGAACAAGGCCATGGCGATGAAGCTCTTGCGCTCGCGCCTGTACGAAATCGAGCGCGAAAAGCAGGAGACCGCCGAGCGCGACACCCGGCGCAGCCAGATCGGCAGCGGCGACCGTTCGGAGAAGATCCGCACCTACAACTTCCCGCAGGATCGGCTGACCGATCACCGCATCGGGTATACCCGCCACAATCTGCCGGCCCTGCTGGATGGCGATCTCACCGAGGTCATCGAAAGCCTGCGCGCCCATTTTCAGGCCGAAGCCCTGCGCAAGCCGAGCTAGCAAGCCAGCGCAGTGCATCGGGTCGCGATTGGCACTCGCTGCCTGTGAGCGCCAGGTGTTACGGCAGTGCCTAATCTACTGAAATCATGGCAGTTTTGCTCGTAGTTCCGGCACTCTTCGTGGTTGCTTGACAGCGGCTTTCGGGTGCTTAACCTTAGCACCGCCACGGCTTCGGCCGGTGGCGGATTCTCTTACGGAGCACCGCATGCCAGTCTACGAATACGAATGCAGCGCCTGCAGCCATCGATTCGAGGAATGGCAGAAGATCAACGACAAGCCGGTCAAGGTCTGCCCGAAGTGCAAGGCGCGCAAGGTGGAACGTCTGATCAGCCACACCTCTTTTCAGCTCAAGGGTGGCGGTTGGTACGGCGATCTCTATGCCAGTAAGCGGCCGGCCAACGCGGGCAACGCCAAGTCGAATGCGGGTGCAGACGGCAAGGCCGCAGGTTCGACTTCGTCTTCGTCGGAGGGTGGTGCCGCCAGTAAGGAAACGGCATCACCAACTTCGGGGGCGGAGGCCAAGGCCAAGGGTAGCGACAAGCCGAAGATTGCGGCGGCCTAGCGTCCACCCATGTCCGGCATTTCAATTCGGCAAGTTCCACCCGGATCGTCGAGCGACAGCGGGTGGTTTTCAGGAACAAGGAGGAGACAATGAAGGTTCGACCACTTTACGATCGCATTCTAGTCAAGCGCGTCGAGGAGGAAACGAAGACCGCCGGTGGTCTTTTCATCCCCGACACAGCAAAAGAAAAGCCACAACAGGGCGTTATCGTGGCCGTGGGCAACGGTAAACTGCAGGACGACGGGTCGCTACGCAAGCTGGAAGTCAAGGCGGGCGACAAGATCCTGTTCGCCAAGTACTCGGGCAGTGACATCAAGATGGATGGGGTTGAGCACCTGATTTTGCGCGAGGACGATATCCTCGGCGTTGTTGAGTAGGCAGGAAAGGAAATCATCATGGCAGCCAAAGAAATCATATTCTCCCAGGCCGCACGTCAGGCCATCGCCCAGGGGCTCAACATCCTGGCCAACACGGTGAAGGCGACGCTAGGTCCGCGTGGACGCAACGTCATCATCGAGAAGTCGTGGGGCTCGCCCACCGTGACCAAGGACGGGGTGACCGTGGCCAAAGAAATCGAGCTGGCCGACAGGATGGCCAACATGGGCGCCCAGATGGTGAAGGAAGTGGCGTCCAAGACCTCGGACGTGGCCGGTGACGGCACCACAACCGCGACCGTGCTGGCCCAGGCCATTTTCAACGAGGGCGCGCGCCTGGTGGCCGCCGGCTCGAACCCGATGGACATCAAGCGCGGGATCGACGCGGCCGTCGCCAAGGTGGTCGACAGTCTCAAGGAGCAGTCGAAGCCCACCAAGGGCAAGACCGAGATCGCGCAAGTCGGGACGATCAGCGCCAATGGCGACAGCATGATCGGCGACATCCTGGCCGAGGCCATGGAGAAGGTGGGCAAGGAAGGAGTTATCACCGTCGAAGAAGCCAAGTCGATGGAGACCACGCTCGACGTGGTGGAGGGAATGCAATTCGACCGCGGCTACCTCTCGCCCTACTTTGTCACCGACGCTGAGCGCATGGAAGTGGTGATGGAGGACGCGTTCATTCTCATCAACGAGAAGAAGATCTCGAACATGAAGGATCTTCTGCCCGTGCTCGAGCAGGTGGCCAAGGTCGGCAAGCCACTGCTGATTGTGGCCGAGGACGTCGACGGTGAGGCGNNGAACAAGCTGCGCGGCACCTTGCACGTGTGCGCGGTCAAGGCGCCGGGCTTCGGCGATCGCCGCAAGGAAATGCTCAAGGATCTGGCGGTACTGACCGGCGGTCAGTGCATGACCGAGGACCTGGGACTCAAGCTCGAGAACGTGGCCTTGAAGGATCTGGGGCGCGCCAAGCGCCTAACCGTGGACAAGGACAACACCACCGTGGTGGAAGGCGCGGGCAAGAAGGCCGACATCGAGGGGCGGGTGAAGCAGATTCGGGCGCAGATCGAGGACACCAAGTCGGACTATGACCGGGAGAAGCTGCAAGAGCGCCTGGCCAAGTTGGTGGGCGGGGTCGCCGTGATCAAGGTCGGCGCCGCCACCGAGAGCGAGATGAAGGAGAAGAAGGCGCGGGTGGAGGATGCCCTGCACGCGACGCGGGCGGCGGTCGAGGAAGGTATCGTGCCCGGGGGTGGCGTGGCGCTGCTGCGCGCATTGCCGGTGCTCGACGGCCTGAAGTTCGACGATGACCGCCGCTACGGCGTCAACATCGTCCGTCGTGCCATCGAGGAACCGCTACGCCAGATCGCAGCGAACGCAGGCGTGGACGGTTCCATCGTGGTGGAGAAGGTCAAGGGCGGCAAGGGCGCCTTCGGGTTCAACGCCGCCACCGAGGTGTACGAAGACCTCGCCAAAGCCGGTGTCATCGACCCGACCAAGGTGGTGCGCGCCGCGCTCCAGAATGCGGCGTCAGTGGCTGCCCTGATGCTGACCACCGAGGTTCTGGTGGCCGAGAAGCCCAAGAAGAAGGAGGAACCAGCCCATGGCGGTGGTGGCGGCGGCGGCATGGGTGGCATGGGCGGCATGGGCGACGACTACTAGAGAATTTCGGAAATCTGGCAAAGATTCGGGACGGACGGGGTGACCTGTCCGTCCCGTTTGCGTTTTGCGGACGAACTTGGCGTCACACATTTTCGCAAGCGGCGTGTACAATGGTACCGTGCAAGCCGAGCCGCAGGAATCCAAACGCAAGAGCCCTCGCATCGAGGTGTACGCCCAGGCCGAGGTCAAGGGTTGCGAGATCCACATCATGGACGTGCGCAATGTGTCGGCGGGAGGAATCTATCTTGTGGGGACCCCCGCGGAATACCCGGATTTGAGGCCAAGCACCAATCTAGAGTTGGTCATCTTCGGCTCGGAAGATGGCCTGGGCGACGACCCCGATTTCAATGTCGTCTGCCATGCCACCATCATCCGCATCGACGAAGGCAGTCCGGGCAAGCGGCCGCCGGGGTTCGGTGCAACCATCGCACCCATCGACGAGGAAAACCGCACCCGTTTGTCCAACCTTCTTCTGCGCGCTGACAACTATCGGGTCGGCGATCCGCGGCGCTAGCCGGCATCGCACCGGCTAGTCAACGATTCCGAGATTCGCGAGCCGCTCCCGCAGCACGGCGTTGTGGCTCTTCTCGGCGTTGATCTGGTCGTGCAGGCGGGCGACATCGGTCTGGTGTTCATGGATCTTGGCCAGGGTGGGAACATCGTGCACACGCAGGGCCAGCTTGCGGGTGATGAGGAGGAGCCAGCCGAGCAAGGCAAAGATCAGCAAGGCGAGGGGCGCAATGAGAGCGAGGGATAGGCCGACGATCCTGGCAATCCTGGTGTACTCGCCCCGTAGCGACTCGAAGTCGCGCTGGGCCCGCGCCAAGGCGTCGCGGGTTCTTGCTAGCTCGCCGGCGACCGAGGCCTTGTCGCGCGTCAGCGCATCTTGCGCCGAGCTCAGCCTGCTGTTCTCCTCCGTGAGAGCCACCACTCTCGTGTCAAGTTCGATGCGGCGGTCGGTTTCCTTGTCCAGCGTCCCTTCGAGGGTCGCGGCTTTTTGGGCAGGCGTCATGGACTTGCTCGCGGCGATCTGGCCTCGCGGGGAGGGCACCGGCGAAGCACTCTCGCCCGGTTCCTCGGCCAGGGCGACCGGAGCAAGAACCAGAGCCGCGACCAGTGCTGCGGATGTGCGCATCCACTGCGTCCGGCAAGGTGCGCCAGCATGACGTCCGGCGCGTCCGGTGTCTTCCGATGACTTCATCCCATAGTAACTTCGTCAGATCGGTCGCCTGGGTTTAGAGCCGGCCGTCATAACCTGTGAGTTGCCGCGGCCGGCGCGACGGGGCCGTCTGCGTCGTTGCTCGTCGCTTACATACCGACGGGTATGCGCGCTCCTCACGCCTAGCATCCGGCCCCGTCGCGCTCGGCCTGACTCCCCACAGGTTATGACGGCCGGCTCGTAGTTGCGCCAAGCCCAGGGGGCCGTATCTCCCCGCATCATAAGGACACTAAACCCGAATCCCCAACATCAAAGACGCGGAAGGAGCCGGACATGAGCGATCAGAAGAAGCTGACCACCAACGCGGGTGCGCCCGTCGTCGACAACCAGAACATCATGACCGCAGGCCCGCGCGGGCCGGCACTGCTGCAGGACGTGTGGTTCCTGGAAAAGCTTGCCCAATTCGATCGCGAGGTCATCCCCGAGCGCCGCATGCACGCCAAGGGCTCGGGCGCCCACGGCTGTTTCACCGTCACCCATGACATCACCAAGTACAGCAAGGCCAAGCTCTTCTCCGCGGTCGGCAAGAAGACCGACGCCTTCGCGCGTTTCTCCACGGTGGCCGGCGAACGTGGCGCCGCCGACGCCGAGCGCGACATCCGCGGCTTCGCCATGAAATTCTACACCGAGGAAGGCAACTGGGATCTGGTGGGCAACAACACGCCGGTCTTCTTTCTGCGCGACCCGCTCAAGTTTCCCGACCTCAACCATGCGGTGAAGAGAGATCCCAAGACCAACCTGCGCAGCGCCCGCAACAACTGGGATTTCTGGACCAACCTGCCCGAGGCTTTGCATCAGATCACCATCACCATGAGCGATCGCGGGATCCCCTACTCGTACCGCCACATGCACGGCTTTGGCAGCCACACCTACAGCCTGATCAACGCGAAGGGCGAGCGCTTCTGGGTGAAGTTTCACCTCAAGACCCAGCAGGGAATCAAGAACCTCACCGACCAAGAGGCCGAGGCCATCGTAGGCAAGGATCGGGAAAGCCACCAGCGCGACCTCTACGACAGCATTGCCAAGAGCGACTTCCCCAAGTGGAGCGTGAAGATCCAGGTGGTGCCGGAAAAGGACGCCGCCAAGTTTCCCTTCAATCCCTTCGACCTGACCAAGGTCTGGCCGCACAAGCACTACCCACTCATTGACGTGGGCGTGCTCGAGTTGAACCGGAATCCCGAAAACTACTTCGCCGAGGTCGAGCAAGCCGCCTTCAACCCCGCCAACATCGTGCCCGGCATCGGCTTCTCACCCGACAAGATGCTGCAGGGCCGGCTCTTTTCCTACGGCGATGCCCAGCGCTATCGTCTGGGCGTCAACCATCACCTGATCCCGTCAACCGTGCGCGCTGTCCGGTCCACAGCTTCCATCGCGATGGTGCCATGCGAGTAGACGACAATCACGGCGGCACGCTCGGCTATGAACCCAACAGCTACGGTGAGTGGCAGGAGTAGGCGGACTGCCGCGAGCCGCCGCTGGCTCTCGATGGCGCGGCCGACCACTGGAGCCACCGCAAAGACGATGACGACTACTACTCCCAGCCGCGCGCACTGTTCCGGGCCATGAATCCGGCACAGCAGAAGGTGCTCTTCGACAACACCGCCCGCGCCATGGGTGATGCCCCGAAGGAGGTCAAGCTCCGCCACATCGGCAACTGCTACAAGGCCGATCCGGCCTACGGCGAAGGTGTGGCCAAGGCGTTGGGCATCCCAATGAGCGAAGCGCCGAAACACGGATAGTGGTTCAACTGACCAGCAAGCGCAGACCGCAGACATCGCAGATGATCTCGAAATCGCGGTCGTGTGCCAGAACCTCGACGTCACGCTCGATCGCGATGGCTGCGCTGAGGCAGTCCACTGTCGCACGTACGGAACGACCAGCGGCGCGACAGCGCGAAAAGAGGCTCGCGGCGTGTTGGTAGATCCCATCCGACTGTGCATTCGGCGTGTGCCTCCGGGGCTGAGTCGTGCTAGAGGCTTTGGCGTTGTCCGTCCGCCGAAACATCCCGTTCTCTCGCAAAGTCGCGCTTGCTGTCGTCGCCGCTGCCACCTGCTTGGTGGCATCTGCCCGGGCTGAACCGTCTGCTCCGCAAGTCAGCCCGGCGGCCGCGCCCGCTGGCGTCCCGGTCACGTCGCCGCCCGAAAAGGTCCTGCCCCCTGGCACCGCTTGGGGCGGATGGTACCTCGGTGGTCACGTCGGCTACGCCCACGGGATGGCGAACACAACCCTTTGCGACTCAGCGCCGCCAACCGCAACCAGTTCGTTTGCCAGCCTCTACGGCGGAGCCCTGGTCGGCTACGCGGTCGAGCTGCCTGCCAGGCTTCTGCTCGGGCTGGAGGCCGATGTCTCATTTCCGAATTTCTTCGACGAGGATGACCTGATCTCGTCGCGCAATGCCTCCGGCGGCAGGGTTGCCGAGAGGCTCGACCTTTTGAGCCGCGCGCGCGGCCGACTTGGTTATGCGTCCGATCGATGGCTGGTATATGGGGCGGGCGGCTTTGCCTGGTCACTGGGGCGATTCATTCAAAGCCCGGGCCAGGGCAAGACGGAGGACGAGAGCCTGCATTTTCGCCCCGGTTGGACGATGGGAGCCGGTGTCGAGTTCGCCTTTGCTCCGGGTTGGACTACGAGATTTGAATACCTCTACGACCGGCTCGAAACCACCAGCACAACTTTTGCCTCCGGCGTGAGCACCGAATCGACCATGGCCTTGCACAGTGTGCGGCTGGCGCTCAACTGGCAGATCCACTCGCCCGCGGCCGATGCCGGTTGGATGAAGCCAGTCACCATCTCGGGCGCCGACCAGCACAACTGGAGCCTGCATGGGCAGTTCACCTACGTCGAGCAGGGCTATTTTGGCTTCCATTCGCCCTATGAAGGCGCGAACAGCCTCTCCGGGGCGAGCCAGATACGCAACACCGCAAGCGCGACCGTGTTTTT
>PMJO01000300.1 GCA_003158455.1 Myxococcales bacterium | reverse complement strand
CAGTGACATATTCAGAAATGCGGCGGATGGGCGAGGTTACGAGGTGAATGTAGGTCTGTAGTAGTTGGTGGAAATCGCTGCCGCTGCCGAGGGTGTCCAGATCTCGGACGGCAGCGAACATGCAAGCAATCAGTGCCCCGGCCGCCATCGCAACCTACGACAGCGCGGAGGAGAATCACGTTCTCAGTCGGGTGGTGGGCGAGGGGGCGGACGAGCTGGCGGGACGGACTTTCGGCGACCCGGGTTCCATCGCGTCGATGGTGGTCAAAAACAAGCTGGCTCTGCCGGCGGCGGGCGATTGGCTTGAGGTAAATGGAGTCGAGCGGATATCTTTGGAGAAGTGAAGACATCCTGGCGTAGGCTGCAAATGCCGCGTACGATCTTGGAGTTCGCTGCGGCGGAGAGAGGATGAGGGTGACCAATGAATGGCAAGGCTGACAAGCGAAAGGGAGTCGCCAATCTGCGTTGGCGGGCCGAAGAAATCGCCCAGGCGCAGGGCGCTCCATCGCCGGAGGATCTCACGTTGATGTCGCGCGAGGAAGCGCTGCGACTGGTCCATGAGCTTCGCGTGCATCAGATCGAGCTGAAGATGCAGAATGAGGAGCTAGTCCGGGCCCAGGCGGATTTGAACGCGACCCGAGAGCGCTATTTCGACCTCTACAACCTGGCGCCCGTGGGTTACTTCATCGTCTCCCACGAAGGGCGTATTTTGGACGCCAATCTGACCGGCGTCATCCTGCTGGGCGTTCCCCGGGCCGCCCTCATCAAGCAACCCGTCGCCAAGTTCATCTTCAAGGAAGACCAAGACGTTTATTATCTGCACCGCAGAGAGCTTCTGGCCACGGGCAAAGCGCACACGTGCGAGCTGCGGATGGTGAAGGCCGACGGGACGGCATTCTGGGTTCGAATGACGGCCACCACGCAGGACCCTTCAGGCCAGGGCGGTGCGCTCGCGAGCCGCGTCGTACTAAGCGACATAGGCGAGCAGAAGCAGATAGAGCAAGACAAAGCCAGACTGGATGCACGACTGGAACGGACCAAGAAGCGTCCGCGCCGGGACCGCAAGCCAGCGAGGGGCAAGGACGACAAGGGCGGCAAGGTTTGAAAAGGGACTCGGTAAATGACGGAGCGTCACGGGCAGTTCACCCAATGCGCCGGCGAGGAGTGGCTCTAGAAATCGTGCACGTTGCGCGCGCCACTCGGGACAAACTGGGCGCCGCGCTAGCGTCGACTTCTCCAGTAGTAGCCGCCGCCACCGCCAAACAGAAGGACTCCTACGTCGGTATCACATAGCCACGTGACAACTGAGTTGTCACGTGGCACGGTAGTTGGCGCAACCCTGGAAAAATGTGGCAAGATCTCAGGGGAAAAGTTTGGCGCATCGTCTGCATGCAAGGAGATTCGGCCATGATGACACTTGCTCCGCAGCAGATCCATCCTGCGCTTGATAACGGCGTTGATGTTCCAATAGGGATAACTTCGCCTGGTTCGGGTGCACAGGTGAATGTAGTTTGCAGAAGACCGTTATCGGTGTTTTCTTCGGGTGAAGGAATATGGTGCTTGAAATGACTATCCACAAAGGACCTTGGAGGGAGATCGCAGTCGGCCTAAGACGGCCTTGTATCGTCGCAAGGTTCCTAATCCTGGGTCATCACATGAGCATGAAGAACGTCGTCGTCGTCCTCGTTCCTATCTTGTTCCTCTCGTGTGCCTTCCTGCCGGGTTGTAGGAACGACGCGCTCACCGAGGGGGGCGACTTCGACGGCACCGGCGGCTCCACTGGCAGCAGCGGCTCCACCGGTAACGTCGGGGGCGCAACAGGAAGCGTGGGGGGAACGCCCGCGTCGGGTCCCTTCACATCCGTGACCGCGGGGCTCGAGACCGCGTGCGCGCTGAGGTCGAACGGCACCGTTACCTGCTGGGGCGACAATACCTACCACGAGGTCACGTCGCCTCTGTCGGGCACCTTCAAGTCCATCAGCCAGGGCGACGGTTTCACGTGTGGGATCAAGACCGACGGCGCCGTGACTTGCGACACATTCAAACCGCAGGACGGTCCCTTCGTGATGGGGGCAAGACCGACGCCGCAGGATGGAACGTACGTGGCCGTCAGCTCGGGCTACAGTCACGCTTGCGCGATCAAGGAAGCCGACGGCAGCGTCGTCTGTTGGGGAGCCAACATGGGAGACGATCCGGCGGGGAGCTTCGTTGCGGTGAGCACAGGGAGCTCCGGCTTCATGTGCGGGATCGAGACCGACCGCACCCTCGCGTGCTGGGGTGGCGGCGCCGTGCCGTGGTCGCCTCCGTCAGGTACCTTTACGTCCGTCAGCACGGGCTTCGCTGCTCCGTGCGCGATCAGAACCGACGGCACCATGGCTTGCTGGGGCAACAACGCCCATGGTGAGGCGACACCGCCTTCCGGGACCTTCCTGTCCGTCTCCACGTCGGACGGTTTCGCCTGCGCGGTGAGGACCGACGGAACGCTCGCGTGCTGGGGGGACAACAGCTCCTCGCAAGCGACGCCGCCCGCTGGAAACAACTTCGTGTCCGTTGGCGCGGGTCAGTATTTCGCCTGTGCGCTGACGGCCAGTGGCACCATCGCCTGCTGGGGCAAGAACACCTCCGGCGAAGCCACGCCGCCGTCGTCGTGAAACGGCGTACCGGTGCTAGCCGGCGCCCACCGCGAACGACTGAAGGGACTGGGTTGCACCGGAGGTTGCGTAATGCGCGCTGAATGACAGCGACGGCACCGCACTGGCCTCCCGGCAAACCACGGTCGGCGTGGCGCTCACGGTACCAAGTGGCCACCGTGTCCATGAAGATGCGCAGCACTTCGACGAAAAGTTTGCCATCAAACGCCAGCGGAGAACGCAACGGAAAGGGCACTGTCAGAACCCACTGCTGTTGCGCGTGCCGCTGCCTCCATGACGAGGGCTTGTCGGCAAGCGATGGCCAATTGTTGCTACTGGCGATTCGCGCCTCGCTGCTGGGCACTTCGGGTTCACGCCTGGCTCGCACCCAGGTTCGAACTTCACGCAGCAAAGTCGTGCCTGCTCCGATCGCAAACCAGGTGGCCATCTCATTGCAGAACGGTCGCATGTTGGAGGCGCTGGAGGAGAAGGCGACCACTGACGGGCTGACCGGACTTACCAACCATCGCACCTTCCAGGAACGCTTTCCCGCAATGTTGGGCCGGGCCGAACGCCACCAGATGCACGTGTCGTTCCTGCTGACTGACATCGACCATTTCAAGAAGATCAACGACACCCACGGCCACCCGACCGGCGACCAGGTCTTGCGGCGAGTGGCGGCCATTCTGAAGGAAACAAGCCCGGTCTTCTCCCTGCCGCACCTCGTCCAGATTTGTCCGATAACGCCGATTGCGTCAACCAACCCCCATGCCCGGCTCGCTATTCCGACAAGAATGGAGGGGCCCAGACGATCCAGTAGACCCTTGTGGCATCCGCTGTAAGGCCAACGAAGTTCTCCCGTTCGGAGACGAGCGCGGTGGGCGTGCCACCGCCTAGCGCCACCTTCATGACCATGCCGTCCCTGTTGATCCAGTAGACGCTGGTGGCATCGACAGCCATGCGACCAACGGGGGACTGCCCAGAGGCGAGCGTGGTGGGCGTGCCGCCTTCAAGCGGCGCCTTCATCACCGTGCCGTCCAAAAGGGCGGTCCAATAGACGCGCGTGCTGTCCACCGCGATGCCTTCGGGCCCGGACTGGCCGGAGGCGAGCGTGGTGGGCTCACCCCCTCCAAGGGGCACTTTCATCACCGTACCGCCCAAACGGGTGGCCCAGTAGACGCTGGTGCTGTCCACCGCGATGGCCCAGGGCTCGGACTGCCCCGAAGCGAGCGTGGTCGTCACGCCACCGCCCAGAGGTGCCTTCGCCACAGTGCTGTCGGTGGTCCAGTAGACGCTGGTAGCATCCACGGCTATGGCCCTCGGGTACGACTGCCCAGAAGCAAGCGTGGTGGGCGTTCCGCCTTCAGTCGGCACCGTTGTCACCGTGCCGTTGTCAGAGTCGGTCCAATAGACACTGGTGCCGTCCACCGCAATACCCCATGGGCTCGCCTGGTCAGTGACGAGTGTGGTGGGCGTTCCTCCCTCCAGGGGCACCTTTGTCACTGAGCTGCCTGCTGTCCAGTAGACGCTGGTGGCATCCACGGCGATGTCCATGGTGAAGGACGGGCATGGGAAGAGGTCGACGAGACAGCCATTGGTGGTACACCAAGCCTTGGATGGCGGGATGGTCGAGCAGTCGCCACCACATTCCGCGGAGCCGTTCTTCGCAATAGCGTAGACGGAACCGACGGAACCGGTGTTCCCACAAGCAACAGCGGACGTGGCCGACGTGCCCCCTGTGGCCACTGTGCCGCCAGGGTTCCCGGTCCCCCCTGCGGTTCCCCCCATGCTAGTGTCCCCCGTGCTGCCGCCTCCGGCACCGCCCATGCCGGAGCTACGACGTTCGCCCTTCCCCCCGCAGCTTGTCACGCCGATCGCGACTGCGAACAAGAGCTGCCAACGATTGGTCATGTCGTGGATTATAGAACGAAACCGATAGCGCCGCGCCGATAGCGCCGCGCCGGTGGCGCCGCGCCGACGTTGCGGTGGCGGACGTGGCGCTGCTGATCCGGATTTGCCCTGGCGACGACCGTCGGTCGCATGGGCGCGTAGGTTTTCCGACGGACAATTGTCGTGAGTGCGGTTACGTTTGCACTCCAAAGGCAGACGCCGGCCCTGGCGAGGCGCCGCAAATGAACCGGAATCCGCCGTTGGTCAGCTCGGCGGCGCGGTGGCGCCCAGCTCGGCGCACTTCACGCCGGCGAAGCGATGCAGCCACCACGTACCAGCAGGGAAAATTGCCTTGCGGCCGGCCAAATGTTCACCCCGGGCTTCGCGGTACCGGTCGATGAAGTCCTGATTGCGCTGGAGTGCCTCGATGCGCGCCCAAGTGTTCTTGCAGGCGATGCGAGGTGAGAGCTGGCGGCGAGGCTCACGCGTACCCGGGTGCGCGTTCCAGGGTTGGCTGAGCACACCCTTGCGGCCCAGAAGCTTGATGCCCTTCTCCCGACGCTCAGTTGCAGCTTCCTTTTCGGCCTCGGCGACCTTGTTGCGCAGGAGCTTGGAGTATTCGGCGTGGCTCAGATGCTCGAAGCCGGGCGCGCGGCGAAAGCGTAGGTCGATGACGTCGGGCAAGTCGCTGTTTTCGGGGTCAAAGAAACGGACCGGCTTGGTGGCGGTGAGCGGCAGGTTGTAGTCGATGGCGGTCAACGATTCAACACCTGGCCAGTGATGGACCCTTTCGACCAAGTGGCCGGCGACGGGGTTGGTGATGGCGTAGACCACCCGCTTGAGGACATCCTTGGGTTGGATCAACTCGACTACGGAAGTTTGCTCGCTGGCCCAGAACGCTTCCCACCTTCCGCGAAGCACGTTCTGGTGCTTGGCGTAGAGTTTGTGAAAATGTTCGAGGAACTGCGGCAACCGTCCGTGGTTGTCGACGACCACGGCGTGGTAGTGGTTTGACATGGTGCCGGTGCAGACAATGCTGATGCTGGCTTTGCGGGCGGCGAGAGCGAGACAGTAGACAAAGGCATTGTTGGTTTCGCGGTCGGGGCGCATGAAGAGACGGCGCTCGGAGCAGCGACGGGTGATCATGTAACAGCGACCAGGTAAGATGGCGCGAGGAAGAGACATGCCAAGATTGTCGGCAAGGCAGCGCCAAGGTTGCTTGCCGCGGGCGCGTTTTCGGTATGGATGGCACTCGCGATCCGCACGACGGTGCATTCCTGACATCCGGGTCGTTCTTGTAGTCTCACGACAGAAGGATTCAACCTTGGTGAGGTCTGGTCCGAAGGATTCAACCTTGGTGAGGTCTGGTCCAACCTTGGTGAGGTCTGGTCCGACCTTGGTGAGGTCTGGTCCGGTCCATGTCCCGGTCCAGGTTGGCCGCGATTCGTGGCGGTGCGCGCAAGCGAATGTGTCGGGTGGGTGCACGCCTGCCGCCCTCATCCTCGGCCTAGATTAGTTTGGGGAATTGGGTAACAAGATCGTCGCCGATCGAGCAATACTTGCCGAGTGATTCGCGGTATTGGTAGTTTCACCAGGGCTGGCGTTGCGCGTCGGTCGAGACGCGCGCGAGCTGACCTGCGCAAAGATCGCCGTTTCGATCCTCAACTGTCGGGAGGTCCTTTCATGAGAAACCTAATGTTTTCAACGGGTTTTGTTGGCTTTCTGGTGTTCGCGGGATGCAACAGCAGCTCGGGAGGACCGTCGCCGACGGGTGGAGCCACGAGCAACGGCGGCAAACCATCCGGCGGCTCCGTTGGCTCGGGTGGAGCACCAAGCAGCGGCGGTACGATCGCTAGCGGCGGCACGACGCCCTCCGGTGGAGCGCCAGGCAGTGGCGGCT
>PMJO01000012.1 GCA_003158455.1 Myxococcales bacterium | reverse complement strand
ACCGCATCCGTGCCCCAGAGAATCGGGATGCCTAGGCGCGTGCTCAAGGCTCGCGTCTGCATCGAGGTGACCAGCTTGACCCAGTTCTGGGGCGTGTTGGGCTCAGGCAGCGAACTCGCGCCGTTGAGCACCGATCCAACGAACAGCTTGCGTACGTCGTCGGTGTTCTTGGCCAGCTTCCAATCGATCTGGGTCATCTGCCCGATCTTTTCTTCGAGCGTCATCTTGCCCAGCAGTTCCTCGATGTCCGGGGTTGGGACACTGGCACGGCTGGCAGCCAACTGGCCCGCGGACGGTCCCGGCTGCATACCGACACAGCCAAGCACTGCGAAGAGCGCGACGGTTGCAAAGCGAGAGAGTTTCATCGCGAGACAGTACACCGGCAGGGGCGCAAGCGGGAAGGTGGCCGCGTCGCTTGCCCATATCGCGATGCGCCTTGATGTGCCCACATCCCCAGCTCATAGTGTCCACATGGACGTCGGGGTTCGCAGGCTCAAGCAGCATCTCTCCGACTACCTTGAGAAAGCAGCACGCGGGGCAATCATCCGCATCACCGACCGCGGGAAACCCAAGGCCGTGATGGGCCCGTTGCCAGGGGCTCTGAACTTGGAACGCGGCCTGGCCGAGCGATGGATTTCACCGGGGCCAGCAACCGGCAGCAGTCCACGCCCCGCACGCCGCCATGCCGCTTCCACGTCCAGCGCCCAGGTCCTGCGCGAGGATCGGGACCGATGAGCCTCTACGTGGACTCAAGCGCCCTGCTCAAGCGCTATGTCGACGAGCCGGAGAGCGAAGCCTGTGAAAGCTACCTGCTCGCGGATACGGTGTGGATCACCGGCCGACACACCTGCGTGGAAGTGCGGCGGAACCTCTCCAGGCTCCTCGCGAACGCAGCTCTGGCTGATGCGCGGGCTCAGTTCGACCTGGACTGGCAACGCATGCACGTGGTCGAGTTGGACGAGGTCACGTGTGATATCGCAGCGGATCTGGCCGAATTGACCGGCGCACGCACGCTGGATGCTCTGCACCTGGCAGCCGCCAACCGTGCGGGCAAAGGCGCGATCACCCTGCTCACCTTCGACATCCGGCAAGCCCAGGCCGCGCGTTCCGTGGGTCTGACCGTGGTGGGCGTGTAGAGCAGGGGCTCCAGGTTTCTGACGATTCTCCAGAAGCCTATGGCGTCGCCGGACGCACCTTCGGGCGCGCGGCGATCTCAAGATCAGGTCGCAGGCCTAATGCGGCACCGTAGCGTAGCAGCCGTCCATCTCGGACGTGCCCGGGTCCACGGACACACGCAGGGGCGCCCGCAAGAGTGCGTGCTCCAGCAGTCGCTCCGGTCCATGAGCGTCGCGCCGCCAGCGACTGGTGCCGGCCGTGTGGAGTGGATAGGCACTTTAAGCACCATTTTCCTTCACCAAAAAGAGATGTCCGATAAGAAGCATTACGTTAACTACATTCACCTACACCGCCAACCTGTCCCTATGGCCAGGGGGCACCTGTGCCTTCTCGAATTGGCCCTTCTGGAAGAAGCCAAGCGGGTTCGCCTTGCCCCCGGCGCCCGGGCTGCCCTCAGCCAGGATTCGCGCTGGACCGGCAACAACCCCATGTCCCTCGATCTCTTCGATGCGGCCGTCGACCTGAGTGGGACGCGCGATCCCTTTGACCGGTTGATCGTCGCCCACGCGCCGCTATGAAACTGGCGCCTCGCCACCGGCGATCGGGTGATTCCTGCCGAGCTCCCCGAGAAGTCCGTGATTGGCCTGTAGTCTCGCTTGACAAACGCTCGTGTCTATAGAAATCTATAGGTATGCCCACGCTCTCCATGCATTTGCCCGCGCCGCTCTACAAGAAGGTCCGCGCGGCTGCCCGTCGCACCAAGCAGAAACCATCGCAATTCGCCCGCCAAGCGATTGAGCACGAGTTGCGGCGTGTTCCTCCTGCCGTGACCATGCGAGCGCTCGCCGGCACGGCAAGCCTCGTACCCAACTATGATCCGGTAGCTCCCGTAATTCCGTTGGAAGACTGGGGGCAATGACCCGGCCATGCGCCCGAAGCAGGGCTACCTTCTCGACACGCATGCGGCGATTTGGCTTGCGATAGAGCCCGCTCGATTGAGCACGTCCGTCCGGATTGCGCTTGGCGGTGCCGCCCCTGCTGATCTCTACATATCGGACATAACTTTGAGCGAGACTGCACGCCTTCTCAGGCAGGGACGACTTACGACCGCGGCAGATCCGGCCGACTGGCTAGACAGGTTCGCTCTCGGCTTCACCGTTCTTCCCGTCACTGCGCCCATCGCCTGGGCTGCCGCTGCTTTCGAATGGGAACATCGCGATCCTTGCGACCGCCACATTCTTGCCAGCGCCGCTGCCCTCGATTTGCCGCTCGTGACCCTTGACCCGAAAATCTCATCCTTCGCCCCCACCGTGGGAGTCCGCATCGTCTGGTAGTTTGGTGCCCCGAGGGAGGTGCTTGACAGCGCCGCCGCCGCATCCAGGGCCGCGCAACGCTCCAGTTTCTCGCGGATGGCCATCGCGGCTTCGATCTTGGGGTGGGGTGAAGGTGTCGCGGCTGGCCTCCCGGCGCGCCGAACCGCACGCGCGGCGAGCAGCACCTGGCTCGGCCGCGTGTCACCTGATAGACTACATCTTATGCCGCACATGCCGCAGCCTCTGACTGCCAACGATCTGCTGCCGCTGGTCGCGCGTCTGGCGCCTGGCGAGCGGGATCGGTTGGTGCATCTTATCGAGGCAACATCGGAGCGCGACGCCTCTGTGTACGGAGTGACTCCGCCCGGGCGAGACGAATTCTCCAGCGATGAAGAACCGCTCGCGTAGGACTCCGAAGGTTGGGAGAACCTGGCGTGAGGCGCGGCGAGATCCGGTGGTACACATTTCGACTTCCAGACAAGCGCCGCCCGGTGATGATCCTGGCCCGCAATGAGGTCATCGGGAATCTGAATGAATTGATCGTGGTTCCGGCAACGAGAACGGTCCGCGGCTGGGCGAAGATCTGAAGCCGTCACCTGGACCCGGGATGCCAATTCGTTGGGCGAACGGGCGCTGACATGTCGAAGTCACCATACACCCATATTGCGCGTTGGTCATAAAGCTCCCTTAGATCCATCCGAGCGCGCCCCTGCCTGTCCCATGGCTGAAGGTCACTATCGAGCTCGCAGAACGCGAACTCGGATGTGGCATCCAGCGCGCGAATCGCGTCCGAGCGGCCAAGGACAGCCGCCAACACGCTCTGGTCGAATGCATCCAGACGGGTCACGAAGCTGATATCAATCGCCAGCTTCAGCTGGCCATCATCCATGGCAAAGATTTCCAAACCCGGTTCATCACGGAGACCCGCTAGCCTCGAATCCAGTCTGTCCAATTCACTCCGAACATGACTTTCGAACATGTTCACCGTCCTCATCGCGGCATCTCGCTCGGGAATCGTTAACTTGTCAGCACTCGTGGCCCAGCGAACAAACTGGCGAATCGCATCGGCCTCGCCGCGTGGCTGAAACCTCTTCCTGATCACTTCCCGTGCTTGGACCACACAGAATGCGGGCAGGTGGAGACCTAGCTCACCGCGCCGGGCACGTGCTAGCAAAGCACGCGCGGCCGGGGTCTGCCGATGCGACGGAGCCGCGTAGTCCACAACCCAATTGGTTTCGACGAATACGTGCACCATCTAGCCGACAGCACTTCGTACTGGACGCGGACCGCCCGCACGAATCTCGCCGGTCGCGAGGGCAGGCATGACGTGCTCTGCCACTTTCGGATCCACGCCACGCGCGTAGCCCTGGACGAGGCGATATCGAAGCTGAACTAGCCAATCTTGCACAGCGTCCTCGAAGGCGACCGGATCCGTACTCAGACCTGCCGCGAAGGATTGAAGCTCTGGAATATCCGCGGTCAGGATCGTCGCCACTTCCTGGATGCTGTCCTCTGAGTCGCTCTGAAAGGTGTCGCGGAGGATGGTGACTACATTGCGCGTCACGAGAAGGCCAACCGCAGACCGCATTCTCAGCATGTAGCGCTTGAGTTGTGTCAACACATCTCGATCGACGCTGGCCCGAAGCTTGGCCTCCACCACGAGGTGCACTTTCGATTCGCCTGGGGTCGTCACGACGATGTCGGGACTGAAGTCCATAGGAGCCAGCATAGCACGCGGGTTCCGCAAATTCTCCTGCTGGGCTCGGCACCTCCGCGCCAACGCTCGCCCCTTGGCATACAATGCCGTGGAGCCCCGTGTTCGAACAAGCCTTCAGGAATATCGCCCACAAACGCAACCTTGGTGCGGCGGTATCCACTTCCGGCCAGATCACGGGTGAGGCGGTCGAGGTCCCACGGATAGATGGCACCACACTTCCGCTTGTTCAGCGGGTGCCCGCCGGGGGTGCGCTTTCGCCATTCTTGTTACTGCCCCAGCAGGCGACCGTGCCGTCAGTCTTTACCCCGCAGGTGTGGGAGAACCCTGCGCTCACCTGGGTGAAGGCGCCTGCGGGCACGGTGCTTTCGCCGGAACTGTTGTTGCTCCAGCAGACAACCGATCCGCCGACCTTGACGCCGCAGCTGTGATTTGCCCCAGCGCTCACCTGACTGAACGTCCCCGAAGGCGCTCCGTTCCCAACAGGTGTTGGACCTGTGGGCGCGGCCGGCTTCAGGGCAGCCAAGATGCGGGCATTCTTGGCCGCCTTTTCTGCGCTCTTCTCCGCGGTGTGCGAATCGGGAGCGGTCTTGGGACCATTCTCGAGCCACGCCGGAATTCCCAACTCTTTGACATCCTCTCATTCTAGTTCTCCCCAGCAGGAGACAGCGCCGTCGGTCTTGATGCCACAAGTGTGAACCGAGCCAGCGCTGACCTGGCTGAAGGACCCTGCGGGGGCCGTGCTCTGACCGAGTGCGTTCGCCCCCCAGCAGACAACCGAGCCGTCGGGGTGCAGGCCGCAGGTGTGGAAGTTGCCCGCGCTGATCTGGATGAGTGTGCCGGAGGGGGCAGTGCCCTCGCCGAAACTATTGCCCCCCCAGCAGGCGACCGTGCCGTCAGTCTTCACCCCGCAGGCGTGGGACAACCCCGCGCTGACCTGGGTGAACTTCCCCGCGGGTGGTGTGCTCTGGCCGCTGTCGTTCTTCCCCCAGCATGCGACTGACTCGTCGGTTCTGACCCCGCAGGTGTAGGATTGCCCAGAGCTGACCTGGGTGAATTTTCCCGCGGGCGGTGTGCTCTGGCCGTCGTGGTTGTCCCCCCAGCACACGATTGTGCCATTGGGCCGAAGGGCGCACGTGTGATCACGACCTGCGCTGACTTGGGCCCGTCCTTGGTGACAGCCACCGACCACAGCAGTTCCCAAGAGGAGGCCAAGTGCCGCCGCGCACATCCAGACCGTGGCAAGGCATGGGCGGGTTTGCACGAAGTAGGAGACTCGCTGGAGACAGACACGATTTTCTGCGCGCACGATGGCCCTCCTGTTTGCAGCACGGAAGAACGAAGCCGAAGGGAGGGCCAGTGTACGACGCGAGTGTCGCGGCTCGCAAGTCGTCGATGCCACTACCGGTTCCTCGCGGGATGCGACGGCGTCCCCAACGAGCACAGCAGTACCGCAGCCGCGCATGCCGCGAACTTCTGGTTCCGCCTGGCCGCCAACGTGGTGTTGAGCCAGGAGCGCGCCTGGAGTCAGGAGTAGGCGGCTCACCAGAGTGGGATGTCCACGCGCGTTCCCCAACGGGTCGAGGCCGCGGAGGTCAACGTCACCTTTGCGACCTTGGCCCGGCTCTGCGGGGGCTTCGCCGTGGACGTTCACGACTTGCTCATACGCGGGGGTGGTGCCATCAGACACACGTTCAACGCGTAAGCGAAACAAGCGGGG
>PMJO01000268.1 GCA_003158455.1 Myxococcales bacterium | reverse complement strand
GATCTACGCGATCGTCGCCATCGGTTTCAACATCATCTACAACACCACTGGGATCATCAACTTCGCCCAGGGCGAATTCGTAATGCTGGGAGGTATGATCGGGGTGACCCTGCATACGTTCTTGCCCATGCCGGTCGCCATCGCGGGCGCGGTAGCTGCGACCATGCTGGTAGGAGCGCTGATTGAAATGGTGTTCATTCGTTGGCTGCGCCGGCCATCAGTGCTGCGCCTGATCATCATCACCATCGGCCTGTCCATCGCCATTCGCGAGCTGGCGTTGTTGCTGTGGGGCGAAGGCGTGCGCGCCTTGCCGTATTTCACCGGCACCGCGGTCACCTCGCTTTCCATCGGCGACGTCCACATCTCGCCGCAAGTGATCTGGGTGCTCGGCATTTCGGCGGTGATGGTGGCGGCGCTCAACTTCTTCTTTGCCCGCACCTTGCTGGGGCGGCAAATGCGCGCCTGCGCCTGCAACCGCGAAGCCGCCCAGCTTTGCGGGATCAGCGCCAAGAACATGGTGACCCTGTCCTTTGTGCTGAGCGCGGGCATCGGCGCCCTGGCCGGCTGTGTGATCTCGCCCATCACCTACGTGCAATACGACAGCGGCAGCAGCCTGGCATTGAAGGGGTTCACGGTGGCCATTCTGGGAGGCCTGGGCAACAGCATGGCGGCGGTGGTTGCGGGCCTGCTGCTTGGCACCCTGGAGTCGTTCTCCATCTGGGTCATGCCCGCCGCCTACAAAGACGTCATCGCCATCAGCATCTTGTTGCTCATTCTCTTTGTGCGGCCGTCAGGGCTGTTCGGCAATGCCGAGGCCGCGCGTCTGAGGGACTACTGATGGGACGCTGGCGCCACCTGCCCATTGTCGCTTTGGCCCTGGCGGTGATTGCGGTGCATCTGCTGACCACGGTCGCGGGCAAGCCTCAGTACCTCACCCAGCTCACCATGGCCGGGTACTACTCGCTCGTCATCGTCGGATTGACCTTGTTGATGGGCTACACCGGCCAGATCTCGCTTGGCCACGCTGGGTTCTTCGCCATTGGCGGCTACACCTCGGGCCTGCTGACCACGTACAACCTCTATCCCCGCAACGGCCAGTTGCTCGTTTCCCTGCTGCAGGCGTGCGGGCTCCTGCTGGCGGGCAAGGACATGTACGGCGCCGATCTCTTGCTAGTGCGTCCGTGGGCAGCGTGCGGGGTTGCCTTGCTGGTGACCATCGGCATCGCCTACTTGGTGGGCAAGCCGGTCCTGAAACTGCGGGGCCATTATCTGGCCATGGCGACCCTGGGCTTTGGCACCATCGTGTACAAGGTGGTGCTGGGTAGCAGCTTGGTGGGCGCGGCCGACGGGATCTCCGATATTCCCGCCTTTCCGCTTTTCGCGGGCCTGGCGGTGACCGGCAAGTCCGCGTTGCGGACACAGAACTACTATGTGGCTTGGGGCCTGGTGCTGGGGGCCATGGCGTTGCTCACCAATCTCATCCGTTCGCGTGTGGGTCGCGCCCTGCGCGCGATTCACGGGGCCGAAGATGCCGCCAATGCCATGGGCGTGGACACTGGCCGCTACAAGCTGCAGATGTTCGTGTTGAGTGCCGCGCTGGCGGCCTTGGGGGGCGTATTTCTGACCCACTACAACGGCGGCATCGGCCCTTCCGAGGCATCGGTCATGAAGTCTGTGCGCTACGTGGCTATTGTGGCCGTCGGCGGCATGGCCAACTTGTGGGGCGCCCTGGTCATGGGCGTGCTGCTCAATTTCCTTTGTTTGCGCGGATCATTCGGATCCTACGACGACGCAGTCTTCGGCCTGATTCTTCTGGCCATCATGCTCTTCGCGCCCGACGGGTTGTTGCGCGCAGAGTTCGTGCGGCGCTTGCCCGGCCTGCGCCGCAGGTTGCCGCAAAGAAGGGTGCCATGAGCCTGCTCGAGGTGAAGGACCTAGGCAAGCGCTTCGGCGGTTTGCGGGCGGTGGCCAACGTCAGTTTCACGGTTGCTGCCGGTAGCATCAAGGCGCTCATTGGTCCCAACGGCGCCGGCAAGACGACCCTGTTCAATCTGATCTTCGGCGCCCTGACGCCAGACTCGGGGCAAGTGTGGTTTGACGGCGAGCAGACCGACGGGTGGAAACCGCATCAAGTGGCGGCCGCGGGCATGGCGCGCACCTTCCAACACATCCGTCTGTTTCCCAAGATGAGCGTCCTGGAAAACATCGCGGTCGGCCGCCATGTGCACAGCCGAGCCGGCTTTCTGTCCAGCATGTTCGGCCTGCCCTGGACGCGCCGGGAACAGCGGGCGGTGCGGGAGAAGGCGCTGGAGATCATGCGCTTCCTTGGCGTGGAAGGGCTGGCCGAGGTCGAGGCCACCAGCCTGGCCTACGGCCAGCAGCGCATTGTCGAGTTGGGCCGGGCGTTGGCTTGCGAGCCCAAGCTGCTCCTGCTCGACGAGCCCGCCGCCGGGCTCAACATGCGCGAGACCAGTGAGATGGCCAAGCTGATCGCGCGCATCCGCGACACCGGGGTCACGGTGCTGCTGGTCGAGCACGACATGACCCTGGTGATGAACATCTCGGACGAAGTCTTGGTGTTGAGCTACGGCGAGAAGATCGCCGACGACAAGCCGCTTGCCATCCAGAAGCACCCCGAGGTTATCAAGGTCTATCTGGGAGAGGATGATGCTTAGGATTCGCAGCCTAGAGGCCGGCTACGGCAACCTCAAGGTTTTGCGCCGGGTGTCCATCCACGTTTCCCCCGGCGAGATCGTGACCATTATCGGCGCCAACGGTGCGGGCAAGACCACTTTGTTGCTGACCATTGCCGGCCTGCTGCGCGCCCAGACCGGAGAGATCCTGTTCGACAAGCAGGATATCGGCCGCCACGTGCCCGAGGCGATCGCCTTGCTGGGCTGCGCGCTCGTGCCCGAAGGGCGCCAACTCTTCGGCCCAATGACCGTGCGTGAGAACCTGCAACTTGGCGCCTGCGTGCAGATCCGCCGCGGTCGCGCACATGAGGTGGAAGGCGATCTCGGCCGGGTTTTCGACCTGTTCCCGCGCCTGCAAGAGCGGGCGTCGCAATTGGCCGGCACACTTTCGGGCGGCGAGCAGCAGATGCTGGCCATCGGCCGTGCGCTGATGGCGCGGCCCAAGTTGATCATGATGGATGAACCTTCGATGGGATTGGCGCCGCTGGTGGTCAAGGACATCTTCGCCATCATCCGCCGGCTAGGCAGCGAGGGCCACACCGTGCTGCTGGTCGAGCAGAATGCCAAGGCGGCCCTGCGCATCGCCAACCGCGGCTATGTGCTGGAGAACGGGCGCATCCTGCTGGAAGAGAACGCGGAGGATTTGCTGGCCAACCGAGACGTGCAGCGCGCCTATCTGGGGCGCGACTTGGATTCGGAAGCCGAACTCGACGGCGGAGGGAAATAACCATGATTTGGGAGCCGGAAAAGGAATGCATGCAAAGGGACGAGCTGCGCCAGTTGCAGCTCGAACAACTACAGGCGGCCTTGGCGCGGGCCTACATGCACGTGCCGTTCTATCGAAGGCAGTTCGACGCGGGCAAAGTCGACCCGGATGATTTCCGCAGCCTCGACGATGTGCGCCGGTTGCCGTTTACCAGCAAGGCCGACCTGCAGGAAAACTATCCCTATGGCCTGTTCGCAGTGCCACTGCGCGACGTCGTGCGCATCCACGCGTCGGCGTGCATGTCCACCGTGGTGGGGTACACGCGCAACGACATCAAGACCTGGTCGACTCTGGTGGCGCGCGTGCTTTGCGCCGGGGGCGTGAGCAAAGACGACGTGGTGCAGATCGCCTACGGCTACGACCTTTCGACCGGCGGCTTCGGCATCCACTATGGCGCCGAACGCGTCGGGGCTTCGGTCATCCCCACCTCGACCGGCAACACCGCCCGCCAGATCAAAATCATGCGCGATTTCAAGACCACCGCGCTGGTGTGCACGCCCAGCTACGCCATGCTGATTGCGGAGACCATCCACAAGCAGGGCATCAACCCAGGCGCGTTCTCGCTGAAGTATGGGCTTTTCGGCGGTGAGCCGTGGTCCGAGACCATGCGGCAGGAGATCCAGGACAAGCTGCACATCGTGGCCACCGACAACTACGGCGTATCCGAGGTGATGGGGCCGGGGGTGGCGAGCGAGTGCATGGAACGCAAGGGTCTGCACATCAACGAGGACCATTTCCTGGTCGAGGTGGTCGACCCGCAAACCCTCGACCCCTTGCCCTTGGGGCAAAAAGGTGAGCTGGTCATTACCACCTTGACCAAGGAAGCGTTCCCGGTCATTCGTTTCCGCACCCGCGATTTGACCTGCCTGCTCTGCGAACCATGCCCTTGCGGCCGTCAGACCATGCGCATGGCGCGGGTATCTGGCCGCAGCGACGACGTGTTGATCATTCGCGGAACCAAACTGTCGCCCGCGCGGATCGCGTCCCTGCTGGGCGAGATCGAGGGTGAGGTGCCGCCGCACCAGGTAGTGGTGGAGCGCCCGGGTGCCCTGGATGAGGTGACGGTGTTGATCGCGCCCAGCGAATCAGGTGCCTTTGACGAGCTTCGCAAGCAGCACGAGCGCCTGGCCGCCATTGCGCACCGGCTGTCGTCCGAACTGGGCCTCACCGTCAATGTGAAGCTGGTGGAACGCAAGTCAGTCGAATCCGGCCCACGCGTGCTGGACAAACGAAAGACCTGAAACGGGTCGAGTCAGTTGTAGACCCAGTTCAGCGTCAGGAGGAAGTCGGCGTAGGAGTGCCAGACGGAGTTTTCTGACAACTGAATGACATTGATGACGGGGTCGATGGAGAAATGGCTGCGGCTGTCGAGAACTTCCCAGGTCAGACCCATGAAGTAGGAATAGCCAAGATAGCGGGGCTTTGCGGTGGAGTTGGACCAGTCCTCGGGCATGTTGCCGCCGAGTCCAATGCCAAACCGGCCGCCCAGGTTCGGCACGACGAAATAGTCGACGCCGACGCCGTTCACCGCGGAGATCCGCCAATACTTGTTGGAACCGGTTGTCGGATACCAATTGTTGAGAGCGTAGTAGTACAGGGTGAGCGATGGCGACAGCCGGCCCCCGATCTTGACCTGGGTGGCGATTCCCGGCCGACCCGTCCCCGCGAAACCCAAGCCAAGCGCGAGGTGGAAGCCCGATGGCCTTCCGGTCTGGGCCGGCGCTGCTGCGGTCTCGGTGGTGGGCGGCGACGCATACGGGGACGGGGCCGGCGCTGGGCTAGCCGGATAGGAGTAGGGGGTCGCCGCCGGCGCTGGTGCAGCAGGATAGTACTGCGCTGGCGGCGGGTACCCGTAGGGAGTTGGCGCAGGGACTGGCTGGGCGGATTGCGGCGGCAGTGGTCCCTGCTGCGCGGGTGAGGGGTTGGTCTCCATCACCTGCGCATGGGCCGATGCGGTCCAGACGAGAGCGAAGACTGCGGTGGATACACTAACCTTCTTCATGTGGCCTCCTCTTGATCCATCCAGGGTCGATGTGCAGCCAGTCCCGACTGCACATAACCCTCTGGGAGCCAGTTCCTACTTCTTTTCGTCCCACATCTTGGCGACGTAGGTGGCGAAAACAAAGAGGTTGTGGGAAACGTCCGTGAGGTCGCCTGAGTCGGTGGGGCTGACGTCCATCTCGAGCATGTACATCGGGGTTATGGTGAGGGCAGGCGTGACTTTGAAGTCAATGCCCGCGTAGACACGATTCTGGCGGAAACCGTCCTTCCAGTAGCCGGGAGCCTTGTAGCCACCGCCTTTTGCGATCTTGCTGGTGTCGCTATCCTCAGCGATGCCCAAGAACACTTCGTCGGCCAGCAAGACGCTGAGCCTATCGGTGATCGCGTAGCGGACCTGGAGCATTTCGCGCAGCACGGTGCCCCATCCCCAGCGCTGGGAGCCGACATCCAGTTTGAGGGTCTCCGTGTTGATGTCGGCGTTGTAGGTGTCAGCGTAGAAGGTGTTGTGGAAGATCACGCGGTCGTAGATCGACCAGCGACCGATGCGATAGTCGACGGACGGCATGATCTCCAGGTTGTGCGAGAAGCTGTAGGTTGACAGGCAGTTCGAGGCCGTCGGCGACAGTTTGGCGGTGCAGTCGGTGGCCGTGTAGTTTGGCGGCTGCAATTGCTGGCGGCCGCGGGTTGGGTAGCCCATGTAGTAGTACCAGAGCGATCCCTTGAGGGTCAGGTTGCCCAGCTTGTAGGTGAAGTTGGGGCCGATGAAGAACTCAAGGAACTGCACCCCCGCCGCGTCTTCCGGCGAACGCGCGTACTCGAAACGCACACCGGGCATGACAGTGAAGCTCCACGCGGGCGTGAAAGCCAGGGTGAGATTCTGGTCGTACCAGACTCGGCCCTCCTGCTTGGTTGGAGTATCGGCCCGCGCGAGTCCGCTCAGGGCGACCAAAGAAGAAATGCTGATGGCAAGAAATGACAAACGGTTCATGTGCGCTCCCTTGTAAAATGCCGCGGCATAACAAGTTTCTTGTTATCACGAGCGTCAACAAAGCGGAAGGTTTTGAGGCAAGCAGCGTAGCGCGGTGCGAGAAAGATTTTTTGCTAGGGTTGGGCGCCGCCTCTAGCATTCGAGCATGCAGCTTGAGCGTCGATGTGCCGAACGGGATCGTCGCCACGACGGCCGCGTTTCGGCGGTGTTTGCGGTTTGCAACCGGATCGGTGCGCGGGTCCAGCTCGGTCAGGCCGAGGACATCGCGCCCTCTGGGATCACCTTGCGCCGTCCACGCGATATGCCGGTCGTCCCGCAAACCCCTATGACTCTGCTTTTCGATCTGCCGGGCGCTGGCGCACGTATCAGCGTCGGCGGCCTGGTGATCACGGATCGGCGTTTTGGGCCCTTCCGTCGCACGGGCGTGCGGTTTACCGAAGTCTCACCCGAGAGCGCGGCTCTGCTAGCCGAGTTCTGTGCCCGCCGGGGCCTCGGCCCAAGGGGGATGGCTATGAATCCTCGATAAGAATCTCACGCCGTCGCATGCCTGGGCGCTGGCCGGGCGATGCGATCAGTCGGGCCACGCCCCAGGCGGAAACAAAGTCACCCTCGCAGCCAAGCCCGGGAAGGTTCTCGGCGCTGGCCAGAAAGACATTGCTGATCCCAGTTGCATGGGGTGTGCCGCCGATGCCCAGCATGCGCGGCAGATCACAACTGAGCACCGGGGTCATTGGGGTGGACGGTATCGGATCGAGCGCCGCCGGCTTGTCCCCCGGCGTTTGCAGGCCCAGTTCGGGCGCCAGCCCATCGTGCGGCGAGGCCAGCACCCATAGGTGCTGTTCGCAGAAGGGGAGCAAGCGTGAAATCTCGTCGCGCATGCGGGCGCGCACCACGGCCAAATAGCCCAGACTCTCAGCCGCGCTGGCGGGAACCAGGCATTGCACCCAGACCGGGACACGATTGGGCTGGCGGGGCAGGGGAGAGCCCACCGCGATGAAGAGGGCGTTGTCCTCCAGGATCGGTTTGGCTGGATCGCGCACCGACAGGACCCGCGGGCCCATGCCTTCGGGCAGTGCCTCGGGACGCAGCAGGAGGCACAGGGTGTAGCGGAAGCAGGCAGGTCGGATGGCCGCCGCGGTCTCGCGCAAACGCCGAGGGGCTGCGTCTGCACACAGGGCAAGCAGCGACGCGGCCGAGCCGGCCCAGATGAGCCGGCCCAGTCCGATGGTTTCGCCGCGCGGACGCGCGCGCAGGCCCGAGAGATTGCCCCGCTTCCACACCAGTTCGTGCGGCACCAGGTGCTCGCGTACCTCGCCAGAGAAGTTTTCGATCTTCTCGGTGAACAGCGCGCGCAGATCCCCGCCGCCGCCCAGCCGGAAAACCCCGCGCCGGGCTCCATCAAAGGCGCGGGCTTGGGTCATGGCAGTGACGTCTCCTGGCGAGAACCCACTTGATAGAACGGCCAAGGCAGCCAGTCCGGCGCGCATGGGATGATAGGGCGGCAGCGCGGCCAGCCAGTCGCCATCGAGCGGCGGGAGCTGGCCCTGGATCCGGCCCACGTCGCGTCTTTCCCAAAAACCCTCGGGGGGCAGGGTGATGTCGGATCCCAGCAGAGGATCCAGGACCGCACTGCAATTGCGCAGACGCGCCAGCGTCTCCTCCACCACAGCGTACTCGGAGGGGAATTCGCGGCGCAGCTCGGCGGAGACGGCCTCGGGATCGCTGCCGAATGCGATGCGGTGCTGCGGGAAAATCATCTGCAACCCGGGCTGCAAGGCCGGCGCACGCCGGCGAATCACCTGCGCGTGGCCGAGCTCGCGCATCACCCGCGCCACCGGCTCGGCATCGGGCGGCGGCAAGAAACCCGGCTCGCGCGCCAGGGTATACGGGCCGGCCTGGAAGGTGGCGGGCTGGCGGTCGTGGCCGCACAAAAGGATGCGCTGCCCGCGGCGGCTGAGCAAAGCCGCCGCGATCAGCCCGGCCATGTCCGGGCCGCAGACGACGACCTCGAAGTAGTTGGTGTCCAAGGAAGTGCAACAGTCTACAGCCCGCGGCGCGCAGTCAATAGGAAGGTAGCTGATGGTTGACAGATAGTCGCCGGCGGTCGAAATTGGGGGGCGTGTCCGACAACCCTCCCATCGTCTGGTATAGGCGAAACAAGAAAGACGAACCCGCGTTGGAGAAGCGCAGCATTCCGGCGGGGGTTTTCACCAAGTGTCCCATGTGCCGCGAGGCGCTCCTCACTGGGGAGGTGCACAAGAACCTGGATGTGTGCACGAGTTGTGGGCACCACTTCGCCATGGCCACGCGCGATCGTGTCGCATCCATCATGGACAAGGGCAGCCTCATCGAGCACGACGCGCACGTGGAAAGCATTGACCCGCTGGGCTTTCGCGATTCGAAGAAGTACAGCGATCGTCTGAAATCCACCCGCAAGACCTCCGGCGAAGTCGAAGCCCTGATCGCGGTTGCCGGCCGCATCGAGAACATCGCGGTCGAGGCGGGCTTTTTCGTGTTCGAATTCATGGGCGGTTCCATGGGCTCGGTGGTGGGCGAGAAGATTACCCGCCTGTTCGAGCGCGCCCTGGAACGCCGGGTGCCGGCCCTGATTTTTGCTTCTTCGGGTGGAGCGCGCATGCAGGAAGGGATCCTTTCCCTCATGCAGATGGCCAAAACCAGCGCTGCCATCGCCCGCTTGCGGGAAGCGCGCGTGCCGATCCTGTCCATCTTGTTGCACCCGACCACTGGGGGCGTGGCGGCCAGCTTCTCCATGCTCGGGGATCTGCACATCGCCGAGCCGAAGGCGCTCATTGGGTTTGCTGGCCCGCGCGTGATCCAGAACACCATTCACCAGAACCTGCCCCCCGGTTTCCAGCGCTCCGAGTTCCTGCTCACGCACGGTTTCGTAGACATCATCGTGCCTCGCAAGGAGCTGAAAGCGACCATTGCCCTGGCCTTGCGCTGGATGGGCACGCCGGCGGTGACGACGCGCAACTAACATTGCGCCATCACGTCTTCGAATGAACACGGCGTACGGGAAGTTGCTGGCTCGCCTGCAGTCGGTGCGTACGCTGGGCGTTTCTTTTGGACTGGACCGCGTTCGGTTGGCCCTGGAGCGTCTGGGCTGGCCGGAACGTCGTCTTCGCGCGGTGCAGATCGCGGGCACCAATGGCAAGGGATCGACCGCGGCTTTTCTCGAGTCGATCCTGCGCGTCGCTGGCTTGCGTACCGGGCTCTTTACTTCGCCGCATCTGTGCCGCTTTTCCGAGCGCATCCGCATCGACGGGCGTGAGATCGAGGGTGAGAGACTAGGACAGCTTGACCAGGCGGTGGCGGCAACCGGCGTGCCTCTCACCTACTTCGAAATCTCGGCGGTGTTGGCCTTCCTGGCCTTCGCCGAGGCCGAGGTCGAGCTGGCGGTGCTGGAGACAGGATTGGGCGGCCGACTAGATGCGGTTACGGCTTCGCACCCGCTGGCTTGTGCGATCACCAGCATCGCAGCTGACCATCAGGACTTGCTGGGCAAGAGCATGCGCGAGATCGCCTACGAAAAGGCATGCATTGCGCGCCCCGGGGTGCCGCTTTTCTTGGGGCCGTTGGCAGCCGAAGCATTGGTCGAAGTGGAACGGGTTGCGCGCGAGATTGGGTCGCCCTTGCGCCGATTTGGCGTCGACTTCACCTCGTCAACTTCTCCGCTGGGCTTGGCCGGGGCCCATCAAGCCGCGAACGCAGCCCTGGCCGTGGCCTTGGCCCACCAGGTTGCGTCGAACCTGGGTCGGGTGCTGCAGCCGGAGGTAATCAAGCGTGGCCTGGCCGAGACCCGCTGGCCCGGCCGGCTGGAGCGCGTGACCGCCGACGTGCTGCTCGACTGTGCCCATAATGCCGAGGGGGCGGAGGCGCTCGCCGCCGCGCTGCCAGCCGCGTCCCGCCGTGCTTTGCTGGTGTCCATCGTGCAAGGCAAGGACGCATCCGCCATGCTGGCCGCGCTCGCTCCGCACTTCGATATCGTCGTGGCCACCCGCTCGCTGAGTGAGCGCTCACTTGCGCCCGAAACCCTGGCCGCCCTGGTTCCGTCCGACGGGAGTCGAGTGGTCGAGGTCGTGGCTGACCCCGGCCTTGCCCTTGCGCGCGCTCGCGCTCTGGTGGCGCCCGACGGCCTGGTCGTGGTCGCAGGTTCGATCTTTCTGGTTGGCGCGGTTCGCGCCCGACTGCTCAATGAGCCGGTGGACGTGATTGCGGGCTCAGACCCGATGCCGTAGGATGCCAGCCATGAAACACGGATCAAAGACAGCGTGGCTTTTCGTGTTGCTGTGCTTCGTCGGGTGCAAGAAGGGCGAGGGTTCCAAGCCGGCAGGCGTGCCGCCTTCGCCCGCGTCGTCGGCCGGGCACGCGCCACCCTTCGTAGCGAAGCTGACCGCGGCCGTCGCGGAGGTGGACGCGGAGAAAGCGCTTCTGACCGAAGACAAACTTTCGCGCTTCGCCACGTACCAGAAGGAGATGCTCTCAGTTACCGGCGACGCCGTGGGCATTGGCATGCAGGCCTATGCCAAGGCGGGGACCGACCAGAAGAAGTTCCAGGGCGCCATGGCGGCTGACGATCGTGGCGCCAAGATCGAGTCCGCGACCAAGGCCGCGCTTGCGAAGAGCGGTTTGACCCAGGACGAGATGCTGAAACTCAGCCGAGTCGCCAGCCGTTACTACGCTCACACGTACGCTCTGCAGGACGCAGCGGACAAGGTCGGGGAGCTGCGCAAGAAGATCGCGGAGGCCAAGTCCAAAGGCAAAGAGCCGAGCCCGGTCGATACCGCCATGGAAAAGGCGTATTCGGGACAGGCAGATCGACTGGAAGCCGTGCGCAAAGACTTTGCCGCGCGGTACGGGGCGCAGGCGTTGGCTGTCCTGCAGAAACACGAACCGGAATTCTTCGCCATGAACAAGAAGATGATGGACTCGGCCTTGGGGGCCATGCGGAGGAAGCCGTAGCGTTCTCCGCATTTATAGCCCCGCGTGCTTCTCCTGGATCGTCGCCGCGAGTTTGTCGATCGCTTGCAGGTCCGGTTCGGTGGGTAGTCCCTTGATCTCTACCGGATCGAGAAACTCGACCTTCAGGTTGCCTAGCAGGCCCTTCAGGGTCTCGACCGTCTTGCCACCCCAGCCCCACGAGCCGATGACGGTGGCGAAGCGCGCCTTGGGGCGCAGCATGTTGGCCACGTAGGCAGCGGACGCGGCGGCCGGGTGCGGGCCGGCCAGCACGGTGGACGAGCCGATCACGACGGTGGCCGCGTCGACCAGGGCCATGGCCATCTGCCCAAGATCCATGGTGGGCAGGTTGATGCGCGTGACGCCCACGCCTCGGTCGAGCAACCCATCCACCAGGCGGTCGGCCATGATCTTGGTACTGCCGTGCATGGACACATAGGCCACGACTGCGTGGTTTTTGGGTTTGTCCGCGATCCAGTCCTTGTGCGCGTCCAGGATGAATTGCGGCCGGCGGTACACCGGGCCATGGCTGGGCGCAATCATGTCCACACCCAAAGATTCGATCTTCTGGATGTAGCTGGCCAGGCGCGCGCGAAACGGCATCATGATCTCGGCGTAGTAGCGTTTGGCGGCCAGGTACGCCTGCGCTTCGTCGTCGGCGAAGAGGTCGCTTGTGGCACGGTGGGAGCCGAGAAAATCGCAGGTGAAGAGGATCTTGTCCTCCCGCAGATGGGTGAACATGGTTTCCGGCCAGTGCACCCAGGGGGCAAAGATGAACTGCAGGGTGCGACCGCCCAAGTCCAACGTGTCGCCGTCCTTGATCAGGGTGACGGCCTCAGCCGGCAGGTGCACATGCAGCTTGAGCAGCTCGGCGCACTTTTGGTTGGTCACCACCTTGGCCTCGGGAAAGCGCGCCAACACCGCCGGCAAGCTGCCTGAATGGTCTTGCTCGGCGTGCTGCGAGACCACGTAGTCGAGCTTGCTTGTGCCCGCGGCGGCCAGGTTGGCTAGCAGCTCGTCGCAGAACGCGTGATCCACGGTGTCGAGCAGGGCCACCTTGTCTTGACCCTTGATCAGGTAGGCGTTGTAACTGGTGCCGTCAGGCAAGGGGATAAGATCGTCGAAAAGCGGCTTGTCCCAGTCGAGGACACCCACCGCATGCACACCCGGCTTCAAGCTTCGTGCTGCCATGGTTGTTGCTCCGGTTCGCGTCAGGCGGGGGAAAACTCGTCTTTGCCCAAGCCACAAACTGGACACACCCAATCATCGGGCAGATCCTCGAAGGGCGTGCCCGGCTTTATGCCGCTGTCCGGATCGCCCACGGCGGGATCGTACTCGTAGCCGCAGGCGTTGCAGACGTACTTCTTCATCTTGTTGTCAGTCATCGCAGTCAAGGACTAGCCTTCTTTGCCTCGGATTTCAACGTCCGTGCGGCTGCGCGTTGACAGATGGGCAGGGCAGGGCAAGGATTGCGGTTTGTGAGGACTTTGCGATGAAGCGTCTGGCCTTTCTGATGACCTTGGTCGTCGGCGGCTGCGCCGGCTGCTTGAAAAAATCTGAGACGCGGCCACCTGCGCGCGAGCCTGCGGCGCATCCGGCCACGGCGGCCTCAGCGCCTACGCCGCCCGCGGACCCGACCCGTCGCATCCGGCGGGCCCAGATGGCTGGATCCTGGTACTCGGAAAACAAGGACCAGTTGGCCGCCGAGGTCGACGGACTTTTTCGCGAAGCCAAACCGCCCAAGATCGACGGCAAGCTCATCGCGCTCATCTCGCCGCATGCGGGCTATCGTTTTTCGGGCAAGGCCGCTGCGGCGAACTACCAGCTCCTGCGCGGTCAGGACGTCCGCCGCGTGGTGCTGCTGGCCATCTCGCACCACTATCCCCTGCGTGGTGCCTCGATTCCTGACGTCACCGACTTCGAGACGCCGCTTGGCCTGGTGCCGGTGGATAGCAAGGCAGTGGCGCGGCTGCGGCGTTGCCCGGTGGTCAGCAGCGTGATGCGCGCGGAGGAGGGCGAGCATTCATTGGAAATCCAGCTTCCTCTGCTCCAGCGCACTCTGCCCAAGTTTGCTCTGGTGCCCATTTTGGTGGGTAGCATGACTGACGAAGACTATGTGGATCTGGCCGCGGCCTTGGCCGAGGTGGTCGACAGCCACACCGTCGTGGTGGCATCCAGCGACTTCACCCACCGGGGCGTGAACTACCGCTACGAAGTTCCCGACGGCCCCGGTGACATGCAGGCCCGCCTGGCGCGACTCGATCAAGGGTCCATCGATCAGATTACCAAGCTGAGTCGGCCCGGTCTGCTGGCCTACGCGGAGAAGACCGGCACTACGATCTGCGGGCTGCACCCCATCGCCCTGCTGCTGGAACTGTTGGGCCGCTTTCCGGGCAGCAAGCCGCACGTGGTTAGTCACTACACCTCAGGTGACGTTACTTCCGACTGGTCGAGCAGCGTGACATATATAGGCATGGCATTTACGGGCAAGTGGCGCGAGGAGTCGAAGCTGGACGAGGCGCGCGCGGCGGGCGAGAGCACTTTCCCACTCAGCGACGACGAGAAGCAGACCTTGCTGCGGCTGGCGCGTCTTTCGCTCGAGGCCTCCGTGCGCAAGGGGCGCTTCGATCCCGATGGCATCGTGTCCATTGCCCCGACGCCCTCGCTGGAACGCAAGGCAGGCGCATTCGTCACCCTCAAGTGCAAGGGCGGAATGGAAGGCACTTGTACGGGAAAGGGCGACGAGTTGCGTGGTTGCATCGGCACCCTGGAACCCAGTTCGTCGGTGTACGAGGTGGTGTCCCATCGCGCCGCCAGCGCCGCCCTGGAGGATACGCGTTTCCCTCACACCGTCACCGTCGAGGAATTGCCTTTCATTACGGTCGAAGTTTCCGTGCTCACGCCGCCCCGGCCAGTGAAGAGCGCGGAGGAGATCGTGATCGGGCGCCACGGCATCATCCTGTCGCTGGGATGGCACCGCGCCACGTTCTTGCCCCAGGTGGCGCCTGAACAGGGTTGGGATCGAGAAACCACCCTGCGCCATCTCGCCCAGAAGGCCGGGCTGCCCGCCGAGGCGTGGAAGAAAGCCGAGTATCAAGTCTACGAGGCGATAGTCTTTTCGGAAGGCGAATTCAAGTAGCCGCGAGCGATTTCTCCAACGGCGCTTCGCACTTCTGCGGGCTATAATTTCGCCGTGTCCCGCGAACGAATCGACGCTGAACGTCGACAGTTTCTGCTCACGATGGGCTCGCTGGCAGCGGTTGCTACCGGGTGCAGCTCGTCCTGCGGCAGCACTCGATTGGCCGGGAATTCGACAGGGCGCAAGCCGGCCAGCGCGATTGCCCCGCATGAACCAGCCCAGCCGGCAAAACCACGCGTGGTGGTAGTGCGAGCCAAGCAAGCCCTGACCCACGGCTATGACGCCGACCGCGGCGCCCTCCGCGCCATGCTGGGCGCAGGTCTTGCGGCGCTGGCGGGCACAGGGGACGGCGTGGCTGGCTTGCGCCGCTATTTCCGGCCAGGTCAGACCGTTGGTTTGAAGGTCAATGGGCTGGCCGGCCGCAACGCGGCCACGCACGTGGAATTGGTCGACGAATTGTCG
>PMJO01000119.1 GCA_003158455.1 Myxococcales bacterium | reverse complement strand
ATAATCCGGAAGTCAGCATAGGACAGCCTGTACGCGCCAGACCGGGCTGCTGG
The DNA here is from genome assembly GCA_003158455.1 of Myxococcales bacterium. Lineage (GTDB taxonomy): Bacteria > Myxococcota_A > Polyangia > Fen-1088 > Fen-1088 > Fen-1137. The sequence goes on along the minus strand of PMJO01000119.1, from coordinate 6,799 downwards.
CCGCTGCGACGGCCGGCGCACCTGTCCCTTCGGGACCTAGGGTCTGCACACCCTTCTGCCTCTGCCGCGACCAGCGGGTCCATCTTCCGCGGCGCAGGCCAAGCTGCTGGGAGTCACAGTAGACGACGGCGACGGTGGCATGACAGAGCGATACGTGTTCACGAACTACGATGGCTACGTTGTCCACACTTGGACCGTATCATTGGGTGCGATACTAGATGGCGACGCTGCCCCAACACTGGAGACGACAAGGATCCATGAACAACGAACCGATCTCGCTTACGCGAACTAGCATTTTGTTGCTCCAGATGGCTTGTGTTCTTGGAGGCTGCGGTGACGGCAGTCGGCAGAATTCTGCTGCAGATGGCGAAACTGCTACCTATGTTCAGACAGACGCTTTCACGGGTTGGATCGGTGGCGCGTGCAACGTAAATGCGGATTGCATCAACTCGCCAGCAGCGAATGGCCCTGGCCTTGCAAAGTGCGCGGACGAGCTGTTTTGTCTTGATGGAGTCTGTCATGGGGACTGCATGCAAGAGTGCGTGGTCGTCCGCTCGGACATTGACCCTTGCCCTGCGCCATGGCTATGCGTCACCCCTGCCAACGGAGGGGGGATGTCCATCTGCATGATCAAGCCGGTGCAATGTACTTCAGCCACCGACTGTCCCAAGGCGCTGCCGCGTCTGCCCGATGGAGGACAGGCCCAATGGACCTGCGAAGCCGGCATCTGCCAGTATCCCGGATACCAATACGCTACCCAATAGAATTGCCGGGCGCCATAGTGGGCAAGTGGGGCTGGCCCAATGACAAACTTCAGAACCCGGTATCCGAACCCGGCCCAGCTACTTCGGCATCAGGACCGGAACACCGTGGTCGTCGCTGATCTCCAGCTTGTCGCCGTCCTTGCAAAAACCACCTACAGTCTTGCCTTCCTTGCTCTTGCCCACAATTTTCCCCGCCGCGATCGACGTCTGCGAGTGTGAGCCAACCATCTGGTTGGAGGTATTGCCCGAGGTGACGGTGAACGACCAATTGGTATCGTTATGCACGCTGCAACTTGCCAGCGCGTAGGCACCAGGAAGTAGGCAGGCCAGCGCAAGAGCCAAGCCAAGCAGGGTCGATGTCTTCATGGTCCGGTTTTCCGCGGACCAGCTTATCCCATCTTGGGCCCTACTTGCGCGATCAGTGCGGGCTAGTCGGGGCAGTTTGGATCGATGGCCTTCTTGATGGTCGCCTTGCCGACGGTGATGGTCAGCTTGAAGGGCATACAGCCGTTCAGGTTCTCGGACACGTCGATGCCGATTTCTGCGTCGCTGGTCTCGCCGGTGCCGAGGTCGATCTTCTGCTGCTCTTCGATGTTGATGGGCGCGGCACTCCCGGTAGCCGGTTGATCTAGTCGCAGCGCCATCGTGAACGTCGCCGGCTCGTTGCCCCGGTTGGTCGCGGCCACCGTGCAGCGAATGTGATCGTCGTCGATGCGGTCAGTCGCGCGCAGGGAGTGCACGATATGCCTGAAGATGCGGACACATCGCATCTTCGCGAGCGTGACCGGCGGGTTGGCCTCAGCCCTTGTCACCGTCGGTGTGGCCAGCAAGATCGCGCTGACAATGGTTGCAAGGCAGAAAGCGATGTTCTTCATGGCGCCAGTCTACATGGATTCGTGGCGATGAGGGCCCTGCTACCGGCGGGCCGGCACGATGCACGCCATGTCAGGCCGCGGGCGGAAGTACTGCGGGATCTGCTCCGGACTCACTGCAATGCCAGTGCTGGCTTCTTCGTCTCCACAATACCGCCGGCGGACCCGCGTTTCGGGGCGGTCGACTCCGCATCCTTCAGGATCTCTTCCTTCACCCGCCGACATACCTACCCCTGGTACTCACGACCCAGGATCACGGGGCGAGTGCCATTTCGTGTCGCGATAGCTAACTCGGTTCGCGGCTAACCCTCCGAAAGTCCAAGCTGCCGGCGGGCTTTGTACGGAAGGTCTGCGCACACAGCTGCGCGGTCCGCACCGCCTCGCGTATCGATATCATTCTGGGGTGCGCGATCGTGATCCTGTAGGCAAACCTTTTACGGGCATTCCGTCGGCGCGGCGGCATCGGGATGGCGAGTCCGCTTCATCGGGCGCGAATCGTACGGGGCGAACGGTTGACGTGATGAGCGCCGTTCGTTGAGGGCCAACAACTCGGCGGGCGGATAGGCCACATCGCTGCCTGCTGGGAATGCTTCGCGCACAATCGACAGAATGGTGGCGCGTGCCATAGCGCCGTAGTCTGTGGTCGAATCCGATTCCTCGGAGCACTCGTCCCAGATGGCGAAAAGAAGTCCCCGGCGCTGGGCCGCCGACAAATCTGTGCGGTCGGCAATGTGTCTGACCTTCGTGGATAGGGCGAACAGTTCCTGCTTCTGCCGCTCGCCCTGGTACCGCCTGGCCATGCACAGGCGTTGTTCGCGGGTATTCTCTGCCATGTCGCGTTTGACGGAGGCGTAGGGATCCTGGCCTGCACGTTTCATGATCTGGTCGTTGAGATCGAATCGCCCCGCCACACCCAAGCCCACTAGATGCACGTCTGCGATGTCCTTCGGATCATGGAAACGGATGCTGCCGTCCTCGGCCACGTTGGCGGTCACGCCCGCATGCCCTTGAATTCCCTTCGGCAGTTCGCGCACCCCGGTTTGGCTCTTCGCCATGGGCGGAGCGAGAGGATCCCGCGTTTTCTCGTCGGGCAAAGGGAACTTCATCGGCCCAGTCAGGTTTGGAAGCGCGGGTTGGAAGGTTGCCAGGGGATTGGCCAGGCTCGGCGACGCAGCACCTGGTGCTTGAAGAGATCCATCGTTCTCGGGCATCGGGACCTCCGCGGCCGCGGCTTTCACCGTGTCGCCATGAACAACCGCGACTTTTTCTCGGGACGACGGCGATGCCAGCGACGGTCCCAGCGCGGGCGGCGGCGCCGCAGCGGAGGCTGGAGGAGAAGCCGGAGCCGGGACAGTGGCCGGGGCCACCTCGAAGGCGATCTCCACTGGCTCGGAAAGAGGCGTGGGCTTCGGCGCCTCTTTCGAGAAAAGCATCCATGCCAGCGCCCCGTGGACCAGCAAGGATCCCGCAAGCGCCCAGCGCACTCGCGCACCGGGCCAGTGGGAACCCGATGCTTCCGCATGCGCCGCGTGGAGCGAGAGACGCCACCTCATGAGGACCCATTTGTACCACGAAGCGACTCGAGTCACTCACACAGCTGCCTTGAGGCGCACCTCCGCGACGCTCGTCAGAAGTCGGACGGAAAGAGTCTTCCGGCCCGAGGAGCGGGCGGACGCACCAAAGAGATCGCGCTGCGAGACCAGCTCGGCGTTGCCTTCCTGCGGGAGGGTGGCGCCAGGGACCTATTGGGCGACCTATTGGGGGCGCCGCCACCCCAGTTGTAATCCGGCCACCTCGAGCCTAGTGCATGAAATTGCCGGTCATGATGAGCAGGGTCAGCATGCCGACGGTTGCGTTGGCGTACCCGTATGTGGGCTGCGGGCTCGACCTGGAATCGACGCCAGTATAGATCGGAGGAGCCATGGTTCCACGGGTGAGGATGTCGAAGACGGCCTGGTAGGCGTCATTAAGAAAGGTCTGGTTGCCGGCGGCCATCGCGCCCACTGCGGCCGTGCCAAGCATCGAGGCCGAGTTGTTCGCCGTTCCCGCCACCGAGCCTCCACTTGGAGTGTACATGTCCATGATGAAGCCGGTTCCCCTCTGGGCGATGTTGGCAAAGTAGGTGGTCGTTTTGCTCGTATAGGCCTTGGCTTCAGCCGTGGCGTTGAAGCAGTAGTCCAAGCCAATGCGCATCGGGATGCGGTGTGAGTCGTATTGGTACACCTCATCGTTCGCCGAACCGATGTTGCCTCGGGCCGTGCAAGTGGCGCTGCACCACGCAGGGATAAGGCCATTGCTTCCGGCGATGGGGCCGCCGATGACGCCATAAACTGCCGTGATGACGCCGGCCCAGTCATGGGCGCTGTCTACCGCGGCGAAAGCCCGGTAAAAGGCCGGAGCGAAATACGAGGGGCTGGTGACCGCGCTGGTTGGGCTGCCGTAGCCGCTGCCTCCCTTAGGGAGCTTGGTGCCAGCGCTGTCGATGTCATTGGCCCAGATGTCATTGATCATCGTCAGAGCGTCGGCTTTGTAGGTTCCAGCCCAGGCCCTATCCGCCATCAAGAGCGCGTAGGCCGCATCCTCATCTGCGCCGGTGGCCGAGCCGCCGGAAGAGACGCATGGTGTGCCCGTTGGTGCGCCACCGTCGGGTGGACGGCCGCCGGGAACACACGAAGTCATAAGCGAGGTTGTGGACGCCGGGTGATCCTTCCAGAAGCCATACAGGCTATCGAACAAATCCTGGTCATTCATGTTGACCGCGATGAACATGCCGTTCGCGATACCCTCGGAAACGGTGTCGTACTGGTTTTCCGGACGAATGACCTTGTCGCCGCTGACGAAGCGGCTCTTCCATTGATTGTAGGCAAGCACCAGATACTTGGCGTCTGCACTCGGCCCCTGGGGCTTAAGACAACTGAGCATGCTACCAGGGTTGACCAAGGGGAACCCGGGGCGCGTCTGCAATCCTGAGTCGTCCTTTATGAATTCGACATCATCGATCCAGAGATCATAGTTTCCAGGGGTTGATCCTGCGGGCTTGGGGAAACCCTCATCCTGGTAGATCGAAACCTGGAAAGCGAGAACGTCAGCCGGTTTGAACGCAGGTGCCTGGCACTTGGGCGTTCCACTTGCGGGACAAACATACTCATAGGGGCCAGCCGAAGTAACCGGAAGCCAACGGGGCACCAGCGTCGCGAAAGGCACGGTGTAGGTTTGATAGCTGGTCGAGATCGCATTGGGGGTCCACGGCGGATTCAGCATTTGGCCTCGGTTGTTGTGGAGGCCGACGGGAGTGTCACTGGAGTTCCCCTCCGCACCGAGGAGACCGCCTTGGGACGAGGACAGAGTCTCCTGGGTCAGCAATTCGAAATAGACCGCTTGCTGGATGCCACTTCCTGCCTTCATCTTGAACCTGATGCCCGTGTAGGCACTGACGTCGTAGGCTCTGAAAACCTGGCCGGTGAGGTCCACGGGCACGAAGCCGGCGCCGAACCCGCCATGGTATTCCGCCGCGCCGCCGAAACCCGATCCCGTCACGGTCGCGAAACCCGATCCAGTGGAGTGCAGCGCGTACTTGTTGCACGGGCTCGCATCCGGCGCTGCCTCAACAACGATTGGGCCGCTGGTGTTGACCGCTGGGGTCTGCTTCTCACCCGCAGCCATGGCATTGGGCCAGCCCGGGTACGACACGTACCACCAACCGCTTCGGGCGGCTTGCGGGATCATATCGCCCTGGCCCGACTCGAAGTCAGAGATCATCTCCGGTGCGACCGGGCAGGCGCTGCTGCCGCCTGCGCCAGTTGAGGCACCACCGCTGCCACCAGGGCGGGCGCCATCTGAGCTGCCGCCCGCGCTGGTTCTTCCGCCTCCGCCGCCCGCGGTTCCACCGACGGGGACATCGGGCTCGCCGGAATAGGCGTCCGGTACAGCAGCGGCGTCGGCGCCCCCACTCCCGCTGGCACCGGTTGAGGCGGTGCCGATCGAGCCTCCTTCCGAGGCAACAGCGCCATCCGCGCCACCCACGCCGGCATCAGCCCCGTTGCGTATCGTCAGCGGATGCGCGCAGCCCACCGCAGTAGCGACAAATGTCAGCAAGCCCAATCTCGATATGCTTCGCATCAGCCCGTCCTCTCGGTGCCGTTACCTTATCCTGCATCTCTCGGCTACGATCCAGCGGGAATTCTCGCTGTGCTCACGACAGGCTCAGCACCCGCGACGTACTTGATTCTGATACAATGGCAGCGGTCCGGAGGAGCGTCCCATGAAGAACCCCGCGCCCTACCTGGTACCTGCGGCGTGCAGTCTCAGCCTCGCTGCGGTGGTTGGCTGTGGTCGCCATGGTCTTTCCAAATTGTTCCCAATGGCGCGAGTTGGTCATGCCGGGCTCGTGAGCGGGGCACAGACCGCCCAGGTCATCGCGTCGCGCGGCCCTAGACTTCGAGTCGCTTGCCGACCGGCGCATCGCCCCTGATCAACGTACCACTTCCACACAGCATGACCGTCGCTGCTTCGATGGCTTCGCGGGTTCCCGCAAGCGCGAGGATGTCGCCCTGGCGAAGCTCTTCCTGACCGAAGTTTCTCGGTGATTCAAATCCTCGCACGATCGCGATGACGCTGGCCCCAGAGAGTGCGCGCAGGTTGATTTGCGCGAGTGTCTTGCCGACCGCCGGACTGGCGCTTTCCAGTCGAATGGGGGTGACGGGTCCGAGTCCAGGCAAGAGCGGATAAATCTCGTGCAATGAGGGCTCGCTCGCCACTCCACTTTGTCTGCCGAGGGCCTCGATGATCACCTCGACGCCGGCCTGGACGTGCTCCTGCAGGTTCGTGGCTCTCCGCCAGAAGGCGATGCCAAGCAGGACACATCCAACAACTAGGAGAGTTGTTCCATAGAGCGGCGAGAGAAAGGGCTGCGTGAGCGCGAGCAATGGGATGCCAACCAGAAGCAGTGTCGCAAGCTGTACGGTCACGACGAGGGCACGGCGTGGCGCGGCGGCGAGATCGACAACGCCATCCTTGGTCAGCGGAAGGGCAGCTTCGGCCAGCCTCGCCCCTAGCGACCGAGCGACACGAACGATTCCGACTAGGAAAGGCGTCAAGAGCAGCATTGCGCCGGCAATCACCAGCCAGCGCCCGACGTTGGTTGATAGCGCCGCACCGATGTTG
>PMJO01000069.1:7760-10476 GCA_003158455.1 Myxococcales bacterium | reverse complement strand
CGCCAGGATGACGCGGCGTCGTCTTCGCTGATCACCTCCAGCCGCACGCCCCGGAGCGCCGAGGATCTGCCCCAACTTCTTTCCGAGTTGCCAGGCGTCTCGGTCACGCGCATGGGCGGACTCGGATCCATGGCCACGCTCTCGCTGCGCGGATCATCGGCCGACCAGGTCGAGGTCTACTTCGACGGCGTGCCGCTCTCGCCGGCCTCTGGGGGCGGCGTGGACATCGGGCTGATCCCGGTCGTGGATCTCGAGTCAATCGAGGTCTATCGCGGAATGAGTCCCATCGGGTTCGGCACCTCGGCCATGGGCGGCATCGTGTCTTTGTCCAGCGCTACCCCAACCAATTCAGGCTTGCGCGCCTACGCCGGTGGCGGCTCCTTCGCCACCGAGTTTGCCGGCGTGCAGGGACGCTGGGCCGGAAAGAACCTGCGCGCGCTCGCCAGCGTGAACGGGCTCGGCTCAGCCGGCGACTTCACCTATGCCAACGACAACGCCACAGGCTTCACTACCAGCGACGATACCATCAGCCGCCGCCAGAACAATGCCCTGGGCCAAGTCGACGGCCTGGCCCACGTTGTCGGGCTGCTGCCCGGACGGCGACAGATCTGGGGCACAGCCAGTTTCCTTCACCGTGACCAGGGCCTGCCACCCGCGGGCACGCTGCGGGCGCGGGAAGCAGCGCTTGGCACCGACAGACTGATTGCCACCGCGGCCTACGAGTCGCGCGACGATCTCGGGCCGGGCAGTTGGTTGCGGGCCCAGCTCTACACCCTCGCTACCTGGCAACGCCTTCACGATCCCTGCGGCGATCTGTCAGGCCAGCCCACCCAAACGCGGGACCTTTCCACCAGCTCGGGCGCCACCCTGGCCGGCGCGAAGCCGGTCGCTGGGTGGCTGAAACTCTCCGCTGTTGCCGAGGGTCGCTACGAACGCTTCGACCCTTCAAACCTCCTGTCCGCCGCCGTTTCCATTCCTCCTGGCTCGCGTGTCTTCGGTGCTGGGGGCGTGGAGGCGCGCACTGTGATCAATCCCCTGCATCTGGCCTTAATCCCTTCGCTTCGTCTGGAGGTGGCCAAGGACACGATCACGCGCCCGGAGATCTATCGTTTGATGGTTGCCGACACCCAACCCGCCACCTATTGGCTGCCCAACGCGCGCCTGGCGCTTGTGCAATGGACCAGCGAGCGAGTCACTCTGCGCGCAAACCTTGGACGCTACGGTCGTTTGCCTTCGATGTTCGAGCGCTACGGCAACACCGGCCAGATCTTGGGCAATCCCAACCTTGTGCCCGAGACCGGCACCAACGCTGACGTTGGTGTGAACTGGACCCGCGCTGGTGAGCGGCTGCGGCTTTCTTTCGATGGCGCCATGTTTGCCACTTGGGCCACCCACCTCATTTACTTCCGCCAGGATGACAACCACCTGTTGCGGCCTGGCAATGTTGGTCGCGCGCGCGTTCTGGGCGCGGAAGTCTCGGCCACCGCCGACTGGCGACACCTCCTTCGATTTTTCGGACAGACCACTTTCACCGATGCGCGCAACCTGGAAAACGTTAGTGGAAGCTACGACAAACAGCTTCCCCACCGGCCACGCCTGCGCGCCTACGCGCGGCCCGAACTGCGCCATCTTCGGTTGGCTGGGCGCTGGCGCTGGGGGCTCTACGCCGACCTGGACGTGACCAGCGGCAACTACCTCGACACGCCCAACCTGGTCGAGGTCAACCCGCGTGTGCTCCTCGGCGCGGGCGGCCAGATCGAGGCGCCCCACTGGGGGCTGCGCCTGGTGGTCAGCGCGTACAACCTGTCCAACACCCATGTCGTCGATTTTCTCGGGTATCCCCTGCCCGGCCGTTCTGTCTTTCTCACCCTGCAATGGTCCACGCCCGAAGCAAACAAGGAGCTTTTCGAATGACCCACCGACACTTCGATTTCGTGCTTGTGTTCCCCGCACTACTTGGCCTGGGCTGCGGCAGCGGTAGTGCCGACAGCACCCCGGACGCGGCTGTTCCAGGACCAACCGGGTTGGCCGTTATCCACAACAGCATCGACTACACTTCGTCGCTGCTCTCCCTGGTCGATCCTGCGACTGCCAGGCTGCTACGCGACAACTGCCTCAACTCGGGCAGCGTGGCCCCGCAACTCTCGCAAGCACTTTCTGGAGACGTCGTGCTACCCAGCGCGCCCCTGCCCGGCCATCCACTGGTGCTCATCGATCGTGGCAACAACGCGCTTCTGTGGGTGAATCCCGCGGACTGCAGCGTGACACGACAGATGAGCGTGGGCGCAGGATTCGCGGCCAACCCGCACGACGTGGTGGCGGTTGCCCCCAACAAGTTCTACGTGACTCGCTATTCGACCAACCGCAAACCGACCGCTGACCCATATGATCTCGACGAGGGCGCGGATCTCTTGATCTTGGATCTCGATCTCGGCGCGCCGGTGGCCCGGATTGACCTTTCTCCATATGCGACGGGCGGAGCGGGCATCGATCCCAACCCCGACCGCGCTCGCGTTTTCGGTGGCAAGATCTACGTCACGCTCAATGACTTGAATGCTGACCCCACCCAGACCGGCGGACCAGGCCGGGTGGTGGTCGTGGATCCGACGACCGACACCGTCAGCTCGTACATCGACTTGCCCGCTTTCAAGGACTGCAGCGCCATCGTGCCTGTGCCTGGGCAGGATGGATCGCTGGCCGTCGCGTGCGCAGGGGC
>PMJO01000069.1:0-7704 GCA_003158455.1 Myxococcales bacterium | reverse complement strand
GATCAACTGTGGCAGTTCGATTTCACCCGAGGCATCCCACAGAAGGTCCTCGCCGCCAATACCTCCTGGGTGCTGGGAGGTCTGATCTTCGACCCGGATGTGCGGCGAGTGTTTCTCGGCGATGCCGATCCACAATCGCCCAAGTTGCATGTACTTGACGTGAGTGTCTCGCCGCCCGCCGAGCTGCCCTCGTTCTCCAGTGACCCAGCCGCGGGCCTGTTGCCGCGCAATCTCGGGTTGTACTAGGCCGCCTGCAAATGAAGATCGTCCTCACATACGTCGCCTTGCTGGTGCTCTTGGTTGGTGCGGTGGCACTTGCCTTGCTGGTCGGGCACGGCAGTCTGGCCGACCCGACGCTGCGTTCTATTCTACTGGGTCTGCGGGCCACGCGCGTGGGCGCAGCCTTGCTGGCAGGCGCGGCCCTGGCCACCGGCGGCGCAGTGGTTCAGGGCGTGTTTCGCGATCCACTGGTCAGTCCGTCTATCTTGGGCACGACAGCGGGCGCCAGCCTGGGCGGACAATTGGCCATGTTGGCCCTGGTCTCGGGCTCACCCCTGTCCAGCTTGGCGGTCAGCCGCGAAATGATGCTGCCCCTCGGCTGTCTGTTGGGGGCAGGCCTTTCGCTGGCCATCGTGCTCACTTTCTGTCGTGAGCGCACCGGCACGCTGACTCTCATTCTCACCGGCTTCATCCTGTCGTCGCTCTTCCTCGCTTTGTCCAGCTTCATCACCAGCCTGGCGCAAGATTCCTGGGACATGAGCCGGGCGGTGGTGTCCTTCACCCTGGGCGGCGTGGGCGGCGTCAGCACGCGCCAGCTTCTCGCGGCCTTGCCCTTGCTTGGCATCGGCATGTTTGCCTGCTGGCTGTGGAGCGACAACCTCGACCTGCTGCTCTCCGGCGAAGACGAAGCCAGCAGCTTGGGCGTCGAAGTCGGCCGCGCCCGACGCTGGGCCGTGACCTGGGTGGCAGTGCTGGCTGCTGCCGCCATCGCAGTGGGCGGCAACGTTGGGTTCGTGGGCCTCATCGTTCCACACACCCTGCGGCCCTTGGTGGGGGTACGCCACCGGCGTCTGATTCCGGCCTGTGCCCTTCTGGGCGGTGCATTTCTCGTCGCCTGCGACGTCATCGCGCGCGTTTTCCCCAGCCGGTCCGAGCTGCCCCTGGGCGTGATCACCGGCATCATCGGGGCGCCCGTGTTCCTGGTCCTGCTGGCGCGATCGCAGCGCGAGGTCAGCCATGGCTGACCGAGCATGCATCGAGGCAGGGGGACTGACGGTGCGGCGAGGAAGTCATGTGCTGCTCGACCAGGTCAGCTTTTCGCTGGGTGGCAACCAGGTGGTGGCGCTGCTCGGGCCAAACGGCGCGGGCAAGAGCACCCTGCTCAAAACACTGGCCGGCTTGTTGCCCTTTTGGGGCGAGCTGCAGTTTGACGGCCGCGCGGCGTCCCAGTTTGACCGGAAAGAACGCGCGCGCCTGGTCGCCTACGTTCCCCAGCACTCGGCGCTAGACGCGGCCTTGCCTGTGCGTGATGTCGTCGCGCACGGTCGTTTCGCCTATCGGGATGTCTGGGGTCGGCCTGACCGGCACGACAATGCGGCCATAGATCGGGCCATGGGGTTGACCGACACGCGCCGGCTGGCCGACCGATCGTTCAATCGCCTGTCATACGGCGAGCGACGTCTGGTGCTGCTGGCGCGCGCTCTGGCCACCGAAGCGCGCGTGCTGCTGCTCGATGAGCCCACGGCGGCGCTGGACGTGACTCACGCGCTTGGCTTGCTTCACTTGCTGCGCGACTTGGCGAGCCGTGGTGCTCTGGTCATGGTCGCGCTCCATCAACTCAACGAGGCCGCACAGGCAAGCGATCGGGCGCTGTTGCTCGCCGGCGGCCGTCTGGTTGCCGCGGGCCCAGCGGCGGAGGTCATCTCCGCCGAACCCGTGCGCCAGGTCTACGGCGTCGAAATCGTGCCCGCGGCCCAGTTCGGCTATCGCCTGCCGGCCGAGAAAGACACGGCGCCATGAAGCGCGCGACCCTGGCCAATTCTTGCGCCCTGGCGGCGGCGGTCGCACTGACCATTCACTTTGGCCGCAGCCCCAGCCGTGCCGGCCCCGCGGTTGCAACCGGCGGCTACGGCCTCTCCGATGCCACCGGTCAGTTGGTGCCGCTGCGGCACTACACCCGCATCGTGTCCACCAATTTGGTTACCGATCATCTGCTTTTGGAACTCGCCGAGCCCGACCGTATCTTGGCCTTCAGTCGCGCCGCCGCCGAGCGGCCGCAGGATGGCTATCGCTACGCTGGCAAGCTCGTGGTGGACGGCTTCGGCCCAGTCGAGGAGCTGATCGCGTTGCGACCGGACCTGGTGCTCACCAACAGCTTCGGCACGCCCGGACGCTCGGCCAGGCTGCGTTCCGCCGGCATCGAGGTCTTTGACTTGGGCGAGTTGCGCGGTGTCAGCAGTTTGGTCAGTGCAGCCAAGGCTCTGGCCGAACTCTTGGGGCAGCCCGAACGCGGCCGGAATTTTGCGCGCAGCTTTGTGCAGCGGATGAACAGCGTGGCAGCCGGGCTGGCTGGGCGGCCGCGCAAGACCGCCCTCTTTCTCTCGCTCATCGGCAACCAGATTCAAGGCGGCACCACCGGAACGGCGTTGCACGACATTCTGACCGCAGGCGGCTTGGTTGATATTGCGGCCGCCCTTTATCGCGACTGGCCCAGCTATTCATCCGAGCAACTCCTTGCCCTGGAACCACATCTGATTGTGACCAAGCAGGGAATGTCCGCCGCGGTGTGCGCCTTTCCTGGCGCCGATCACCTGGCCGCCTGCCACGAGCCCGACCGAATTATTGAGCTTCCCGCCGAGCTGCTCGACGAGCCCGGTCCCGCCATGCTGGATGCTGCCGAGGCAATCTACCGTCGGGCGTACAGCGAGCAGCGCTAGCCAGCACCTCGTTGGCCGTGGACGGTGGCCGATGAAGCAGCAACCCCGTGGTGGCCAGAAGGCTATCACTCACCGCCGCGCCAACCGATAGGAACCGGTTGATATCATGACGCTTTCTACAGACCCACTTTCGGCACCCAACCGGATAACCCCTTCCCCCCTTGCATGATAGCCGCCATGAAGAGTACGCTTCCGCCAGAAACCAGTGACGAGGGGAGTCATCAATGAGGCGTGACCATTTAGTCGGCCGCCTGAGGGCGCGGATGTGCCGTCAAGCATACGTTTCTGTTCAGGGATGGGCGTTCTTCGTTTTGGCATTGACCGCCGGCTGCAGCGTCGATGACAAGATAAGCGCTTTGCCGGACGGCCCGCCACCGATCGGTCCGGGCGAGGGAGGGGCGTCAGGTTCTGGAGGCATAATCAGCCAACCCGAGCCGCGCACGACCGATGGTGGCCTTTGTCCGCAAATCGAGTGCAGCACGGGGGCCACCAAGCATTGTGGAGATTTCGAGGACGCTTGTGGACGGCCGATGCATTGTGGCGACTGTCCGACCGGCAAGCAGTGTAAGAACAATCTCTGTGTCGGGACCAATTGTGTCTCGGGGTGTAGCTCACCGGCCGCGACCTATTGCGGAGCGATTGGCGATGGCTGTGGTGGCAAGCTTGACTGTGCAACGGTGTGCCCAAAGGACGGGTGGACCTGCGGAACAAACCACGTCTGCCAGGGCGATCCCAGCGTATGTCAAGCGGCGACCTGCCGGGCCGCCTCCGGGGACAACTACTGTGGCAAGATCGGGGATGGCTGCGGCCACTTGCTTGACTGCGGCGACCCTTGTCCATCCAATTGGGATTGTGTCGACAATCTTTGTGTGGGCTCGCCGACGGCGTGCAAAGCGGTCACATGTACCACTGACACTGGGGGCCACTATTGCGGAACCATTGGCAACGGCTGTGGCGGCTCGATAGTCTGCGATGCGGATTGTTCGGCGGCTGGCACCAACTGGGTGTGCAACGCGAACGTGTGCGTGGGCGGGCCTGACTGTGTGAAGGGCAGCTGCAACAACGCCAAGGGCGTTCAACAGTACTGTGGCGACATCGGAGACGGTTGCGGTGGCACGCTGAACTGCCCGACGACCTGCCCGAGTGGGGTGGCATGTGGTGCTGTCACCCCCAATGTTTGCGAAGCCTGCGGCAACCTGTGTCTGATGCAGGTTCGCTGCGATGGTGGGGCCGCCACCAGCATCAGCGGAACAGTATATGACCCTGCGGGCTACAACCCACTGTACAACGTGATCGTGTCTATTCCGAACGCAGCGCTGGACCCCATCACTACCGGCGCGACTTGTGCATCTTGTGACACCCAGGTAACAGGCAAACCGATTGCGACCGCGTTGACCGATGCCAACGGCCACTTTACCCTTCAAAACGTGCCCTGGGGAACGGATTTCCCTCTGGTCATGCAACTGGGGAAGTGGCGGCGCCAGGTGACCATTCCGGCGTCGATGGTCACGCGTGAGTGTGCGGACAATCCAATCAGCGAGACCAAGCCTGTCAGCTTGTTGCGCCTGCCAAGGAACATCCACGACGGTGACCAGAACGGCCAATACACCAGCATTCCCAAGATCGCGATAGCGGCGGGCGATGCGGGGTCCGATGACGGGAACGCAAAGGAACGTTTGCAATGTCTTCTTCGCCGCATCGGCGTGGATGTATCCGAGTTCTCGCTGCCCTCGGGCACGGGCTCGATCCACATGTACAACCAGGCCCTAGACTCCGACAAGTGCAACCAGATAGCAGGCAGTACCGACACATTCCCCGATGCAACGACCAACCTTTGGGACAGCCAGGCGCACCTCAATCAGTACGATGTCATCCTGCTCAACTGCGGCAAGAATCCCGACGGGGGTAACCTAGGAAGCGCCGCGGGCCGAGCCTTCATTCCCAGTCCGGCCGCAGTCGATCGCATGAAGGCCTACGTCAATGCCGGCGGTCGCGTGTTCGCCGAGCACTTCCACTACGCGTGGATCCGTTCGTACACTAACTACCCTTCCACTTTCGGTGAAGTCGCAACCTGGTATGACTTGTCAAAGGCTGTCACCAGAATTGGAACGGATTCGAGGGACACGCTCATCGACCTATCCTTCCCCAAGGGCGTCGCGTTTGCGAACTGGCTGATGAACGTCGGCGCATCCACGACCTTGGGTCACCTGGCGCTGACAAGCATGGCGAAATACACCGCCATCGACCAAATCAATCCACCTTCGCAGCGATGGATCTACGAACCCGCAAATCCGGGGGCCGCGACCGGCGATGCGGGGGCCGGGGTGCTAGACGCGGGGGCCGCGACCGGCGCGGCGCAGTATACACACTTCTTCTCTTTCAACACTCCGATCGGCGCCGCTGCAGCAGACCAATGCGGAAAGTTCGTCTACACCGCCCTGCACGTGAGCGACTCCGCGTCGACCGGATTCCCGGGAGATCCTCCGGCAAGCAGCCCAACCGCATCGTTCGGCGGTGCCACTGACTGTTGTTCCTCACGGACCGAGCTTTCGGCACAAGAGAAGGCGCTGGAATTCATGTTCTTTGATCTCTCGGGGTGTGTAGTCCCGGTCGAGCTGCCGCCATCCCCGCCACCCACGCCTGGGGCCATGCCACCTGGGGAGGCGCCACCGCAGGCACCCCCGCCAGCGCTGCCGCCGCCAGACATCGTGATCATCCAGTAGCTCGACCCGCGTATCAAGAGGTAAAACGCCGAACGCGCGGTAGTGCTTCCATCCGAACATGTTCCGATCCACAGGTACCCGTCGAAAGTCGGCACGATCGCGGTGACGTCAATGGTGCCGCTGGAACCGCCCGAGCTGGTCGTTCCCCCGGCGCCCGTCGTACCGCCAGCGCCCCTAGTGCCGCCAGCACCCGTCGTACCGCCAGCGCCAGTCGAGCCGCCTTTGGCAGTCGCGCCACCGCTCGCGACAGCGCCGCCAGTGCTCTGCACACCGCCGCTGCCCGGTGCGCGGCCGGTCGAGCTGCTCGTGCCGCCCAAATGCGTCCACACCAAACGATGCCGGACGTTGGGCCATAAGACCCAGGGGGGCAAAAAAGCTAGAGTCTCGGAGATCTCTATTGCGGAAACCAGCGCCGGCCCATTCGCCACGCGCGACGGCGCGGAGGACGGCAAAGTCCTCGTGGTGGCCGATGCGCAGTGGCCTCCTCACTGGAACGTAATGTTGGAAACATACTGGTTTATGCTCCAAGTAGCGTCGGTGTCAGTCTGACTGGTTATCGCCTTACCTTGAACGGTGAACCCGCTAAAGTGAACACCGTTGATGTTAACGGTTGATGACTTGCCGTGGATATTGATCAGTTTGTTAACATTTGCGGCAATGTTCGTGAAATACGTGTCCTTGGCGATGGATGTGTTGGGAGCGGTGCGCCAGGTGGGCGCATTGTCCTCTTCTAGATCGATCAGGTTGCTATCCGCTGCTTCAATCCGGATGTTTTGGTACTTGGTGCCCGAAATCAAAGCCGTATCGTTGGCGTCAATAACCAATGCGCGCCCGGCCTTCACGATGTCGATATCGTCGAACACGATTCCGGTCATCGTGCTCCCGAAGGTCTTCGTTCCGATCTTGCATGCGGCCGAGTTGCTGTAGAGCACCGCCCTTTGATAAGTGATGTTGGACGTATCCCGGTTGGCCTCTTGCTCGGTCTTGGGCGACAGGCTGTCATCGCCGCTATAAACGAACGCATTGTTGAGGGTACAGTTGCTGGAGGCGTCGAAGTCAACCCCATCCGTCTGATTATAGGTCGTAGTAGTTGGCCGGCGGTTGATCACTTTGTAGTTCTGAATCGTGATCTGATCGCTCATGTAAGTGAGCGTGTTCCAGAAGACCGGGTCTCGGACGAGGATCCCATCGATCAGCACCTTGGAGCTCTGGTCGATTCTCACGACATTGATCTTGAAAGCAGGGGTGTCATTACTGCCGCCGTTGATCGCTGTCCCTTCACCGTCGATCACGCCGCGGCCCAAGATGCTGGTGTTGGTGACGTTGTTCATGTGGACCACGCCATGGGTGGTGTTTTCGTCGGCGGGACCGGCGGCGGTGTAGTCTGCCGTATTCGTCGAACCGTCGAGCAGGGCGCCGGCAGCAAGATACAAGGTCATGTTGCTCTTCAGCGAGAGCTCGCCGACTTTGTACTTACCCGGGGGAACGTAGAGAATGTTCTGAGTTGCGCCGGAGGCGGCGTTAATGGCGGATTGAACCTTTGATGTCACGAGCGTCGCACCCGTGTTGTCCACGGTATAGTCTGCGAGATTCTTCACGTTGGCATCGCCCAATTTTGGCGGATTCGATTCCTGCGAATCGATAAGAACGAATAGCAGCTCTTTGGAGTCGAACTGGAGTATCAAAAAGTTAGGGCCGCTGCTGAACGTGATTGTATTGCCGCTCTTGGTCACGGAAATGTTCTTGCTCTTAGGACTTACCGTATAGGAGGAAAAACTCTCTGTGACCGTAACCGAGATGTTGGCAGTGCAGCCGCTCGCTATCGAGAAGTTGGCGTAGTGCACCTGCATCTCTTTGGAGAATTTGGTCAGCTTCTCCACGAATTCTGACGTGCCATTGGCGGTCACCGTGTATAACGGACTCTGTACTGCACCGGGTAGTGTGGGATAGGTCACAACAGCAGCAGCCCCACAGTCCAGGGTTGCGCCGCCATCGCCCGTCGTGCCGCCGTTGCCTGTCCTGCCGCCATTGCCCGTCGCGCCGCC
>PMJO01000116.1 GCA_003158455.1 Myxococcales bacterium | reverse complement strand
GCGGGCCGGAAGCTGCTTTTCGTAGATGGTCCGGTTTCTGACCAGCAAAAACCCCAGCATGCACACGAACATGGTGGGCACCAGCAGCTGGTAGTTGCCGGTCATCTCGCTGACCATGATGATGGTGGAGATGGGAACATGAGCAGCGGCTGCGAAGAAGCCCGCCATGCCCACCATTGCGAAAGCGCCTGGGTCAGGCACCAGAGCAGGCTGCCATCCGTGGAAAATCAATCCCACGGCGCCACCAAGCGAGCCACCGATCACGACCGCCGGCCCGAAAACGCCTCCACTGCCACCGGAGCCAACCGTGAACGAGGTGGTCAGCATCTTGGCGCAAGCAATGATCAGCAACGAGATGACGGTGCCATGTCCCTGAAACGCGCCCTGAACCACGCCCAAGCCGGTTGACAGCGCCTCGGGAACGAACAGGCCGATGGCGCCCACAATCAGGCCACCCAGGGCTGGCTTCAGCCAGGCAGGCATGGCCAGCTTCCGGAACCAATCACGGATTCCGTAGAATACCCGGGGATAGGCGCGCCCGCCGTACGCCACCACCAGTGCCAGCGCGAGGTATGGTCCCAGTTCGAGCGGGGTTCGGAACTGGAAATTCGGCGTCTCGAACAGGGGGGTCCAGCCGAAGATGGAGCCGAAGGTGCTGTAAGCAACGATAGAGGAGAGAATGGCCGGCGCGATGACCTCGTATTCGAGGTCAATATCGCGGTAGAGCACCTCGGCGGCGAACAGGGCGCCCGCCAGCGGGGCGCGGAAGATGGCGCCTATTCCGGCCCCCAATCCTGCTGCCATGAGCGTGCGACGCTGGCGGGTCGAGAGCCCGAGCCAGCCCGCGACGGTGGACCCGAGACCGGCGCCGATCTGGGCGATCGGTCCTTCCCGCCCCGCTGACCCGCCAGTGCCCATGGTGATGGCTGCAGTGATCGCTTTCACAAAGGGCACGCGAGCCCGGATCTTGCCATCGCGAAAATGATAGGCGTCGATGGCAGCGTCGGTGCCGTGCCCCTCCGCCTCGGGCGCCAGCCAAAACACCAGCAGGCCGCTCGCCAGGCCGCCCAGCGCGGGAAGCACGAAAAGAATCAGGCGCGACAGCGGACGCGCAGATGCGGCGAAGAGCGGAGTCTCGCCCAACGGTCCGGGCGGCCGGTATCCCGCCATGCCGTCGAGAAAGAGATGCTTGGAATACCCGAGCAGGTAGTGAAACCCCGCCGCCCCAAACCCGGCGATGACTCCAACCACTGCGCACAGAACCAGAAGCGTTCCAAAGTCCACGAAGTGGCGGCGCAAGGCGAGCGCATTCCGGTCGGCGGGTGCAATCACTGCGAATCCTCCGATGCTTTCATAGCGCACACGGTGCCAACTCCCCAAGATCGTCGACGATTTTCTCCTGTATTCGACGACTCTCTGCCGGACCATGTCGACGCGGCAGGCAAGCGCAAATTACGACAGCGATGAACGGGTTGACCGCGCTCGCGCGGACATTGGGTCTCAGTACACCGCCAGCTCAAGAAGAAGCGGGCTGGATGCAAGTGCGGAGCCGAGGACGATGTGGCCGTGGCAGGATGTCACGCGAGGCGGAATGACACCCCGCCGGGTCTCGCAGCGGTTCGTCTGGTCGAGGCCGGTACCTCGAACAGCGGCAGATTGGCGGCCAGGAAACCGTATCCGGCCCCTCCAACATGCGGTCACCGGTTGCAAGGTCGAGTATCCGGCCTGCGATTCGGACCCCGACTGCAAGAGCAAGGAGTTCTGTGTCGACAGGAAGTGTCAGCAATGCCGGAACAATGGGGACTGCGGCGCGGGCCGCACGTGCACCAGCGGTCGCTGTGCCCCTATCGCGGGCTACTGCCACGACAAGAGCGAATGCGCCGGGGGCCAAGAGTGCATCGCCAATCACTGCCGGCCTTGTCAGTTCGACAGCGAATGCCTCAGCTGGACACGTTGCGATCAAGGCCGTTGCATCAAAGCATGCACGGGCGACGACAACTGCCCCCATGGCAAGAGGTGTGTCAACGGTGCATGCGTGGAGCCCAGAAGCAAGCCTGAAGCAAGATACCCCTGCTCCCTAGACCCAGTGTATTTCGGTTTCGACAAGGCGCTGCTCACGACAGCGGCCAGAGCCAAATTGAAGAACGGCGATGATTGCCTGAAGAAGACCAGCGATCCCCGGACATGGAGGCGTTCGTTTGCTCTCGCTCGCCAGGAATGGCAACGGCGCAAATGATCAGCGGGCACGTCAAGCCTTCCATCTGGTACGAACGTCCGGGTAGCTCGAAATGATATCGCCCTGGTCACGAGGTCAGCATCGTGCTCCTGGGCAGTGGCGATGAGCACTCGGTCGATCGGGTCGCGGTGGATGTCGGGGAGAAAGGCCGATCGCGCGGCGATCCTGGGAGTGAGTGAAAGCAGCACGAGTCCGGCCCCGTCGATGGCCTTGACAAAAAAGTCATCGATCGGGACGGGCAGGGATATTCGACCTTTCTTGGCCAACCACGCGATTTCAAGACAGGACACTGAGGCCACGGCGATTGGGTCGGGTGAGCTGCTGATAAGATCTCGCATGGCAGGAGGCAACTCGGTCGTGTCCCCGCGTATCCACCACAGCCAAGCGTGCTGGAATAGGGCGAAGCGGGTGGTGGAAATGACGATCAGGTCAGGCGGCGATTGAGCCGATCATCGAGAGGCGAAGTCGCCTTCATCTGTCGTGCTAAGATTCAATTCATGCAAGCGCATCGGGCACTGCTGGAGACAGATGAAAATGGGCACCTGAGCGCTGTTCCGCCGCTGCCCCCGCATGCCAAGGTGGAGGCCATCTTCTTGGTCCTCGACGCCGGACGAACCGCAAGGACTCGCACGCCGCCGCCTGAACTCGCGGCATTGCGAATTGTTGGCGATGTGGTCGCACCCGCGCTTGAGCTACAGGACTGGAAACTCGACGGGTGATTCTGCTCGACACAGGCCCTCAACCCCCTGATCAACCGACGGACGCTAGAACATGGTCTAGCGGTCGAAGGTCGAGCCATCGCGAAAAACGTGAATAATTCCCATGTGTTGTGGAGCTGATGGGGATCGAACCCACGGCCTCTAGAGTGCGATGGCAGGGAGA
>PMJO01000174.1:3095-7352 GCA_003158455.1 Myxococcales bacterium | reverse complement strand
TCAAGGCCTCGGCCCCGGCGTAGATGCCCAAGGTTTCCGGCCCGGCAAAGAACGCAATGAGAATGATGTCGGTTCGCTGCAGAATGGAATTCAGGAACTCCGAAAGCCCCATTGGGATCGAGAAGCGAACCATCTCGCCGTGAAAGAACGGCGCCGCGCCCCCGGGGGCCG
Source organism: Myxococcales bacterium (assembly GCA_003158455.1). Taxonomy (GTDB): domain Bacteria; phylum Myxococcota_A; class Polyangia; order Fen-1088; family Fen-1088; genus Fen-1137. The sequence goes on along the minus strand of PMJO01000174.1, from coordinate 7,181 downwards.
ATGTCGGCCACAGCGCGCGTGATAGCGGCATGGCGCGAAACACGCGCGCGGCAGCCCAGAATGCCAGCGTCGCCGTCAGCGCCACCGCCAGCAAGTGTGCCACGCACAAACCGGCGAGGGTGGGGAGCAGCGTGCCCAGCAGCACCGTCAGCAACAGCAACGACAGTGGTTGGGTGATCCCGCGGACCAACAAGTTGTAGCGCATGGTCTTCGCGGCCATGGTGGCGGAAATCAGCACCAGGATGAGCGCGGAGCAGGGCAAGCTGGGAGCCAGAAATCTGATGGCGGTGGCCACCTCCGGCTTGCCTTGCAAAGCGGCCAAAGGCCCGGCGAAGAGAAAAGCCAGCAAGGCCAGCGAGAGGCCGGCTGCGAGGGTGAGCCAGAAAGCGGTACGCAGTGAACGCTGCTCAAGCTCGGCCTCGCCGGCCACCCGGTGGGAGGCAATGTGACGGAGTAGGCCCTTGTCAGTGCCGAGCGGGCTCAGCCGCAACAGGGGTTCAGCGCAACTGACCCCCCAACGGTACAGGCCATAGAACGCGGTGCCGAAGAGATGGGCTGCCACGGGATGAAAGGCGGCTTCTGACAAGCTTGCCAGGATGGCCAGGATGTTGGTCCCGGCCCCGACGGCCGCGTGCCGCACGTCTTGGCGCCGATCCGCCGTGGCGGCCGTCCCCACCGGTTCGTCTGCCGCACTCACCGTTCACGCCCCACGCTTGTCGCGCGTGCCGCTTCCTCGCGGGCCAACCGCTCGGCCTGCTCGGCCACTGCGCTTTGGAAACGAGAACGGCCGTCCACCAGCTCGCGGTGCCACTGTTCCAAAACCACCAAGTTCCAAATGCGTTCGCCATGGTCCTCGCCGGCCGCGTGACGAGCGAGCAGCCCTTGCACCGCGCTGGTGTCGAAAAGCCCGCGTCCGCGCGCCTCGGGCGACAGCAGGAGATCGTGGGCAAGCGAACGCAATGGACCGGCGAACCAGCCACGCGTGGGGGAGGAAAACCCCTGCTTGCGTCGGTCGCGGATCTCGGGTGGCACCAGATCGGCAAAGGCCTGCTTGAGGATGTGCTTGCCCTTGCCGCGACGGAGCTTGAGCCGGCCGGGAAGGGCTGCGCCAAGCTCCATCACCGCGTGATCGACGAAGGGGGCGCGCGCCTCCAGGCCAAATGTCATGCTGGCAATGTCGACCTTGGCGAAGATGTCGTCGGGCAGATAGGTGTGGATGTCGAGGTCGCAGTAGCGGCTCACGTTGTCGCGGGCCGCGCTCATTTGTAGGTACTGGCGAAAGAGCGTGTACGCGGCATTCGCGGCCAGTGACTCGCGCAACTTGGGACCGTAGAGCGCGATCTGCTGGTCGCGCGAGAAATGGCAAATCAGCGACAGATAGCGAGCGGCATCGTCGTCGGTCAGGTGACGGGCGAACGTATGAATCGCGCGGGCTTGGGGGCCGGGCATCACCTGCAAACCCTTGCGTGCGAGAAAGGCCAAGGGTTGGGGCCAAGACGCCAGCCGGGCCGCAAGATCGCCCCACATGTAGCGCCGGTAGCCGCCAAATGCCTCGTCGCCGCCGTCGCCGGACAGCGCCACCGTGACCTGCTTGCGGGTCATCTCGCACAGATAGCGCGTGGGCAAGGTCGAGGTGTCGGCAAACGGTTCGCCGTGGTGGCGGACAATGCTGGGCAGAAGACGGGTCATGTCGGGGTCGACGATGAGTTCGTGATGGTCGGTGCCAAAGCGTTGCGCGATGATGCGCGCGAAGGGCAGCTCGTCCACCTCGGCGCCCACGAAACCCACCGAGAAAGTTTGCACCGGCCGGCTGCTCGCGCGCGCCATGCACGCCACCACGATGGAGGAATCGAGACCGCCCGAAAGGAACGCGCCCAAGGGCACGTCGGACATTAGACGCACCCGAACCGCATCCTCGACCGCTGCGCGCACGCGCTCCGCCGCTTCCTTCTCGCCGAGCGCGTGGAGGGTGGGCTGGTAGCTGAGCTGGTAGTAGCGGCGCACGCGCGCTTCGCCGCCACAGGCAACCTCCAGCAGGCAACCGGCCGGCAGCTTCTGCACTTGGCGAAAAATGCTGCCGGGCGCGGGCACGTATTGCAGCGAAAGATACAAATCGACGGCTGCGGGCGAGACATCAGCGTCGGTTCCCGGGTCCGCCAGCAAAGCCGCCAATTCGGAGGCGAAAGCAAATCCGTCCGGGCGCTGGGTGTAGTAAAGCGGCTTTTCTCCGAATCGGTCGCGCGCCAAAAGCAGCCGGCGCGTTCTTGCGTCGTAGATGGCCAGGGCGAACATTCCGCGCAGCAGCTCGGGGACGTGATCGCCAACCTCCTCGTACAGATGGACCACCACCTCGGAGTCACTGTGGCTGCGAAAGCGATGTCCCTTCTTCTCCAGATCGCGGCGCAGCTCTTGGTGGTTGTAGATTTCGCCGTTGACTACGATCGCGATTTGACCGTCCTCATTGGTCATCGGCTGCAGTCCGGCCGCGGACAGGTCGATGATGGACAGGCGCCGGTGAGCCAGCGCCGCAGGACCAGCAAAGAAGAAGCCGCCACCGTCAGGGCCGCGATGGATCATGGCGGCGGCAAAGCGCCGCACTACCCCTGGATCAGGGCGCGCGTCGCCTTGTTTCGCCAAGAATCCGGCTATCCCGCACACTAGGAGAGTTCCTTCTGGGCCAGCAGCGCATCGTAGAGCGCCACGGTTTCCGCCAGCACCCTTTGCGGCCCAAAGGCCGCAGCGACATGCGCTCGCCCGCGCTCGCCCATGCGCCGGAGCTGCTCGGCCGGGGTTTCGATAAGACGGCCCAGCGCCGCGGCCAGCGAACGGATCCCGAAGGTGGGGACTTCAAGCCCGCTCTCCCCAGGAAGTACGATGCGGTCCACGTTGGCGGCGTGGGACACCAAAGCGGGTAGGGCGCTCGCGTGTCCTTCCAAGACGGCGTTGGGCAGCCCTTCCCACAGCGAGGGAAGTAGCAAAGCGTCTGCCGCATGATACAGGGCGGGCATGTCGGTCACCACACCCAGGCGCACCAGATGCTTGTCCACCCCGAGCAGGGCGGCCAGTCGCCACGTCCACGCTGCGTAGAATCGATCGCGCTCGCGCCCGGCCAGGAGCACGCGCACCTTTGCCGGAAGGCGGCCGCGCCGCCTGAGCCAGGCCAGCGACAGCACCAGCCCCATGTGATTTTTCTGCAGGCTGACCCGCCCGGGAAGAAGCAACCCCAGCTCGTCGCTCGCCAGGTTGAATCGCGCGCGTGCCGCCGCACGTTCTTCGACAGTGGGCGGATGGAAGCGCTGCAGGTCGATGAAATTGTGGATGACCTGGATTTTGGAATCCGGAACCCGCGCCCAGCGCACGAGCTCGTGGCGCACACCCTCGGAATTGGTCAGCACGCGATCCGAGCGGCGCGAGAGGTACCATTCGGTCAGAAGGTAGAGGGGGTTGATGGCGCGGTTGCGCACGCTGGTCAAGACAACCGGCACCGGCGCGCGCCGCAAAGCCAGTCGCGCCAAGAAGTTCGCCTTGTCCCGATAGCTGTGCAGGATGGTCGGCTGCTCTTCACGCAGGACCTCCTGCAGGCGCCGCAGACCCTTGCGTCCGAGGCGTCGAACCCCGAGAACGTGGCGCGGCTCACCCGCGGGCAAGAGATCGCGGTAGTGAATCGTGTCGTTCCACAGACACAGCGTCGGCGCAAAGCGCGCTGGCAGGTTTCTGGCCAGCTCAAGGATTTGTTTCTCGGCCCCGCCCTGTTGCAGGTTTGGTATCAAGAGCATCACTTTGTGCGGATTCTCAGCCATGGGGCTCACGCGAGCGGGAATGCTTCGGGCGTCCCCGGGCTGGGATCCCATGCAAACCAGGGCCCAACCATCGAGGCGCTACAGATCCTTCGCACAATCGACCGCCGGTGTCGAATCTTCGTCAGATCCTGGTCAAAATCCACCCGCGGGCTACAATTTCGCGACAGCCGCGGGCGGTCGTGGTTGTGGTTCACCTGACGGTTCGCACACAGTCCCGGCCTGCGGGTGCTGGCCCAGAGAACGCCGGGGGTGCGGCGCGGTCGCAATGCGAGTACCATGGCCCCCC
>PMJO01000174.1:0-3089 GCA_003158455.1 Myxococcales bacterium | reverse complement strand
GGATCCGCTCAAGGCCCTGTTCGGCATCCTGTGTCTGCTCGGCTCCGGCTACGCCCTGGCCTGCCTGGCGGGGTACCGCGCGGTCGATGTGGCTGCGTGCGTATACGCGTGCAGGTGGGAGACGGCTTTCTCTCGCTCGATCCTGGCAGTGCTGCCCTGGTTCGTCGGCTTGTATTCTGACTTTCGGCCCAAGCGCTTTTTGATCGCTTTGTCCGCTGCCTACGTAACCCTCGGCATTGCCGATCTTGTTTCGAATCACGGGCTCCTGTACACGGAGATCATCAGGTTGGTTCATCACGAGACCCCGTGGGGGGAGCAGCTTGCCTCGTTCGCCGGCCAGGTCTCGCCCGTCGCGTACCTGATCTACGCGACCGACCTTCTGACCATCGGATTCTGTGCCCTGTGTGGTCAGCGCCTGCTGCGGCGCGGGGATCGGGGCCGGGGCTGGCGCCTGCTGGGGGTGGTGGGCTTCGCAATCGTCACTTTCGTCAACGACACCCTCCTCGACGCGGGTCGCATCCGCAGCATGTATCTCGAGGAGTACGTGATCTTCGCGTTCCTCGTGGTCATCGGTGCCTGGCTGGGCGCGCGCCGCATGCGCGCCGAGGGCAACTACCAAACTCTCTTTCACGCCGTGAGCGACGGTATCACTGTCCACGACGCCCGCACCGGCCAAGTTCTCGACGCCAATGAAAGCGCCGCGCGCTTGTATCGAACGACGCGCGCAGACCTGCTGGCCGGCGATCCAGGGCGCGCTGCCGCAGGTGTGGATTCCTACGTGCCCGCGCTGGCGGTCGAGCGGATTCGTCGCGCCGCCAGTGAAGGTCCCGCGACCTTCGAGTGGCTGGGCCGGCATTTCGACGACGGTTCCTCATTCTGGATCGAGGTGGCCCTGCGCGCCGAGGTTATTGACGGGCGTCACGTGGTCCTGGCCGCTGCGCGCGACATCAGCGCGCGCAAGAAGGCCGAGGCGGCCTTGCGTGACAGCGAATCTCGCTACCGCGCCATGGTGGAGAGCTTCGACGGGTTCATCTACATCTGCTCGCCCGACTGCAAGATCGAGTTCATGAACGCCAAGTTGATCGCGCGCACGGGGCGTGATGCCATCGGCGAGGCCTGCCACAAGGTGGTGCACGATCTGGATGAGCCGTGTTCCTGGTGCGCGAATGATCGGGCGCAGCGAGGGGAAATCGTGCGTTGGCAGATCCAAAGTCCGAAAGACAACCGCTGGTACGAAGTTGTCAACACTCCCATCCAGCGCGCCAACGGAACCATTGCCAAACAGGGGATGATCACCGACATCACCGAACAGAAGCAGGCGGACGAAAACCGCCGCCAACTCGAGGCGCAGATGCAGCAGATCCAAAAACTGGAAAGCCTCGGTTTGCTTGCCGGCGGGGTCGCCCACGACTTCAACAACCTGCTCACCGCGGTGCTGGGCAACGCCGAACTGGCGCTCAAGGATTTGCCTGCGTCTGCCCAGGCGCGAGAACCGCTGGGCGAGATCCGCACCATCGCGTGTCGGGCCGCCGACCTGTGCCGGCAGCTGCTGGCCTATTCGGGACGCGGCGGTTTCGTGAGCGAGCCGATCGCAGTCCAACACATCGTCGAGGAGATCTCCCGCATCCTGGAGGTTTCGGTGGCGGCGAAGGTGCGGCTGATCTTTCGCTTCGCTGACAATGTCCCTCTGATCGTGGGCGATCCGACCCAGATCCGTCAGGTGGTGATGAACCTCATCACCAATGCGTCCGAGGCCATCGGCGATAAGGAGGGAGTGATCACACTTGGCCTGAGCAAACGGGTCATCGAGCGCGGCGACTTGCGTGACTTTGTCGCCCCGGCCGAGGTGGCCGAGGGGCCCCACGTCGAGTTGGCGGTGACCGACACCGGCTGCGGCATGAACCAGGCCACGCGCAGCCGCGTCTTCGAGCCGTTCTTCTCTACCAAGTTCACTGGGCGTGGGCTGGGCATGGCCGCTGTGCTGGGCATCGTGCGCGGTCACAAGGGGGCCATCCGCATCGTCAGCGAGATGGGCAAGGGGACGACGGTGACCGTGCTGCTACCCGCGGCCAGTCCTGAGGTCAGCCTGCCTTGCCCGGGCCCTCCGGCCGGCCCGGTCGCACGACCTGCGAACGCCACGGTGTTGGTGGTCGACGACAACGCGCGCGTGCTGCAGGCGGTTTCTCAACTGGTCGGGGCGCTGGGCTACCGAGTGATGACTGCGGCCAGCGGCCGGGAGGCGTCGCACGTCTTTGGCGAACATCACGCGCAGATCGGGTGCGTGTTACTCGACCTCACCATGCCTGACATGGACGGGCTGGAGACCATGAGGGCTCTTCGCGCCGTCGATCCCAAGACGAGGATCGTGCTGTCAAGCGGGTACAGCGAGCAGTCGGTGCGGCGCCGAGTGGGCGGGGAAGGCCCCACCTGCTTCTTGCAGAAACCGTTCGTCGAGGACGATCTGAAGGCCGCGATCGAATCGGCTATGCAGACGACCTGACCATCCCACCGCCCACCTCTTTGCCAATTTGGGCGCATTGGACTAGTTTGCAGGCGCAACTGTCAACGAGACAGAGAAAGGCAAGGAAGATGAAAAAGCCCAACCCGATCAATGCCTGGTATGGATGGGTGCCGGATCGCCCGGATCACCGCGACCTACTGTATTCGACTATCGCTGCGCCGCTGCCGACCTTGCCCTCGGCGGTGGACTTGCGCCCGACCTGTTCCCCGGTTGAAAACCAGGGTCAGTTGGGCAGTTGCACGGCCAACGCGCTGGTGGGCAGCCTGGAATTCTTGGAGGCAAAGGCAGGCAAGAAAGTGATGGATTTGAGCCGCCTGTTCATCTACTACAACGAGCGAGCATTGGAAGGAACCGTCAAGGCGGACGCCGGCGCCATGATCCGCGACGGGGTCAAGACGTTGGTCAAACAGGGCGTATGCGCCGAGAAGCTGTGGCGCTACGACATCGCCAAGTTCGCCGTGAAGCCTCCCGCGGCTTGCTACCAGCAGGCGCAAGCCCATCAGGTGCAATCCTATCACCGTATCATCACGCTGCAGGACATGCTGACCTGCCTGGCCGAGGGCTATCC
>PMJO01000290.1 GCA_003158455.1 Myxococcales bacterium | reverse complement strand
TGAGCCAAGGCCTCATCAGTTCGTCCCAGCCCCTCAAGCACAATGCCGAGATTGTAGTGGGCGTCGGCACGATTGGGGCTAAGTTCCAATGCCTTCCGGTAATGAGCCAAGGCCTCATCAGTTCGTCCAGTGCCCCCAAGCAGAATGCCGAGGTTGTTGTGAGCCATCAAACAATCATCGTTATTTGTGATGGTCGCACGAAACAGGGTCTCTGCATCGGTATACATGCCACTCTGCCTCTGGCTCAGCAAGAAGAGGCCCGACAGTAGCACGCCATAGAGCAGCGGCCGGGCCGGCCTCCGAAGCCGATCCTTCAACATGCCGATTCCATTTGCGATGAGAGCCGCAGCGGCCGCTATCGGACCGATGCAGGCAAGATACTGAAAGTGGTCGGCAACAAAGGAATAGCGGGTGAAATAGATGTTGAGAAAGCCGAGTGCAGGAAAGAGCATTCCGGCAAAATAGAGCAGTACCGCTAGAGGCGCCCGTGAGCGGTTGCGCAATTTCCAGAGCAACACGGATGTAAGCAGAAGCGCGGCAGGAAACAGGTACTGGCGCGCCGCCGTGGCATCAATGTGCCATCGCGGGTAGATGAAGATCAGGTTGGCAGGCCAGATGAGCTTGTACAGGTAGAACCAGACCGCCCTTCCTGCGATCAGGCATCGGTCAACAAAAGCAAGATCATAGTCAGTCCCCACGGCACCCATGAATCTGCGTTCGACCCACGTGGTGAGCACTCCCGAGGCAATGCCGATGGCGAAGAACGGCAGCAAGGGCACTACATCACGCTTCCACTCTATTCGTCCACGCATCCACCAGAAGATCACGAGCAGTGCCGCAGGCAGAGGGACGATTGCGCTCTTGGCGAGGAGTCCGAGAGGAAAGAGTACTAGTGCAATAGTGTAGTGCTTCTTGTCCCGTTTGCAGTCGAACTTCAGGTACGCCAGCCCCGCGCATAGGAAGAAGACCCCAGACAAGGTATTCTTGAGTTCCGTTATCCATGCCACCGATTCAACCATCACGGGATGAAGTGCAAATACTCCTCCTGCAAGCCAGGCTCCGGGTACGCGCAGTCTCCGCAGGAGCCTCACGAGGAGTAATGCGCAAGAGCCATGGAGCAAGATATTGAGCAGATGGTAGCCTAGTGTCGATTGCCCCCAGAGTCGGTTCTCCATCCAGAGGACGCTGTGAACCAGGGGATAGTACTGTTTCGTCCTGCTTTGGTCGCTCCAGATCTGTCCCAGACCATTTGCCGAACGAAGGTCCGGTGGCGTCATGTACACATCATCATCCCAAAGCGACTGTCCGTTCCATGCCGGCCGGTATGCGAGGAACGTGGCGGCGAGCAGCAGCCCCGCCCACACCCAGTCACGATTCCATGAAGAAGACGTTGCTGCTTTCGCCATGCGATCCTATTTGAAATACACGCGGGCCCTCACTGCTCTCGGGCGAGCTTGAATATAGCTGCTGCGGTACGCATGGTCGACATCCACGGTTTCGGCAGCGGGTTCGCCGCCGTTCGGAGTTTCGTCGAGTCTTCCTGCTTTGATGGTGTTAGAGTAGAAGCTCATCGTCCCTCGACAAGCCACCATGCGGCTCGCCAGAACCAAGCTAATCGGTGTCGTGCTGTGCCTAGCAGGTTCGGCATGCGCGGTGCGCGTCTCCGAGGTCCCCGCCTATCCGTTGTATCCCAACCCAGGGCGCCACCTCGACGCGAGCGAGGTTGCGAAGCTTGCCGCGCTCGCGGACTCCCCCACGTCAGGGGCGCTTCTCAAGTCGGTAGACGGCAAGGATCTGCCGGACCAAGGTATGCAGACGTTCGAGCTATTGCCGGGGTGCCATGTCGTGCAAACCCCGAACGATCTCGTGCTGGCAAGCGACTACATGGCCTGGCGGGGAAACGTCGGCTCAAGGATCTTCCCACTCAGGATGAAGCCCGGCCATACGTACGTTATCAGGTTGAGTCTTGTCCAGGACATGAGCGGCGGCGCAAGAGTGTCGATTCGGGCGGAAGAACAAGACCTTGGCGGGACGACCACCGCGACCTTCGAGCCGGCCAAAAGCGCTGACGAAATCAGGGCATGCTTGGCCTGGCACAGCGACGCCAAGTAGTCGATTGGTATTGGTCGCCATCATCCGTGGGGACCGCAGTGACCCTTTGGGCGCACGTGGTCTTGGGCAGCATCTTGGCTGTGGTGCCTTGGCGAAACCTGTTTCGATATGGCCGTCTCAGGCGAGAGGTGGAGTCCGGCGTGACCGCGCGCATTTTGGCCATTTCGTTCAACGTGTGGCTAGCCCGACAGTGGCCGTCGCGTCCGTTCACTTGCGCGCGAATATCGAATTGCCGTACCAAGAGATCGCTTTCTTCATCTTGAGGTCGGCCCTTTGCGGCGCCTCGGGAGCAAAATCCGTGGCGACCTCCGCAAACCCTTGCGCTTCGAGCCAAGGCCGAATTTCGGCATACAGCGATTGTCCCTTGTAGAGCTCGACGAATTCCACTTCAGCCATGATCACCCTGACGGTCTTCAGGATGCGGGGCGAGGCCTTCAGGACCGGGAATTCAAGGCCCTGAATGTCGAGCCAGATGAAATCGAGTCTATTCACCTGGTTGACACTGGCCCACTGGTCAATCGTGGTGGTCGTGACCGCGATGGTTTTGTCGAATTTGATAAACGGAAAACCCTCGAGGTGATGGCTCGGTTCTAGCAACGAACCGGATCCAACAGAAGCGTCGGGGTTCTCCTCCAAGGCAGACAGATGGAAGATGGCCGTCCCAACCTTGTCGCTCAGCGCCAGCTCGGAGAGATGGATGTTCCTCCATGCCGATGTGTTCTTCTTGGCGATCTCGAACAGCTCAGGAACCGGTTCGAAGCTGTAGATCGTTGCCCCAGGCCAACGCTGAACCATCGCCACGGCAGTCTCGCCGTGGTACGAGCCGGCTTCAAGAATGGCTGGACTCGGGGACAGAAATCGAGCGGCGATCGCGAGGGCCTGTTCGTCGTTCGCGAAGCGTTCAACGATGCGGTCAGAAACCCGATCAACAGCACGCTCGATGAGATGACCTGGCTGCTTCTTGCAAGCAGGAACGGCGAGCAAGAGAACGAGCGCGACCAGTCGTGGAAATTCCCTCATGGTGAGAGCTCTCCCTCGCGCTGGAAAAGCAGTATTGGTGGCAAGAGCGGAAACAGGATCAATGCAAACATACGTACCCGAGGCTACTCTTGACCGCAGTGCGGACAAGTGAATTCAAGGCCGTCCACATATGGACTACGGAATACCTTGCTCCCACATGGGGCGACTACTTACTCGGCCGCAGAGTGACTGCGATGCGATCGTAGTAGAGCGTGGTGATGCCCTCGAAGCCTGAGTCGGTCCCCAGGATGACCCAGAGTGTCCCGTCGCCGGCGCTGGCCACCGAGAACCCGGAAAGCGTGAATGTCTTGGATTGGTAGGTCGTGTTGGGACACGTGTTGGTATTGCCGAGGTTTCCTACGGCCTTCATGTCGACGCCTCCCACTGATTGATTGCCTTTGTCGATGTTGAGACGCAGCCAGCCTTGGCTGTCAGTGGAGGCTTGGGGCTGGATAGGCGAAGCTCCGAGCTTGACGGTGACACTCCCGCCAGGGGATCCACCGATCCCGTTGCAGTCGGCCGGCGCGTTGGTGTCAATGACTGCCACCACGTCGAGCAGATATCTGGTCTGCGGCGCGAGACCCGTGATCTCACACATGACGTACATGAACAAGTCGTCGCTGTGGTTGTTGCCGTTGAGTCGAAGCCCGCCACCCGGGCCAACCTCTGCGGGCAGCGCAGCCCAGCCGTACTGGAGATCGTACCCGGTTCCTATCCCAGGAGGATAGTCGGCAAAGTCGCCCAGCCACCCCTGGGTGTCGTTGGGAAAATCCCAAGAGATATTCGTGGTGCCCCCGGTCGCCGTGGCGCCTCCAGCGCCACCTACGCCGCCGGTTGCGGTGGTGCCGCCAGTGCTGGTGCCACCGGACGCGGTGGTGCCGCCGGTTGCGGTGGTGCCGCCGGTTGCGGTGGTGCCACAGAACGCGGTGCTGCCGCCAGTCGCTGTGGTGCCGCCTGCTGTGGTGGTGCCACCGAGCGCGGTGCTGCCGCCGGTCGCGGTGGTGCCACCGAACGCGGTGCTGCCGCCGGTCGCGGTGGTGCCACCGGACGCGGTGGTGCCGCCGATTGCGGTGGTGCCACCGGACGCGGTGCTGCCGCCAGTGCTAGCGCCGGTCGCGGTGCCGCCGGTGCTTGTGCCGGTGCCGCCGCCGGACGCGGGGGTGCCACCCGTCGCGGCAACACCGCCGCTGCCTGGAACACCTCCGGTCGCGATGCCGCCACTTGCAAAGACTCCGCCGGTGCCGGCAGTGCTCCCGCCCGAACCAGGAAGCACAGCCGCGTCCGCGCCGACATTCTGCGAAGCATCCCTGATCTCGGGCGAACCCCTCCCGCCGCACGAAAAGGCTGCGCCGATCGACGCAAGCGCTGCCATGAAGAAAAGCTCTGGTTTCATTTGTGTCGCCTTACGCAATGGTGGTCCGCCTTCGCGCGGTCTTGCCGGACAAGGCGGGCCTCGCGCGGAGTTGCATGCACATAAAGTGCCCGGCACCCCGCCAATCCGTGACAAGAAATCGCCTCGCCACGGCCAGTGTCTAGAGCCTGTTTCATAAATCACTCCGCGTCGCTTGGCCGGCTGCGGACCTCGGCCGCTTCGTTGCTCGTGGTCGGAATACGTCGAGTATTCCTCCTCACGCCTTGCGTCCGGGGTTCCTCGCTCGGCCGAGGCTCGGTCCGGACTTATGAAACAGACTCCAGTAATTTCGAACGGGTCTCTCTGCGTCGGAGCCCCTCGCCCTGAGCCGCCACGCCCACCGACGTGCCACCGCGGGTTCCGCGAGGCGGATCCGACCGCAGGCAGAGTGCCTTGAGAGGTGCGTCCCATACATGCAGCACCGTCTACCGACTCTGCACCCCGCCAAGCCGCCAGTCAGTCCAGCCAGTTCTCGCCGCCCATGCTGCCGCGGCGGCGGACGGGCAGGATGCAGATTCGGGATTCCTGCAGGTAGGTGCATCGCGGTGAGGATCTCCTTCGCGATGTCCTCACTCTTGATGAACGCGATCGGGCGGAGCGGGGCACCTCGCGGATCCGCCTCGCGGACCACGAAATGGCCACGCGGTAACCGCTAGCCGACAGGCTGAGCATGGGGGCCATGGGAGGCAGGGTTCTACGACGCTGATAGAACCTGCTTCATTTCGACTAGGCACGTGGCATCGCTGGCACCGCCTTCGGGCTTCTTTCACTTCTGGTTCAGGTATAGCCTGCAGTCGGGTATGAACGTACTCCCCTCGGTACAGGTACCGGGGCTCTGCATCGGCGCATACGATCCTAGACCATTCGCCAACTGCACCGTCAGAATCGCATCAGTTATGGCGTATGTTCCGCTCATATTCTGTCCGACCGGAAGATACGTCCCGGTTCCAGACTCAAAGACAACTTGAAAATGGTGAAGTCCGTTGTCGTATTCCTTGATGGTCCAGTTTGATGACCACTGCCCAGCTTCATCAGCATACACCATCGATCCATTGCTGATCTTGAGCGTATGTGGCCCGTCCGAGGGGCCCAAATACGTCCATGTTCCGTCAAGCTCGAAAGCGTCGGGCTGCACTGTCGTGCCTCCTCCACAGCCCAGGAGAGTCATCGTCGCCAGTGTCATCATCGTAGCCAGACAGCTGATCCTCATGTGTGCGCACCTCGGCAAGGCAATTGCATCCTACAAGGCCATGTGGACTGTATAGCACTTGCGGAAGCTATCAAGCAGAGCGGCCGCAATCCCGAAACCCGCACCAGGCTTGCGCTCGTTGGCGCTCCCTGTGACCGAGGAGCAACGCAGCCG
>PMJO01000088.1:10141-30257 GCA_003158455.1 Myxococcales bacterium | reverse complement strand
GATGTCGATGATGTCCTTGCGGTTACGCTCGGGCATGATGACGCGTTTGATGCCGGCACGGTGCGCGGCCAGGAATTTTTCTTTGATGCCACCCACCGGCAGGATCAGCCCGCGCAGGGTGATCTCACCGGTCATGGCCACGTCGCTACGCACCGGCTTGCCGGTTAGTAACGAGACCATGGCGATGAACATCGTGACTCCCGCGGACGGGCCGTCCTTGGGAATGGCCCCCGCCGGAATGTGCAGGTGCAGGTCGCTGCGCTCGAGGAACATTTCGTCGAGCCCGAGCCAGCGAGCCCGCGCGCGGATGAATGACAGCGCCGCTTGCGCTGACTCCTTCATCACGTCACCAAGCTGGCCGGTCAGAACCAGATTGCCCTTGCCGTTCATGCGGGTCGCTTCGATGAACAGAATATCGCCGCCCACCGGTGTCCAGGCCAGGCCGGTGGCGACGCCGGCTTCAGCGGTCCGCTCCGCCACCTCGGGCAGGTACTTCTGCGGGCCCAAGAAATCGGGCACACGGGCCATGGTGATGGTCTCCTTTTCCGTGGCCTTCTCTTCCGCCACCAGCACGGCTACTGCCCGAATCACGTTGGCCAATTCACGCTCGAGGTTGCGCACACCCGCCTCACGCGTGTAGCTGTCGATGATCTCACCGACCGCAGCATCCTCGAATATCATACGCTCGCCGCCCAGGCCGTGCTCATCCAGTTGCTTCTTGATGAGGAACTGCTTGGCGATGTTCAGCTTCTCTTCGCGGGTGTAGCCGGGGATCTCCAGCACCTCAAGCCGATCGCGTAGCGCCGGCGGCACCGGGTCGAGAATGTTGGCCGTCGCGATAAACATGACCTTGGACAGATCGAAGGGCACCTCCAGGTAGTGGTCCGAGAAGGCATGGTTCTGCTCCGGGTCCAAAACTTCCAGCAAGGCAGCCGCCGGATCCCCGCGGAAGTCGTGCCCCAGCTTGTCGATCTCGTCGAGCATGAAAACCGGGTTGTTGGAGCCCGCCTTCTTCATGCCTTGCACGACTCGACCCGGCAGCGACCCGACGTAGGTGCGGCGGTGACCGCGAATCTCGGCCTCGTCGCGCACCCCGCCCAGCGACACACGCATGAACTTTCGGCCCAAGGCGCGCGCGATGGACTTGCCCAACGAGGTCTTGCCCACGCCGGGCGGGCCCACCAGACAAAGGATCGGGCCCTTCTTGTCGGTCTTCAGCTTGCGCACCGCCAGGTATTCCAGAATGCGCTTCTTGACCTTCTCCAGGTCGTAGTGGTCGGCGTTGAGAATGTCGCGGGCCGCGGGAATGTCCAGCTTGTCCTCGGTCGCGATCGCCCAGGGCAACTCGACCAGCCACTCCAGATAGGTGCGGGTCACCGTGTACTCAGCCGACGAGGGCTGCATGACCTTGAGACGCTCCAGTTGCTTGACTGCCACCTTCTCGGTCTCGCTGGGCATCTTGGCCGCCGCGATCTTTTCCCGGAAGTCGTCCAGGTCGCCGCCTGTGTCGTCGATCTCGCCCAACTCCTCCTTGATGGCTTTGAGTTGTTGGCGCAAAACGTACTCGCGCTGGTTGCGCCCCATCTCCTCCTGCACTTGGGTGTTGATCTTCTCGCGGACCTTCAGTACCTCGTGCTGGCGCGAGAGGAACTGCAGCACGCGGCGCAGCCTGGCCTTGAGGTCGAAGATTTCGAGGATCTCCTGCTTTTCGTCGACCTGAACGTCGAGATTCGAAGTGATGAGGTCGGCGATCTGCCCGGGCTCGGTAACGCTGTCGATGAGCGTGGAAGCCTCTTTCGGTAGCTCCGGCATGAGCTTGAACACTCGTTTGACAACATCCTTGAGATTGAGCACCAGCGCGTCCATCTCGAGATTGGTGCCGAGCGGGTCAGGCAACACCTGCACTTTGGCCGTCATGAAGGGATCTTGTGTCCCTGTCTCCAGCAACCGGACGCGCGAGATCCCCTGCAGAATCACCGAGAAGCTATCCTTGGCCAGCTTGATCACCTTTAGGATGCGCGCGGCACAGCCCACCGTGTAGAGGTCGGCGGGGCCGGGATCCTCGGTGCGAGCATCACGTTGCGTGACGATGCCGATAACCGGCCTCTCCTTCGAAATCGCCTCCTCGACCAACTTGACTGATTTCTTACGCCCTACGTCGATGGGTATGATCGAGCCAGGAAACAGGACGGAGTTGCGCAGCGGGAGCACTGCGATGATCTCGGGAATCTCGATGGGGCTCTCGGGGCCGGATTTCTTGGCAGCCATTTCAGGAATCGTAGTATGCACCGGACCCCGGCGCGACAAGATTTCCGCCGCGAACAACTACCGTCGCTTGTCGGGGACCTGGGTCTTGGGCTGTGGCGCCATGGGGCGCACCGTGCCAACCGGCCCGCCAGCCGCCGGCCCGGCAGCCAACACCGGCGGCCCCACCTCGCGCTTGACCCCATGGTGCGCAAGCAGTTTGGACTCGATCTTCTTGGCAATGTCAGCGTGTTCGCGCAGATACAGGCGCGCGTTCTCCCGACCCTGTCCGATGCGCTCGCCCTCGAAGCCGAACCAGGCGCCCGACTTTTCGACCACGCCGCACTCGGCGGCCAGGTCGACCAGGTCACCCTCCCGGCTGATGCCCTCACCGTAGAGAATGTCGAACTCCACCTCGCGAAACGGCGGCGCCATCTTGTTCTTGACCACCTTCACCCGGGTGCGGTTGCCCACCACCTTCTCGCCGTCTTTCAGAGCGCCGACGCGCCGGATGTCGAGCCGCACGCTGGCGTAAAACTTGAGCGCGTTTCCTCCCGTGGTGGTCTCGGGGTTGCCAAACATCACGCCGATCTTCATACGAATCTGGTTTATGAAGATCACCAGGGTGTGCGACTTGGAGATGGTGCCGGTCAGCTTGCGCAGGGCCTGACTCATCAGGCGCGCCTGCAGGCCCATGTGCGAATCACCCATCTCGCCTTCCAGCTCCGCGCGCGGGGTCAATGCGGCCACCGAGTCCACCACCACTACATCCACCGCCCCGGAGCGGACCAGCATCTCGGTGATATCCAGTGCCTGCTCACCGTGATCTGGCTGCGACACCAAGAGATCATCGGTGCGCACGCCCAGCCTGCGTGCATAGGCGACATCCAGCGCGTGCTCTGCGTCGACGAATGCACAAATGCCGCCCAGCTTCTGCGCCTGCGCCACCACGTGCAACGCCAGGGTGGTCTTGCCCGAAGACTCCGGACCGTAGATCTCGACCACACGGCCGCGCGGCAACCCGCCGACCCCGAGCGCGATGTCCAGTCCGAGCGATCCGGTCGGCACGACGCGCACCTCGGGCGCGGGGATTTCATCGCCCAGGCGCATGATGCTGCCCTTGCCAAACTGCTTTTCAATCGTGGACACGGCCAACTCGATGGCCTTGTCGCGGGCCGGGTCTCGCTCGTGCGCTGCCGGCGCAGGCTTGCTGGATTCGGGTTTGCTGTGTTCGTTCTTTTCCGAGGGCACCATGCAATTCTCCTGCATCACTGAGAGTGGCGGCGCGCGAGATCGAGAGCGAAGTAGGCCGCTGCCCGCCGAATGCGCTCGCGGTCGCCGCTGAAAAGCTTGCTGACGGCCTTGGTGGACTTGGCGCCGGCAAGGCCAAAACACACGGTTCCTACCGGCTTTTCGCCCGCGCCCGACGCGGATGGGTCGCGCTCTTTTGCCGGACCCGCCACGCCCGTAATGGAAACCGCGATGGCAGCGCCGGTCACGCGCTTCGCCCCTTCGGCCATCTCCTTGGCGCAGGGCTCGCTGACCGCCCCAGACTCGGCGATGGTAGCAGCCTTCACACCCAGAACATTGATCTTCACATCGTTGGAGTAGGCCACCACGCTGCCTAGGAAGAAGTCACTTGCGCCGGGTTCGGCCGTGATCATCTGGCCTGCCTCGCCGCCGGTACACGACTCGGCCAGCGCCAGCGTCACACCGGCTGTGCGCAGGGCTTGCCCCACCACTAGGGGAAAGCTTTCGCCGTCTATGCCGTAAATCCCGGGGCCGATGCGCTTGCGCAGGTCGCGATCCACCTGCTCCAGCAGTTCCTGGTTCTTCCCGGTGTCGGGCCCGCGGATGATCACCTTGACGTGGTTCTCCGGCGCGTCGGTGCGAAAGTGCAGAGTCGCATTGGGAATGTTTTCGAGCAGTTTGGCCAGGCGGTGATCGATGTGCGATTCGCCCATGCCGTAGACGTGCCAGGTGCGCACCGCCGCAACGGGAACCCCCTGCGCGGCCATGTGAGCCCGCAACCTCGGCGCCACGTGGTCGAGATAGATCCGCTCCATCTCGCGCGGGATGCCGGGGAGAAAGTAGGCCGCGTGCCCCGCGATGCGAACCAAGAAGCCGGGCGCGATGCCAGCCTCGTTGGTCAGCGTCTCGGCGTCGTGGGGCACGCGCACCTGGCGCAGGTTGTTTGGCGTCAGCTCG
Source organism: Myxococcales bacterium (assembly GCA_003158455.1). Taxonomy (GTDB): domain Bacteria; phylum Myxococcota_A; class Polyangia; order Fen-1088; family Fen-1088; genus Fen-1137. The sequence continues at coordinate 25,805 of PMJO01000088.1, read as the reverse complement.
AAGCCGTGCGCGGCGAAGCGCGCCTTCATCGCCTCCAGCGAAGCGCCGTGCGGCTCCGCCTCAACCCCTAACATGTCCGCCACGACGTCCACCGTGCGGTCGTCCTCGGTTGGACCGAGCCCTCCGGTCACCACTACAACCGAGGCGCGCTGCGCCAGCTCTTGCAAAGCACGTCGCATCGCCGTGGCGTCGTCAGCCACAACCCGCTGTTCACAAACATCCAAGCCCGCATCGAAAAGTCGTTCGGCAAGAAAGGTCGCGTTGCTGTTGGTGATCTCGCCGCGCAGGACCTCGTCCCCGATGGCCAAAATGGCCGCGGTGTGCGGTGCCACAACCGACACCGCCGACGCGGGCGCGTCGGGGGAACGGGCGGCTGGTGGTTTTGTGGGCCGAGACTTTGTGGCTGCGGGTTTATTGGCCGTGGCTTTGCGCCCTTTGCCCCGCGGAGGGATAGACATTCGTTCAGTACCTTATCCACGGGACGACACACCGTCAACAACGGAAAGCATCGCCTTTCACCCCTCGATGGTGCGCTCCAAGGTTGACAGGAGCGACGGACAACGCTCAACTGTACGGGCTGACTATGCATATCCGCTACGCTGCCAAGACGGATCCCGGGCTAAAACGCAACCACAACGAAGACTACTTCTGCCTCATCGAGGACGAACAGCTCTTCCTTGTCGCCGACGGAATGGGTGGCCATGCCAGCGGCGAGGTGGCCTCGAAGATGGCCGCCGACGTGATCCGCGAGTTCTTTGCCCGTTCCAAAGACGACGACGCCACCTGGCCGTACAAGATGGACCGGGCGCTGTCGTACCTGGAGAACCGCTTGGTGGTGGCCATCAAGCAGGCCAACAAGAAGATCCACGAAGCCGCCACCCGTGACGTGCGCATGACCGGCATGGGCACCACCGTGGTCATGGGTCAAATTTTCGAAGACAAGTTCTACATTGCCCACGTGGGCGATTCGCGCTGCTATCGGGTCCGCGACGGCGCGGTCGAGCAACTCACGCGTGACCATTCACTGCTCGAGGACTACAAGGAGGCCCGGCCGGGCATGTCGGAGGATGAGCAGAAGAAATTCCCGCACCGAAACGTGATCACGCGCGCCCTTGGCATGAAAGACACGGTGCAAGTCGACATCTCGGCTGCCGAGGTCAAGGACGGCGATATCTTTCTGCTCTGCTCGGATGGGCTGTCGGGCATGGTGGAATCTCCGACCATCCGCGACCTGCTCAAGGTGGGGGTTGACCTGGACGATGCCGCCCAGAAACTGGTCGAGGCGGCGAACAACGCCGGCGGCACCGACAATATTACCGTACTGCTGCTTGATTGCCGGCAGAGCTAGGCCGCCGGCAAGTCGATCACGAAGCGGGCGCCGGTTGACACCTCGGGGTCCAGTTCAAGCGTGCCGCCGTAGCTTTCCACGATAGCTCGCGAGATCGAGAGCCCGAGTCCGGTGCCCTGGCCGGGTGGTTTGGTGGTGAAAAAAGGGTCGAATACCTTGCGGCGAAGCTCACGCCCAATGCCGGGGCCCTGGTCGCTGACCGCGATGCGCACTCGTCCCGCCGCACTCTCACATGTGATGGCCACCTGGCCCTCGCCGGTCATGGCATCGGCCGCGTTGAGCAGGATATTCACCAGAACCTGGGTCATGCGTCCCTGCGACACCATGACCGCAGGCCATGGGCCTGCTTCCGGCGTCACCGTCATGCGCACCTCGCGCAAGCGCGCCTGGGGAGCCAAGAGTGCCTGCGCCGAGCGAACTACGGCAAGCGGATCGATGAGCGAAGGCTCTTCATGGCTGGGGCGCGAGTACTCGAGCAGGTCGCGTATGATGCGATTGATCCGCTGGGTTTCGGCCTTGACTCGGTCGAGGGCATCACGACGTTCCGCCTCCGGCAAGGCGCCGGTTCCCGCCGCATCCGCGCGCAGGATGTCGACGTAGCCCAAGATCGCGGCAAGTGGATTGCCGATCTCATGCGCCACACCCGCCGCCAGTTGCCCGACCGACGCGAGCTTCTCGGAGCGAATGAGCTGCTCGCGCTGGGCCGCCAGCGACGAAGTCATCTGGTTGAAGGCGCGGGCGAGCGCGCTCAGCTCGGACGGGCCCGGGAGGTCGATGTGCTGGTCCCAATCGCCCACTCCAACCTGAGCGGTGGCTTGCTCCATTTTGCGCAGAGGCCGCACTACCATCTGGGTCAGCACGAAGTAGCCCAAGGCCAAGACCAGCAACGCATCACCGCAGACCAGACCCAGCAGCAGCCAACCTGAGCGCCGCAAAACTACCTGCACCGGCGCGGGCGCATCCAGCACCACCCGGGCCGCGCCGACGATCCGCCCTTTGGCCTCAATGCCGGCGTACGCCAATAACTGGGTTGCGCCGCCGCTCTGCGAATCACGGTACTGGATCACAGGTGGTATCCCCGCCACAACACTGTTGGCGATCGGTGGATCAACGTCGCGGGCCGCGCGCGGCGGCCAGGAGGCGACCACACCGCGGCCGGCCGACAGCACAGAGAACTGGATACCACCCGAACGTTCGGACAATGAGGCCAGAGCCGCCCGAAGCTGCTCCCGACTCTCCGGCGAAAAGATGTCGACCTGACGATCCACGATTGCCGACGCCATTCGCGCGGCGGCTGACGCCAACGTCACTGCCTCGGTCTCACGATGAACGCCCAGAGTCGCGCCGGCTGCCCATAGGGCGAGGAACCCAGTGGTGAGGATCGCAAGGAGCGTGACGGCGGCCAGGCCGAGCAGTATCTGGGCCCGCAGGCCAAACCGGCCCCTGCGCTTTCTGTCGTGCAGGACGACGCCTTCGCTGGTCACGCTAGCTTCCACGATAGCACTGCTGCCGCCTCTCGACGATTCGGAGCCGGTTGGAAGACCGGGCGGACGGCGGGGGCCCGGATCCGGGACCGACACGCGATCGCCCGAATTAGATTCCCGGCGCCACGCGACTTGGTACAATGCTTGTCCGCATGGCACACGGCGCGCCCCCACCAACTTCAGAGCCGGTCAAGTTCGACGAGATCCTGGCCCGCTTGCGCGTGTTGGTCGAACGTCTGGAAGGGGGCAACCTCACTCTCGAAGAAGGGCTCGGTTGCTTCGAAGAAGGCATGCGCCTCTGCGGCCGCGGTGCCGAGCAGCTCGACCAGGCGGAAAAGCGAGTCGAAGTTCTCCTGTCCACGGCCGGCGGCAACCCCCGCACGGCTCCGCTTGCTCCACCACCAGATCACGAAGACAACGAGTGAGCAATTTCGATCTGGAATCCTGGCTGCGAACCCGGCGTGCTGAGATCGATGCTCTGCTCGCTGCGCGGATCGCAGTTGTGCCGACGGATGCGGATCCGGGCCGCTTGGTCGAGGCCATGCGCTACTCTTTGCTCGCGCCAGGCAAGCGGCTGCGTCCCCTGCTCGTGCTGGCGGCTGCCGAGGCGCTTGGCCGCGAGCCCGACGAGCCCTTGCGCCTCGCGGCCGCGGCGGTGGAGATGGTTCATTGCTACTCGCTCATCCACGATGACCTCCCCGCCATGGATGACGACGACCTCCGGCGCGGACAGCCCACCAGTCACAAGGTGTTCGGCGAGGCAATCGCCATCCTGGCCGGGGACGCCTTGCTGACTCTGGCTTTCGAGTGGCTGGCTGAGGCGGGCGCGGGCGCCCTGGCCGCGACCGGTGACCCCCTTGTCGCGCAACGCCACCTGCGCGCGGTCGCAGCTCTGGCCAAGGGCGCCGGAATGTCGGGTATGGTGCGTGGCCAGGCGCGCGATTTGGGGGAGCCGCAGCCCGAATCGCTGCAGGCGGTGGAGGGTCTTGCCGCGGAGAAGACCGGCGCGTTGTTCCGAGCTGCGCTAGAGGTAGGCGCAGTCTTGGCGGGCGCTGGGCCAGCCCAAGAGGAGGCGCTGGTGCGATTCGGCAAGCACTACGGCGTGGCGTTTCAGCACGTCGACGATCTTGCCGATGAAGACCATGTGACCACGCAAACCGAGGCTCGCCAGCGACTACATGTGCTCACCCAAACCGCGCTTGACGCTCTTTCCCTATTTGATAGACATGCCGAGCCGCTACGCGCCCTTGCCCGTCGGCTCGTCGACGGCTAGCACTTCGGTGGTAGCATTTATGAGGTACCCAACGTGACCTGGGACGATGTCACACGCGTGGAGGAGAAGCCGCCGGGCTCAGTCAAGACTCCCTCGAAGCGAGACTGCGCCTGTCTGATCGTATTGGCCGGAAGCGCCATGGGCGAGATGTACAAGCTCACCCGCGAGCGGACTGTCATTGGCCGTGGCCAGAAGGCTCAGGTGCGCATGATCGATGACGGTGTGTCGCGCGAGCATTGCGAGATCCTTGTGGACGGCGACAAGGCGCTGCTGCGCGACCTCGGATCCACCAACGGTACCTTCTGCCGGGGCACACGTATCGAAAGTCAGGAGCTGGAAGATGGGGACAAGATCCTGGTGGGCTCGGGAACGGTCCTGAAGTTCACCTACCACGACAGCTTGGACGAGACCTTTCAGCGCCAGATGTACGAATCGGCCTTGCGCGATGATTTGACCAAAGCCTTCAACAAGAAGTACTTCACCGACCGGGTGGAGAGTGAGTTCGCCTACTCTTTCCGGCAGAAGACGTCCCTCGCGCTGGTGACCTTCGATGTAGACCATTTCAAGGAAGTCAACGATACCTACGGCCACCCCGCGGGCGACTACGTCTTGGCCGAGATGGCCGCCGCCGTACAAGGAATCGTGCGCGTCGAGGACGTGTTTGCGCGCGTTGGAGGCGAGGAATTCTCTATCATTTGCCGGGGCGCCGACATCGCCCAAGGCCGGATCATCGCCGAACGGGTACGACATACGGTGTCCAAACAGATCTTTGTCTTCGCCGGGAAAAACATCCCGATCACCGTCAGCGCCGGGGTCGCAGCCATCCAGGACGCCCGCATAGTGGATGCTCAGGGCTTCGTCGCAGCCGCCGACCACGCCCTGTACGAGGCCAAGCGCACGGGGCGCGATCGCGTCTGTCTCTGGCGGTAGGCGAGGTATAGGCAGGCGAGGTGGTCAATAGTCAAGAAAGCGTGTACTGTCACGGTTGGATCGTTCGATGAGCCTTCTGAATTTCCTTGACCCCCAGTTTGCCGTCTACACCGTCATTGCGCTGATCCCGAACCTTCTCATTATTCTGTGGGCGGTCGCGCGCTTGAGCCACGACCTCCGCCTGCTCAAACAGAAGAACGCCATGCTGGAAGACGACATCAACCTGCTTGACCAAAGCATCAGCAACCTCACCGTCGAATTCCAGGGCATCCGTCAGATCGAGAACCGCAAAGCCGGACTGCTTGACAAGGCGCCCGCCCCACAGCCCGCCAAGGCTCCCTAGCCGCAAAAGTGCCCACCCAGAAACTATCGAGCGCCGCGCTGCTAGAGTACCGAACGGTTTGTCTCCCGTCGCGAAATCGCGCATTTGCGTCGCGTCCCNNAACTGCGCAATTTCACTCGGTCCGCCAAACCGCTCGGTGCTCTAGCGCTCTTTCTCTTGCCCCATACCGCCCTTGCCGTCGAACTGCGGGAAGGCGAAGAGGCTGCCGCCACTGAGGCGACTGGTGAGGTAACCGCTCCAGCCACTACCCGCGCCGCGGTGCCGTTCGACAAGCGCTGGCTCGAACCATTCTTTGCCTCGGGACCGGCCCGCGCCGGGGCCGAACTCTTTCGCGCTGGCGACTTCGCCACCGCCGCGCAGAAGCTGACCCGCGCACTGGCGGCGATGTCCCCGCACGCACCCGAGCGCAACCAGGCCCGTTTTCTCCTGGCCTTGGCCCACATGAATCTGAACGCCTGGCAGGCGGCGGGCGACCTGTTCGAGGATTTGTGGTCCAGCTACGCTGAGCTCGGTCCCTATCACGCCGGCTACGCGGCTCGCTGCCGCTTGCGCCGGGGCGATGCCGAAGGTGCGCTCGCCTGGGTAGCCCGCGTGCCTGGTCACACGGTGCCCGAGGCCGAGGCGGTGCTGGTTAAGATTGACGCCTTGATCGCGAAGAAGCGCTGGTCCGAGGTGGAGAGCGAAACAAAGGCTTTCCTGGACCGCTTCCCTGCCGGACCGCGCCGGGCCGAAGCCAAGTTTCGTCTGGCCGAGGCCATGCAACAGTTGCAGCGCCCGGCCGAAGAAATCGCTACGACTCTCCGGCACATCTGGGCCGAGGCGCCCCTGGAAGCCTGGGCCAACCGCGCGGACGAGGACTTGCAAGCCTTGGCTCAGTCGGCAGACCCTGAAAAGAGGACCGCTCTAGTCACTTACAGCGCCGAAGAATGGGCCACGCGAGGCATGGCCCTGTTCGACAAGAACCAGAATTCTGCTGCCGAGGCGGCCTTTGCCGCAGCCTTGACCGCGCCGGGACTAGACGCGGCCACTGATTGCGTGGCGCGCTTTCACCGCGCCCAGTCGGTGTGGAAGCAACGCCAACGCACGCGCGCGGCGCCGCTCTTTGCCGAAGCCGAGACCGCGTGCCAGCGCGCGCAGAACCACGACCTGGTGGTGCGCGCGCTCTATCAAGGGGCGCGCAGCCTGGCGGGAGCGGGCGAGCGTGACAAGGCCCTCGCGCTCTACTCCCGCATCGAATCCGAGTTTCCCGAGCACCGTCTCGCCGACGACGCCTGTTTGCGCGCGTCCGAGGTGCTGACCGATGGCGGCGACATCGATGGCGCCGAACAGCGCCTGCGCGATCTGCCCGACCGGTATCCCAAGGGCGATGTAGCCAGCGAGGCCCTCTGGCGCCTGGCCCTCGCAGCCTGGCGCGCGGGCGACTTGGAGAAGGCCGCAAACTGGCTCGCCGAGGACATTCGTCGTTTTCCGCGCGAAGAGATCTACTACGCCGCTGGCCGGGCTCACTACTGGAGAGGTCGCATCTTCGAAAAGCAAGGCGCCAAGGACCAGGCCCAGCAAGCCTACACGCGCGCGATACGAGAGTATCCACTCTCCCTCTATGCGCTGTTTGCGCTCGAGCGAATGCGCCACAGCTTTCCCCTGGTGCGCGCCGGCCTGTTGCGCGAGTTGCGACCAGCGCTGCCGACGGCGAAGAAACAATCTGCGTGGGACTTTCGCCCCCAGCCCCTCTTCGACGAACCGGGCTTCCTACGCGCGGTCGAGTTGGCCCGCCTGGGCCTAGGCAGCGAGGCCCGCCGCGAGTTGGCCCGCCTGGGTTTGGCTCTTTCTGACCACGCGCCGGAAACGCAAGTCGCAGTCAATTCGCCTGCGCGAGAGGACGGGTACTGGATCACCGCGATCCTGCTTGACCGTGGCCGGCTGTGGAATGCCTCGCACGCCATACCTCGCACCATCCTGACCGCCTACCGCTGGTCGTATCCGACGGGTGCGCGCCGCGATGCCGAGTGGCGCTTGGCATATCCGCGTGCCTTCCCCGAACTGGTGAGCAAGAACAGCAAAGCCAACCGCGTGCCCGAGGCCCTGCAACTCGCCATTATGCGCGAGGAGAGCGCCTTCTCCCCCAAGGCTGAATCCTTTGCCAACGCCCTGGGGCTGACTCAGATGCTGATACGCACGGCTCAGCGGTTTGCCAACCGACGAGTGACCCGCGAAACCCTACTGGACCCGTCCAAAAACCTCGAAGTGGGTTCGCTCTTCCTGGCTTTCCTGCTGGAGCACTTTGGTGGAGCCTTGCCCCTGGCCATCGCCGGATACAACGCGGGAGAGGCCGCCGTGGATCGTTGGCTGCGCGAACGCGGCGGCTTGGAACTTGACGAGTTTCTTGAAACGATTCCCTACGACGAAACCCGCAACTACAGCAAGCGCGTCCTGGCCTCAGTGTTCGCATATTCCTGGCTCTACCAGCGCGACCAACCCGTTCCTGCCCTTTCCTTCGCGTTGCCCAAGGTCGAAACCAAGAAGGCCGAGGCCAAGAAGGAAAAGCAGTGAGCCGAGCGGCCAGTCTTGCCTAGTCACATTCGCCTTCGGGTACCGGCCGACAAGCCGGCCCGATGNNGCGCAGGCGAGCTTTGCTCGCCGAAGCCCATCGCGGGAGGTGCGGAACCCTCCCAGGGTTCCGCAGTAGATCGTCGGCCGTCGGTGAATCGAAGAACTTATGCAGCGGGGTCAGTTCTTCTTGCGGCGACCGAAGATGCCCCGCTTCTCCGACGGTGGTTCGACCTTTTCGCCTCCCGCAGCGGCAAAGGTGCGCAGAGCTTCCTCCTGCTCTCGCGAAAGTGACGGCGGCACCACCAGTTTGATGTGCACGATGAGATCGCCACGGCCACGCTCCTGCAGGTGGGGCAAGCCCTGGCCGTGCAGAACCACAGTCGCGCCTGGTTGCGTACCCGGGGCAAGCGCGACGTCGACCTCGCCCTCCAGCGACTGTGATTTCACCGTCGTCCCCAGCGCGACCTGCGGGAAAGAGACGGCGACCTCAGTGTGCAGATCGGCGCCATCCCGCTCAAAGCGCGGATCGTCCTCAACCCGAATGTGGACGTACAGGTTCCCCGGGCGTCCGCCCCCCGACACTCCCTCGCCTCGCCCGGCCAGACGCAGGGTGGAGCCATCCTCCACGCCCTTGGGCACGCTAATCTGCAGACTCTCCTCCCCAACCCGCAGGCCACTCCCGCTGCACGCAGGGCAAGGCTTGCGCACGACCGAGCCATCGCCGCGGCACAAGGGACAGGCGGTGGAGATGCGCAGAAAGCCTTGTGCGTGAACGACTTGGCCGCGACCCCGACACTGCGGACAGGCCTCACGCGAGGTGCCATGGGCGGCGCCCGAGCCGGCGCAATCCTGGCAGACAGCGCGCCGTTGCACCTTCACTTCCTTCGTCGCTCCGCTGGCCACCTCGGCCAAGGTCAGGTGAACCTGCGTCTCGATGTCGGACCCGCGCCCGGCTCCGCCTCCGGCAAATCCGCCGCCAAACATGTCGCCGAAGATGTCCGAGAACGCCGAGAATATGTCGTTCACACTGCCGAAACCGCCACCAAAACCGCCACCACGCGGCCCCTCGTGGCCGTAGCGATCGTAGAGCGCGCGCTTTTCTTGGTCCGCCAGCACCTGATAGGCCTCGGACGCCTCTTTGAAGCGAGCCTCGGACTCCTTGTCACCGGGGTTCCGGTCTGGATGTAGCTCAAGGGCAAGTTTGCGGTATGCCCGCTTCAGCTCAGACGCATCAGCTTGGCGGGATACGCCGAGCACCTGGTAGTAGTCTCGCTTTTCACTCACGGGGATGACCGGCTAGCGTACCCGAAAACCATTTCCCCGCCAGCAGCGGTACGCTCTCGGCGAGCCTGGCGGGTTTGGCGGCGCCATTTTGCAGATTGCCTGTCCTTCATGTCTTGTCGAGCGCCGCATGATACTGAATACTGGTCTTCGTGCCGCAGAAGTTTTTTTTCGCCTCGTCTGCCTCGAATCGCCCTCGCGCCCTGCGAGCCGGCCAGGAGTAGTCGGCTTTGCCCCGTCGGTTTGCAGACGATCCAGCCGCGTGGCAGGCGCTCGACACCAGGTATCTCTTCCGCAAGCCGCCCTGGTTGGTGCTGCGCCACCAACGTTTCCGCCTGCCCAATGGGAGTGAGATCGCCGACTACTGGATCTGCGAGTACCCACCCTGGGTCAACGTAGTCGCGGTGACCGCGGCTGAACAGGTGGTTCTGATCCGACAGTACCGTCCTGGCCTGGGGGATGTGCACTACGAGATCCCGGCCGGGACGGTCGACGAAGGCGAGGACATCGAGGCCGCGGCTCGGCGCGAGCTGGCCGAGGAAACCGGATACGGGGGTGGTCGCTGGTCGGTGCTCACCCGCCTTTCGGCCAACCCTGCCCTGCAGAACAACATCACCACGTCATATCTTGCCGAAGGCGTGTCCCTGCTAGGCCGTGCCCAACCCGAGGCGACCGAGGATCTGCGCGTTCACCTGGTGCCACTGGCCGAAATCCCCGATCTCATCGACAGGGGCGAAATGGTCCAAGCCTTGCACACCGCGCCCTTGCTGCGCTACCTGCTGCGCCGGCGCACCTGATCTTCGGACGGGGTGGCGGGAGACCAAGCTCAGGAGGAACAGGCCGCCACGGTAACGGTCTGGCCGGCCTTCACACCGGTACAGGAGGATCCGGAAAGCACGAGCGTGTAGGGGTCGGAGAGTTTCCACCCATTCTGGCCGCCTGGATCGTACCCTACGCTCTGGCCGTTGACGGTTACCTCCAACTGATCCGGGTTGTCGTAGGGCGCGTGCAAGAGAAACTCGCACAAGGGCTTCTCCGCCAAGGTCATGATGTCACCGAGCCGCTGGCCCAGCTCCGTCTGGTCCGTCGCCGAGAAGAACTGCTGGTCGCTGCCGCCGATGCTATACGCATTGGCGGCTGCGATTTTGTTCAGGCAGTCTACACTCGCTCCGTCGCTATTGAGCGCGACGACGAAAATCTGCACGCTAACACCTGGCGCGCCCAGCTTGGCAGCCTCGTCAGTCGCCTCGCTGCAAGGTCCCGGAAAAACATCGCCCCCACAGGTCGGATCTCGATCAGTCATCAGCAAGACAAAACGAGAAAAAGCCCACTGAGATCCATCCCCGGCGAAGAAGTCGCCGCATTGACGCAATGCCAAGTGAGATGGCGAATCATCCCCCGTGGGGGGGCAACCCGCATCGCCTGGTCCGCACCCCAACTGAGTCGCAATACTGGTCGACTGGTTGGGCGCGGGCGAGAAAGAAACCTGGCTCGCACAACAAGCCGCGCCGTTGTTACAGTCGCGCGACCAGGGGAACTGCTCAAGACTGAACTTGATTCCCGGATGCTTCTTGATCGCATCCAGAATAGCCTGCTTTGAATCGAACGCGTGCTGCTGCATGGATGTGGAACGATCGAGGGCAATGATCATCTCGACCGTGTTCGACGCTTTCGTGATGTTGACGGGTTTAGGGTTCGGACAACCGTAGAACCACGGCCTGTCATTCGAACTGAGCTGGTCGACCGACGCGTCCGAGCCTGCAAGTCCGCCGGTTCCTCCAGTATTCCTCCCCGCATCGACCAGCACCCCAGGCAGTTCGACGGGATAGGTACACGATATCCCGGCGAGGACCAGCAGCCACGAAGAACTCGCCAGACCTTGGCCTTTCGGCCGGCCTGCTCGGGTTGCCCCATCCACTTTCACGGCCCGGTTGCTCCGCGCAGTCTCGCAGCCAGCCTGGCCACCTCGTCGCGACGCTCGCTATTCGGATAGCGCGCCAGGAAAGACTCCACCTCGACAAGCGCCGCGGCCCGGTCGCCGACCCTGGCCAAGGTTTCCAAGATTGACAGGTCCGTCTCTGCCCGCAGCAACCCGTTGGGGAAGCGCGTCCGGTAGGTGACCCACGCCGTGACTGCCGCCCGAGGCCGACGCAGGCCATCGCGCAAGACGCGGCCCATCTCGTAGGCCGCATTCTCCGCCGCCGGACCCACCCCCTTCGCACAGTGAGTAAGCATGGTAAGCGCATCTTCCGGACGACCTTGGCTGAGCGCCGAGCGCGCTGCCGCCAGTTCCACGCTTGCCGGGCCGTTTTCGGCCCGCACTGGACTGTCCGCCGCAGACGCGCGCCGTGAGGACGCCCCGGCCAGGGATGGCCGCCGGTCGCCCACCATGGAGTCCAGCCCGCGGATCGGACCAGCCCACGAATCCCCCTGAACGAGCCGAACCGACCGAGCGCCACGCCACACCTCGACAACACCTTGCTCGACCTCGACCGAAACTCGATCATCGTCCACGCCGACGTGGAACTTGGTACCCACCACGGAAATAACATAGGGCCCGGCGGACACCGCGAACCTAGCTCCCGGCGCCTGATGGGGAACCTCGAACCTGGCCTGGCCTCGCTCTACGGAAGGCCGGCGTTCCGCATCCCAGCTCAGCACAGAGTTGGCATCGAGATCGACTCCAGCCCCACCAAGCAATGCCACGCGGGCTTTCTCGCCTCGCCCGGTTCGCACCGGCGTGGCGGACGATCCCTGGGACACAACCCTAGAAGCCACTGGGCTAGGCTGAGACACCGACGCAACCGATGAAGCGGCCCGCTTGGCCATAGCGGGCAAATGGTTGGGACGAGTGGCTGGCACCAGCCACAGCACAGCCACCACGCCGACCGCGACCAATGCCCCGGTAAGGGCCGGAAGCGCCAAGGACCTTCCCCGCAGAAGCGGCAAGCTGTTGCCCGACAGCAGTGCCTCGAGCCGAGCCCAGACCCGACGCCGCGCCACCTCGTCCCCGGTGCGCTGCCGCGCAGCCTCCAGGGTCTCACTCAGCCACTTCTCCGCATCGTCGGATATTTGTGTAGGCCGCTTCATGTCGCTATCCTCCGCGCCGCCTTGACGAGTTCCGCCCGAGCGTGGCGCAGCCGGGACCAGACCGTGTTAGGGGGACATCCCATCACTTTGGCGATTTCGTTCACGCCCAATCCCTCGATCTCGAACAGGACCAAGACCATCCGCTTCTTGGGTGACAACTTGGCCAGCAGCCGATCGAGCAGCCGCAACTCCGATGCCTTCTCGGCCGGGTCGGGTTGGGGCTCGGGCTCGACCTCATGCCAGGGCAGAATCGACAGGAACGAACGCATGCGTCGCCGCCGGCCCAGGTGGGAGGCGTGGCGAGCGGCAATGCGATAAATCCAGGTTGATAGCTGCGCCTCCCCGCGAAACTGCTTCAGCCCGCGAAATACTGCGACGAACACGTCCTGGGAAGCGTCCTCGCGTTCTTCGGGCGGCACGCCCAGCGAGCTAACAAAACGAAAAACCGGCTGCGAGTAGCGCTCGTACAGCGCCCGCGACGCAAGCGGATCCCCGTTGCGAAACCGTTCGACCAATGCCCGGTCGTCTACCGCAGGCCTTGGTCGCGGGCTTCCCGCGGAGTTCTGTTGATTCATGTTCACCGGTTACACTACAGTTTTGCGTAAGTTTACCTTGCTTGGATAGTTAGTGCCCCAGGTCCACCTGCTTCGTCACCGAAGCGACATGCCAAAAGCAAGTGTTGCGTCACCAAAGACGCTAGGAGTCGAAAATGCGGTTCCATTGCCGCTCCTGGGGTCAACGTAGTCATAGCGCAGGGCGGCTACGGCAAAGTCGAGAGAAAACCGCAAGAAGAGACGTTTTCCCAAGGGCACCTGCATGCCTCCGGTTAGCGCGCCTGCGACCGCGAAGCGGTAGTCCCGCTGCACATTCGTTTGGTACCTCGCTCCGAGAATCCAGCAATCGAGCAGACCAGCCACGCCGAACTGCAGCTCCACGGCAGACATCGCACGCCTCCACGCAACCTCCAGGCCTGAAGGAACACGAACCACGTCACCGCGGCCGCCATTCCAATCGCGCTCGGTCCAGCCAGAAACACCTCCCCACAGGCGGACCAGGAATCCCGAATCCACGCGTGCGCCCAACGTTCGAGCGAGGGAAAGCCGCAGGTCATATGGTTCCAGTCCTGCCATCTGGCTGGCAAGCCTTTGCGAGATGCCGAGCGAGATGTCCCACCTGGCCCGCGCGCGAACCGGAGAGGCCACGACGACCGGCGGCGGTGGCGGTGGCGGTGGCGGCGCGGGTGGCGGCACCCGAATCGCAGGATTCTTGCGGGCGGCTTCCAGCTCGGGCAGCTCGACTTCCTCGAGATAGCGCTGGACGATGATGGCCACCGTCTCGGCAAGCGCAGCGCAGTCGCTGGCATGTGGCGTGCCTGGCCTGGCCAATGTCCGGAACAGCCGCAACTCCCCCTGTCGGTCAATCAGGGAGACACTGGGCTCTTGGTTGGTTCCAGGCGCCGGCAAGACCAGGGTTAGCGCAGACTCTGAACCAGGTCCGCGCGCACTCTGCAAGGCCGGCGCGCGTTCCGCCAGAGCGGCCGCCACCTGGCGCGCGGACGGGCAACTGTCTTCCGGTCCCGGCGCAACCAGCACCGGCACCGCATGCAAGATCAAGAGAGCGAAGGATGGCTGCACGAACTAGCCATTGTACTATCGAAGCCATCCGAATGAGTCACCTGTCGCCTGGCCCGATGTCAGACCCCTATTCTGTCCGGGCGATTTCTTCGACGAAGTAGGCGTTGCGATGGCGCGCGTTGGGAAGGTGTGAGTCCCAGCAACCAGGCGAGCAGAATACCAGTTTGATCTTGCCCGAGTTGCAGGTGGAGACAGAACAGCGAATTACCTTGGCGCCCGTGGCGATAGGCCTGCGGCACATGGAGCATACAAAAGCCGGCGTGGTGGTCATGACTCAAGCCATTTACCACGTCAGCGAAGGCGCCGACTACCGGTAGCAACATGGGATCCCCAAGAGGGCGCTCACACCGGCTTGTCGCCCTCTGGCCGCCTGCGCGCGCCGGACGGGCTGCCGGCCGGATGAATCAGCACGGGTGAGCGCCCGAACCGATGCCGCATGCGGTTAACCGCATGAAGCACCGGCGGATAGGTGAGCATCCGCTCTTCCATGCGCCGCTTGCCGGGAAAATCGAGCAGGCTGATGCCAATCAGGATGAACACCAGACCCGGGCCGGGCACGAGGGGCAGGGCCATGAAGATGCCCAGCGGCACCATGCACCATCCGAGAGCGTTCTTGAGGATTCGAACCGTCATCCGCAAGACCGTGTGCCGCCGCCAGGAAATATCGGCATCGGCAATGTCGCGCACAAAGTAGTCCGAGGGAAGCCACAGCACCACGGCCACCCCGAAAAGAAACGTCAGGGTGGGCACAACCAGCGCAAGGGCCAACCCGACTGGCCAGCCCAGCCCGACATAGGCGCTCACCAACCGGTGGTAGAACTCGACCACAGGCGTACTTTGGCGCACGACCCGGCCCGATCGACGGAAATAGGGCCCGGCCCAAGATGGGCGAGATCTCGAACCGGTCCAATCGAGGAGCCGGGTCGGCTCCGGTTGCTACTTGGCTGTCGCGGGCTGCGTCTCGCTCCTGGCCTCGCCTTTGGCCTCCAGCGGGATGCGCATGCCGTAGAACGACCGGCGCACGAAGAAGAAGGCGACCAGCAGGAAGCCGGCCGCGAGGGCTCCGCGGAGGCCGTCATCGAGCCCGACCGCCAGCTCGACCGCCAGCAGGCCAAAGAGCGTGGTGAACTTGATGACCGGATTCATCGCCACGGACGAGGTGTCCTTGAATGGGTCGCCCACGGTGTCGCCCACGACGCAGGCGGCGTGTAGCTCGGTGCCCTTTTCGTTCAGCTCGGTCTCTACCACCTTCTTAGCGTTGTCCCATGCGCCGCCAGCATTGGCCATGAAGATGGCTTGATAGAGGCCGAAGAGCGCGATGGAGATCAGGTAGCCGATGAAGAAATACGGTTCCACGCAGGCAAAGGCCAGCGTGCTGAAGAACACGGTGAGGAAGATGTTGAACATGCCCNNCTCGACCACCTTCTTGCTGTCGCTCACCGACGCCTTCTCGCTGCCTTCCAGCTTGATGTTCTTCTTGATGAACTCGACCGCGCGGTAGGCACCGGTCGACACGGCCTGGATCGAGGCGCCGGTAAACCAGTAGATGACCGCGCCGCCGGTGATGAGGCCGAGCAGGAAGGGCGCGTGCATGAGGGAGAGGTGGTCGATGTTGGCGGTTAGCTTGTCGGTCAACATCATGATGATGGAGAAGATCATGGTGGTGGCACCCACTACCGCGGTCCCGATGAGCACCGGCTTGGCCGTAGCCTTGAAGGTGTTGCCCGCGCC
>PMJO01000088.1:0-10127 GCA_003158455.1 Myxococcales bacterium | reverse complement strand
TGCCGAGGAAGCCGAAGGCCACCAAGCCGAAGGCAAACACCGCCGGCCCCAGCATGAACGCGTCCAGCCCTAGCGTGCTGACCAGGTAGGCGATGGCCATCAGGCCCACAATCACGATGCCCATCCAGTAGGCGGAGAAGTTTCCCGCCACCAAGCCCGAGAGCACGTTCAGCGACGCACCACCTTCGCGCGAAGCCGTCACGACTTCCTTCACGTGACCGGACTTGGTCGAGGTGAAGACCTTGATCATCTCGGGGATGAGCGCACCGGCCAGGGTGCCACAGGTAATGATAGTGCTGAGCTTCCACCACAGCGTCTTGTCATGGCCTAGATCGGGGATGAGCAGGTACGACACCACGTAGGTACAAATCATGGACACGATCGACGTCACCCACACGAGCTGAGTCAGGGGCTGTTCAAAGTTCATCGTCTTGGCGGTGCCGAAACGACTCTTGGTGATGGTCTCGTTGATGAAGTACGACAGGGCGCTGGCGATCACCATCATGATGCGCATGACGAAGAGCCAGACCAGGAGCTGGACTTGCACGTTGGTGTCGGACACGGCCAGCAGGATGAAGGAGATGAGCGCGACGNNCTTGGTGAAGATGCCGCCCGCGATACGCAGGGCGGCCGCGCCCAGCGACTCGCCGATGGCGAATCCAATGAAGCAGGGACCAGCCCAGTCACCCGGCACGAAAAGCAGGATTCCCAGCATGATCACCAACTCGACGCTGATGAGCAGCATGCCGATGCTCATGCCCGCGCGCAGCGGGATAGCATAGATGGGATAGGGCATCCCCTTGAGGCTAGCGAAGGCCGTGCGCGAGTTGGCAAAGGTGTTCACGCGGATGCCGAACCAGGCCACGCCGTAGCTGCCCGCGATGCCCACCAGGCTGAACAGCATGATCACCACCACACGCGGCACCGGGTAGCGCTGCAGGACCCCGAAGTAGACCACCATGATGGTGCCGATGAAGGCCCAAAGAAGCAGAATGAACTTGCCTTGCGTGACCAGGTAGGTCTTGCAGGTTTCGTAGATCAGCTCGGAGATCTCGAGCATGCATTTGTGCACAGACAGCCCCTTGAGCTGCTTGTAGATCACCAGACCGAAGACCATGCCTAGGAGGCAGATCAGCAATCCTCCCATGAGCAGCTTGTTGCCAGCGACACCACCCAAGAAGGTGGCAGACGACAGGTCGGGGAGCTTCAGATTCGCCTCGCCACCCCGATGGGCTTCCTCGGCAAAAACTTGGCTTCCAGACAATAGCAGCGGCAGCAAGCCGCACAGAGCAGCAGACAGTAGACGTAGGGGGTTCATGCGGTTCCTCCGGGCGCGGAAATTAGTCCCAAGTGCTCCGACTTATCAAGTGAAGAAGGGCAGACATGCATATACCCCCTATTCCGGTCGGAATTTCAATGCGCCTCCTCTTGCGGCATTTCCGGCGCTCGCAGCGCGCGGGAAGCCGCTGGCGGTTGCATGGCTCACGGCCAGTTTTGCGATAGTCTCGCGCCATGTTCTCCCTTTTCCGTCTCGCGGCCGGCGCAGCGCTCTGTTTCTCGCTGGTACCGCCGGCCCGCGCCGCCTCCCCTGAAATAGCCTTCGAGAAATACCGGCTGCCAAACGGACTCGACGTCATTCTGCACGTGGACCACGCGGTGCCCATCGTGCATCTCGAGATTTGGTACAAGGTCGGGTCAAAGGACGAAGCCCCGGGCAAGACAGGCTTCGCCCACCTCTTCGAGCACATGATGTTCCAGGGGACGAAGCACATCCCCGAGGATGCCTATTTCAAGTACCTGGGCCAGGCCGGGGCCTCGGCGCGCAACGGCTCGACCAGCACGGATCGGACCAACTACTTCGAAACCCTGCCGTCGAGCGAACTAGAGTTGGGACTGTGGCTGGAAAGCTCGCGCATGGGTTTTCTGCTCGACCGCCCATCGTTCGCAGCGACTTTCCAGAATCAACGCGACGTCGTGAAGAACGAGCGCCGGCAGCGCATCGAAAACGCGCCGCTCGGGGGGGTGGCTCGGGTGGAGTTGGAGGCCCTGTTTCCGCCGGGTCACCCCTACCGGCACGAGGTGATGGGATCCATGAAGGATTTGGACGCGGCGACCGAAGCTGACATCCGCGGGTTCTTCAACCGCTACTACGCGCCCAACAACGCCGTGCTCCTCCTCGCCGGCGACCTCGACGTCGCGCGGGTCAAGGGCCTGGTGGACAAGTATTTCGGGTCCATCCCCGCGGGACCGCCGCTGCCGAAGCAGCCGGCGCCGCCCCTGCCCACACCCAACGGCGAACGCCGCATCGCCATGGAAGCCAAGGTCAACCTGGCGCGCGGCCTGATGGCCTGGAACACGGTGCCCATCTTCGCTCCCGGCGACGCCGAGCTGGATCTGCTGGCCAATGTGCTTGGCGGGGGCAAGAGCTCGCGCCTGCATCGACGCTTGGTGCTCGAGTTGAAGATCGCGCAGTCCGTGTCCGCGGTCCACATCAGCCGGCTGCTAGGCGGCACCTTCGAGATTGCCTTTGTCCCCCTGCAGGGACACACCCTGACCGAGCTGGAGACGGTCATCAACCAGGAGTTGGAGAAGCTGCGTGCCCAACCGGCCGAGGCGGCTGAGTTGGAGCGCGCGCGCAACGGAATCAAGACCGATCTGGTGCGCGGTCTGGATACCTTGCAGGGGCTGGCCGGCCACCTCCTCAGCTACGACGTGTTCGCCGGCGATCCGGCCTACGTTGGCCGCGATCTCGGCCGCTATGAGGCGGCCACGCCCGAGGGATTGAAGAAATGGGCTGCCCAGATCCTGGGCAACCGAGCGCGCGTGACCATCGACGTCGAACCGAACAACAAGGCCCCTATCATGGGTCGATTGCTCTCTCCCGCTGCCGGGCCACCGCGAGATGCCGCAGCCGCGCCCGTCGTCGAAAGCCCTATCGCCGAAAAGCCCGTCGCCGAGAAACTTGCCGATCGCCCAACCCCGGACGCCGAGTTTCGTCACAAGCTCCCCGCCGACGGCGAGAAGATCCCGTTCAAGCTGCCTGAGGTGAAACGGTTTCGCCTCAAGAATGGTCTGCGCGTGATCCTGGCCGAGTCGCACAAGCTGCCCCTATGCGGGGTCGAGATGGTCGTGCGCACCGGCAACGGCGCAAATCCGCCGGACAAGGCTGGCCTGGCCGATCTGGTGGCGGACATGCTCGACGAGGGGACTGCCACCCGCAGCGCCACGGCCATCGCCGAGGAGATCGCTCAGTTGGGAGCGACGCTTGCGACCAACGCCACCTGGGATGCCTCGTCGCTGTCGGTTTCAGCGCTCAGCGAGAACATCGACCGCGCGCTCGACGTGTGGGCGGACGTGCTGCTGCAGCCTGCATTTTCCGAGGATGACCTTGCGCGTGTGCGCGAGAATCTTCTCTCGACCCTGGCCCGGCGCAAGGACTCGCCTCCCCTGATTGCGGGCCTGACTCTCGCTCGGGTGGTGTATGGCGAGAATCATCCCTACGGGTGGCCCGCCATTGGAACCGAGGAGTCGGTGCGCCGGCTCACACGCAGCGATGTTCAAGCTTTCTTCCAAAAATACTACCGGCCCAACAACGCTGTGTTGGTGGTGGCAGGAGACATGCGAGAGGCTGAGTTGCGCGCCAAGATGGAGAAACTGCTCGCCGGATGGAAGCCCAAGCCGATCCCGGCGGTCAAGATCCCCAAGACGCCACCGGTGGGCAGGACGCGTATCTTCCTGGTCGACAAGGCCGGCGCACCCCAGTCGTCGATCCGATTGGGTCTGGTCGGCATCGAACGCAAGAATCCCGACTACTACCGGGCCCTGGTGATGAACCAAATCTTGGGCGGGACGTTCAAGCGTTTGACCCTCAACCTGCGCGAGACCAAAGGCTGGACCTACGGAGTTGCCTCCATGTTCGAAGCACGCCGCGCGCCCGGGCCCTGGACCGCAGGCGGCGAGTTCGTGTCCAACCACACCGCCGATTCCGTGACTGAGATCCTGCGTGAGATTTCGGTTCTGCGCAGCGATGAGGTTGGCGACAAAGAACTGAAGGACAGCAAGGACGAGATCATTCGCGCCTTCCCGGCGCGTTTTGCCACGGCCAACCAGGTGGCCGCGCAGATGGCGGCACTGGCGGTTTACGACTTGCCGGATAAGGAGCTGCAGACCTTCTCCGCGCGCATCGCGTCCGTCACCGCCGCAGACGTGCGCAAGACCGCCCAGAAGTACCTGCACCCCGACAACCTAGTCATCGTGGTGGTGGGTGACCGCGCCAGCGTCGAACCTTCGCTGCGCCGAATCGGCGAGGTGGAATTGCGAGATCTCGATGGCGCGCCCATCAAGTGACGGCACGCGCGTGTCCCGGTGACACCGTTTCGCGAAATCCGCGCCCCGTGCCGGGTACCATGGCTGGTGGCGAATGCCAGACGGGACGCGCTGCCCGATTCCTTTGCACCCAGCTAGATTCAGAGGCCCGCGTCGGCGCCCCCGCAGGCACCATCGTGCGCGATGCGAACACCTACCGCGACCGCGCAGCCCGCGTTGGTGTAGGATTTTCCATCGCAGCCACAAACCGGCTTCAGTTCACCAGTGCAATAGCCCGGCGCAAAGCCAATGCATCCACCGGGGCCAGAGCACCCCGAGCCCGAGCAGAACTCGACGTTGGTGCATTGACTATCATCGACACAGGAGATCGTCGTGCCTGGAGGGGGTAACGTACACAGGTATGGCACACTAGCGTCATAGCAACGGCCAGTAATGGAGCAGCACTGCTGGCCCTGCAGACATTGGCTACTCGTTCCGCAATAGACCACTGGAACACGTGGGGTTCCAGGCATTCCTTCGGGATCCACCAGCGTACCGCAGGGTGAATCACTCGTGAGGCGCACGCCGACTACGCACGCCGCCTGAACACTCGGGTAGTTGACTCCATCACACCCACAGTATTGCGCAGCTCCAGTGCTAAAGCCGCAATTCGAACGTGATTGGCAGGTCCCTAGTCCGAGGCAAAGAAGTGACCCCGGGGGCGGAGCGCAAAACTGGGTCGGCACACAGTCCGCGTTGGATGCACAGGAACCCGCACCACTATCGATACCCGCGTCGTGAGCGCTCGACGGTTCAGCTGGCTTCTGACAGCTCATTCCGGCGGTAGATGGGTCGATACACTTGCCATCGAGCAAGCAGCAGATCTGCCCAGATAGGCACTTCACACCACTGCAAACCACGGGGGCACTCGCAGGTGTCGGACAATCGCTGGTGGCACGGCTCGGAGCCACGCAGCGTCCAGTGCTGAAGCAGCACTGCTGGCCTTGAGGACAGGGTTGGCCCCCACACATTCCGTCGTCTCCAATTGGCGCGACGGTTGAGCCGCCTCCGGCGCCTGCCGCGGCCCCGATGTCACTTCCCGTTGCGCCCACATCTAGTGGGCTACGCGCACACGCACCCAGCAGACCCAGACCTAGCAACATTTTCGAGTATGGTTGCATTCAGTACGTGACGTTCGTCCAATGAACTCTAGCACAGCTAGCCGATTTTGCTGGTAGTGTAGTGGGCACTATGCCGTTGCAAGGCCGACAAGACACTCTGCTCGACGTGTGGGCGGACGTGCTGCTGCAGCCCGCATTCTCCGAGGAGGACTTTGCGCGCGTTGCCACCATGTTCGAAGCACGCCGCACGCCCGGGCCTTGGACCGCAGGCGGCGAGTTCGTGGCCAACCACACCGCCGATTCCGTGACTGAGATCCTGCGTGAGATTTCGGTCCTGCGCAGCGATGAGGTTGGCGACAGAGAACTGAAGGACAGCAAGGATGAGATCATTCGCGCCTTCCCCGCGCGCTTTGCCACGGCCAACCAGGTGGCCGCGCAGATGGCGGCGCTGGCGGTCTACGACTTGCCGGACAAGGAGCTGCAAACCTTCTCCGCGCGCATCGCGTCCGTCACCGCTACAGACGTACGCAAGACGGCACAGAAGTACCTGCGCCCCGACAACCTGGTCATCGTGGTGGTGGGCGACCGCGCCAGCGTCGAACCTTCGCTGCGCCGGATTGGCGAGGTGGAATTGCGAGATCTCGATGGCGCGCCCATCAAGTGACGGCACGCGCGTGTCCCGGTGACACCGTTTCGCGAAATCCGCGCCCGCCGACTGGCCGATGAAAGCGGGACCCTACACAAGCAAGCCGACCTGGCCGTCGCCCTCTGCTACCCGAGCCCGTACCACGTGGGCATGTCGTCGCTGGGGTTCCAGAGCATCTATCGCGGCCTGCACGCTCTGCCGGGCAGCACCGCAGAGCGCGCCTTTCTTCCCGACGACGTCGGCGAGATGCACCGACTTTCCGAGGATCTTTGCACCTACGAATCGGGCCGGCCGGTCGGCGACTTCCCGGTGGTCGCCTTCTCGCTTGCTTCCGAATTGGAGCTGGCCGGGGTAGTCGTTTGCTTGGATCTCGCCGGGATTCCCGCGCTTGCCGCCGAGCGCGCCGCCCACCTGCGGACCTTCCCGTTGGTCGTGGTGGGCGGCCCGTTGACATTTTCCAACCCGGTGCCGGTCGGCCCTTTTGCCGACGTCATCGTCATGGGCGAAGCCGAGGAGCTTCTCCCGATCCTGGTGAACCGCCTGCGCGAATCGCCTGAGCGCGAGACCCTGCTGCACGATCTGGCGCAGAAACCAGGCTTCTATGTTCCGTCGTTGCATGGGGAGACACCGCCCGCAGCCGCCATCGCCAACGACGACTGCCTGCCCGCCTACGCGCAGATCATCACGCCGCACACGGAGCTGGCGGGCATGTTTCTCATCGAGGCGGAGCGCGGGTGCAGTCGAGGCTGCGCCTACTGCGTGTTGCGCCGGTCGACCGGCCGGGGCATGCGCCCGGTCGCGCCCGCGCGCTTGCTGTCGTTCATCCCGGCCCAGGCGCGGCGGGTGGGACTGGTGGGCGCCGCCGTGACTGACCACCCTGCCCTGCCCGAGATCCTGCGTGCCCTGGTCGACGCCGAGCGCGAGGTGGGCGTGTCCAGTTTGCGTGCCGACCGTCTCGACCACGAGCTCGTGCGGCTGCTGGCCCGTGGTGGCTACCGGACCCTGACCACGGCAGCCGACGGAGCATCGCAACGCCTGCGTGATCAGGTCGACCGCCACACCCAGGCCGAGGATCTGCTGCACGCGGCCCGCCTGTGCCGCGAGCACGGCATGGCGTTACTCAAACTCTATGTGCTCATCGGCCTGCCCGGGGAAACCGCGGCCGATATCGATGAACTGGCGCGCCTGGCCCTTGAGCTCGCGGAGCTTGCGCCCAAGCTGTCGCTCACCGTCTCGCCCTTCGTAGCGAAACGCAACACGCCGCTCGACCACCAGCCCTTCGCGGACATCGCCAGTCTCGACGAGAAGGTGGACTTCTTGCGGCGGCAGCTTCGCGGCCGCGTGCACCTGGGCGGCGACCCGCCCAAGTGGGCGTGGGTCGAGTATCGGCTGGCCCAGGGAGGCTTCGCCGAGGGGCTGGCCGCGGCCCAAGCCGCCCGCGCCGGCGGCGGTTTCGCGGCGTGGAAGCGGGCCCTGGGGCAGCAGTAGCCGAAGCAACAACGGGCAGTCGCTTGCCGACAACCCTCCAATGTGGAGGTAGCGGCACGCGCAACACCCGCGACGGCGGGACCGGTGTACACCCGCCGGCAGCCCGAGAAGACAGCCTTGTACAGAGTCATGCAGCAACACCTGCTGACCTTCGAGCAACAGTGGACCGACCAGGCCGATGGTCGCACGCTGCCGAAGTTCGTGACGGACGAACTGCACGGGTTCATGGACTGCGGAATCTTGGCGCGAGGTTTTGCCCATCTCTTCTGCGACGGCTGCGGCGAGCACCATGTTGTGGCCTTCAGTTGCAAGGCCAGGGCAGTGTGGTGAGGTGGGCGCTCGGCGCCTTGCCAGCTCTCGCCGGTAGGATTCCGAGCGCCCCCTTCCCGAACCGGGCGTGCACCTTTCGTTATGCACCCGGCTCTCCGTGATGGATGGCGTAGTGAGGAGGGCGAGCCCAGGCCAGCCGGTAAGGCTCGACCTGAGTGCGGCCGGCGACAAACAACGTGACACCTTGATGATGCCACTGTCCCCGACGTGTTCCGGGCTCCTTCGAGGGTGGGTACAGTGTCTTGAGCCTTTTCACTGACGTGTGCTGGTGTTTCTTGCGCAGCCAGCGAAAGACGCTCCACCACGCGTAGTAGTCAAGCGAGCCAAAGACTCGCTTGGCACCCCACGCGTGACGATAGAAAGCACTCCAACCCCGTAGCAGCCAGTTCAGGCCGCAGAGCAAATCGTGCAGGCTCTGCCCGGTGCGACTATTTTGGCAGAGTCGCTTGATTCGCTCTCGCAGCCGGTGGCTGCGCTCCTTCGGGATCAACGTCACGCACGCCCTCCGCGCAAAACCACGGCTGTGGCGTACGCAAACGTGGTGCCCCAGGAAAACGAAGGTCTTCGTCACCGGTGTGATGAGGGTCTTCGTCTCCGAGAGCTCCAGTCCCAATTGCTGTTTGAGGAGCGCGGCCACGGCAGCCTTCTCCTTCTCCGCGTCGAGCTTTGCCCGTTCGAACTGCTGTGGGCCGGGCGCAGCGCGGACGAGGAGGAGGAAATCATCCGCGTACCGAATGGGAACGACCACGGTCCGCCCACGGACCGAGTCGTGGTAACGGGCATCCTTTGCCCGCTGTCCCGGCGGCGAAGCATCCCTCCGCGTGGGTGGAATGCGACGAGGCCAGACATGCCGCTCGTATCGTTCCTCGATGATGCTGAGGGCGATATTCGCGAGCAAGGGAGAGAGGATTCCGCCCTGAGGCGTGCCAGCATCACTACGGAGAAAAGTACCCTCCGACATGACGCCGGCCTTGAGGAAGGCCACGACCAGCCGGTTCACTTTCGGGTCTGAGACCCTCCGGCGGACTCGCTCCATCAGACCATGGTGGTCGATGTTGTCGAAGCATCCCTTGATGTCCCCCTCCACGACCCATTGGTACGGAAGCCGTAACTCTTGACCTTGCTTGTGGCTCTTGGGACGGAGGAGCACCCGCAGGTATTCCAGCGCCCCATGAACCGACTTGCCAGGCCGAAAGCCGAACGAGACGGGAAAGAAGTCCGCCTCGAACACCGGTTCCAGGATGTTCTTGAGTGCTGCCTGAACCACCCTGTCTTTCACGGTCGGGATTCCCAGGGGGCGAAACTTCCCCGGTGTGCCGATCTTCGGAATGAGGACTCGCCGCACCGGCGATGGCCGGTATGCGCCGGAGCGTAGCTCCGAGCGCAATTCCGCGACGAAGTCCTCCGCCCGCCTCGTCACTCTCCCCACCGTGATGCCGTCCACGCCTGCCGTTCGGCGGCCGCGGTTGCCCGCGACACGCGTGAGGGCCACCCGCAGATTGCGTGGGTCGGTAACCAGCCCCCACAATTTGCAGAAGACGTAGTCGACTTGTTCCTCACTTCGTTCGTACAGCTTCCATTGCACGATCCGGAGCCAGTCCCAATCGGGGCTGGGCGCCACATACATGGCTTTCCCCGGCGGCTTCGGAAGCGTACCCATCACTGCCCCCCTTCGCCGTGTGCGCGGCTTTCCCGCGCTCGGACTACTACGGAGGCTCCGCCCCCCGTTCGAGACATCGCCGGACCTGTCGGCTTGCCGGACTTCGCGGGTCCGGCGCTCGAATCGAGGTTCCCATGTTCAAAGCAGAGACCCTTGATGCTGTAGGTGGACGGCTCTACCCCTGGCAGAACGGACCGCACGCCAAATCGGGACGTGGCGGCGGCGTGCCCATGGCGGGCACACCCAGTCATGCTGTCGTAGCGACCGAGCGCTGTCTGCGTTTCTCGCATTGCGAGTGCACACTCCGTACAGAGGATTCCATCACCGTCTTCAACCTGCGGGTAAACCCCGCTTGCTTCACCTTGGCACCTTTGGTAACACGCCTCGGAGCCGACGCCCCTCTGCGTGCATTTCAGACCGCTCGGCTATTGCAGGCCACCGGTTCAGTCCCGGTGACGTTCGCGGTCCCCTTCTGCACCCGACCCGACTCGGGCGAGGATGACTATGTTTTGGTCATCGGTCTCTCCTTTGCTTCATGGCACACTCCGAGCTGTGGCGGCAGACGCATGAACGCGGG
>PMJO01000316.1:6123-11777 GCA_003158455.1 Myxococcales bacterium | reverse complement strand
CATAATCCGGAAGTCAGCATAGGAAGGGGTTGTTGTTGTACGCGCCGGCCTTGCTACCGACCAGCGAGAGAGAGGCCACCGTGCCACCCGAGACCGTACTGCCGCTTTCGACGTAGGCATGGTCGTCGATGCGGGTCGAACTGCCCACGGTGGCGCCGCTGGCGACCGTGGCGTAGGGGCCGACGTAGGCTGCCGTTCCCGACGGTGCGCAACCCCCGCCGTTGCTTGCGCGGGTGAGTCCCGACGGACAGGCGTCCTGCTTGCCGCCTTGGAATCCGTCCGGCCAAGCGTTCGCCAATTGGATCATGTACGGATAGCGCGACACGGTGCCATATGCCTGATCCCAGACTATTTGTTGTTGGGTCGAAGACGTGGCCGCGATGACCAGGAAGAGCGCCTCTCCGGCATTCACGCAGAAGGTGAGCTGAGCGTCGGAGCCCTTTTGCATGGCGCTGTAGCGGGGCGTGGTGACACCGGAATCCGTGGCGACCAGGCCCCAGCGCCAATCCGGGCTGGGCGCGGCCAAGGTCACGCCCCGGAAGGAAACGGTTACGCTGGTCGCGCCCGACTCGGGATAGAGCCGAATGACGTTGTAGCCAAAACGCTGAGGTGCCCAATAGAAGGGCGAGATGAAGCGCCGGTTGTTGGCGTAGTCGGTGTCGAGTGGCTCGACCTTGACTAGACGCAAGCGTCGTGTGGTCTGCGAGATGTCGGTGATGATTCCGTACTTCGAGCGGAACAGCTTGCCTTGGTTGCCACCGGCGGTGCTCTCAGGGGCAGGATCCTGATAGTCCCAGGTCACGTTGTGCATGGCCCATTCGCCAATGAAGTCGTTGAGCTGGCCGATGTTCCAGCTCTGACCGTTCAGGATGGCTGTAAATGGATCATTGACCGGCTTGCCGGTCCAAATGGCGTTGACGGCGCTGTAGCAATACTTGTCCTTCAAGTACTCCATGAATTGCCAATTGCAGTAGCGGTCGCGGGTCGAGCCCAAATAGAGGTGAGGCATATTGGCCAGATATTCCGAGCAGTGCACGTCCGTGGTGTGGTACTCGGTCTGCTGTTGCGCGGCCCAATTGGCGTGGCTCTCGTAGATCCAACCACAGGTGTTCGATTGATTGCAGGCCAGGCCGCCCGCGACGGACTGGACGCCGTGCATGAACTCATGCGCCAGGCCCCAGTGGTCAGAAAGAGCGTCCGACGAAATCCACATTCCCATGTGCTGGGCGTCCCAAGCGGCCCCCGAAAGCCCATTGGCCGAGTTGACGTGAACGGCAGCTTTGTACTTGGTGGCGGAACTACAAAGCGGCTCGCGTTCGAATATGGGGCTGCCGAAGTAGAGGTTCCAGATCGACTCGAGCTGGGTGAGTGCCGACTGTGCGGTGGAACTCGACACGCTCTCGTCTGAGTAGATGGCGAAATGATCGGACGCGGAAATCAGGGCATAGTTCGAGTGAGATGGATCGGGACCGCCCGCAATCCAGGTGCCGGCCGTGCAAGTCGTGGGTGGGGCGGTTGGGCAGTTACTGGCCCAGGTGGTTGTCTTCGTACCTGGATCGCACGTTCCATCAAAGGTGGTGCCGCCCGAGCTGGTCGTACCGCCCGAGCCACTTGTGCCTCCGGCTGCGACGGTTCCGCCCGAGTGGACAGCTCCGCCTGCGCTTGTTGTGCCGCCGACACCGCCCTTGCCACCGCTGCCGGTTGATTCGCTTCCACCACTTGCTCCGCCGCTTCCTCCCGCGTTGCTTGTGCCGCCAGCGTCTGATTTTCCTCCGCTGCCTGTGTTTCCACCCGGATTCGTCCCGCCGCCCGCACCTGCACGACCGCCAGCGTTGCCGCTGGCACCGCCCGAGCTCGCCACACCGTCCACGCCACCTGCGCCGGTGGCGCTGTTTCCGCCGGTCGTTCCGCCGGTGTTGGACGTCCCACCGCTGCTGCCCGCACTGCTGCCCCCACTGGCGTGGCTGGCGCCCCCCTGGCCCCTCTGGGATCCGCCGCTGCTGCTGCTGCAGCCCGTCGTCGCCAAGGCGAGCATCAGAAACGAAGAAACGGTGGTCAGGCGCAGCGTCATCGCATCCTCCGCGGAATTGCGTGGAGTGGCTCTTCGGCAGAGAAGTGGCCAGCAAGGAGGTGGAAAGCTCAAAAAATACTGTGCATAGGCCTTTCGAGCTGGGCATTTCCGGTCCGAGAACCCCTTCCTCACCACGACGGCACGCCCCCGCGCCGGGACGAGCAGGTGGAGCGAGGTTGGCCGGCTGATTCTAGTGGACCTCCCAACAAGGCAGCATCACCCTAACCTTCGATGGCCGTACACCAGGCGATGACGCCCTTCCGTGCTTCGATTGCCATCGTGCTGTTTGGTGTCGTGCGCTCTGGAGTCGCCGTCGGCGATTCCATGCGCATCGAGGTGCACACGACCGGCAACTGCCCCGGCAGCGAAGCGGTGACCGCGGAGCTTGGCCGAATCGCGGCCGGCCCTGAGGAGACCACGTCCGATCACGGGCGGGCCGACATTTTCGAATCCTCGCGTGGCCTGCGGGTGCGACTCAGCCGTGCCTCGGGTGGCACAGGTGGTGAACGTGCCATCGAGACGAGCGCGGATTGCGGCGAGCGCGCCATCGCTGCTGCCGTCGTGATCGCCTCGTGGCAGACCGACTTGCGCTCCGAGGTCAAGCTCGATCTCAAGTCCATCGGGGCCCAGCCCGGCTCGACCCCATCCTGGTTTCCGTCGGCGGGAATCGCCGGTGTGGGCGTCGCAAGCGGCACTGCTACTTGGGCAGCGGGAGCAGGGCTGGATCTCCAGATGGCTCATCGAAGCGGCTGGGGCGCACGGCTTGCCGCGTGGGGTACGACCTATCGGTCTGAGGTCTTGGGGACGGATTCGGGACGGGCGAGCTGGACGCGCTGGGTGCTCGGCATTGGCCCGGTCTACCAGCTTGATCGCGGCCGGTGGGTCTTGGTTGCCGCCGCCCAGCTGGCGGTGGCACGCATGGTGGTGCGCGGCGAGGACTTTGCGATCACCCGGCAAGATACGGGTGTGGATGTCGGCGCTCGCCTGGGGATCGAGGCGGGATTCCGCTGGGGAGCGTTTGCTCCCTGTGCGGGAATCGCCGTGGTCGGTTGGCCCCGCTCGCATCGGGTCAAAGCCCTCGGCCTCGACGACGAGAAGACGTTGCCGAAGCTCGACGTCCTGCTTGCGGTTGGTGTCCGCTGGGGCCGTGGGCCGTGAAGGTGGGAGCGCTGAAAGGTCCTGCCGGTTGGCGGCAGGAGAGGTCAACAGGAATGACCACTCGCTTGGCGGAGGCCGATGCAGCCGACATTGGAGAGCTCTATCGTCAGCACGCCGAGACCGTTGCCCGTTGGGTGGCCCGGCTCGGTGGGCCTCTCATCGATGTGGATGACGCTGTCCACGAGGTATTCGTGATCGCGCAGCGCCGCCGCCCGACCACGCACGGGCCCGCCCAGATCACAACCTGGCTCTATCGCGTGACCACCAAGGTGGTCAGCCACCGGCGTAGGAAGGATTGGCTCCGGCGCTGGCTTGGCGGATCTGCCGACGACGTGGCGGCGGGAATGACGGCCGTCGAACGGTCGCCGGCCGATGCGCTGGAAGCCAAGGAACGCAGCCTGCTCGTCTACCGCGTGCTGGACTGCCTGACGGAGAGGCAGCGGGCTGTGCTGATTCTGTTCGAGATGGAGGGGCTCTCAGGCGAGGAAATCGCGGCCCTCTACCAGGCGAAGGTTGCTACGGTCTGGGTTTGGCTTCACCGTGCACGCGCATCATTCCTCGCCCAACTGGAACGGCTTGAAGCAAAGGAGGCGTCGTGAGCCGGCGGTCGGAGGGCGAACCCAAGCGCTGGACGGAAGGCGGCGCGCGCGACGCGCTCAGCTGTCGGGCTGCCGATCTCTTCAACCTGCCCCCGCCCGCGCCGCTAGGATCCTTACGACGTGAGCAGATTGCACGTCGCCTCGCGGTCGGTGCGGCGCATGCTCACGCTGGGCTGCCCCTGCTTGCCAAAGCGTCCGGCGTCGTGGCGGTCGCTGCCGCGGTTACGATCGGAGTCGTGCGCTTCGCGCCGACACCGGCACGGCCCCGCCAGCCAAAATTAATCATCGTCGCCCCCTCCCCGATGGCGGCGCCCGTGGCTACAACGTCCGA
Organism: Myxococcales bacterium; assembly: GCA_003158455.1. GTDB lineage: Bacteria > Myxococcota_A > Polyangia > Fen-1088 > Fen-1088 > Fen-1137. The sequence goes on along the minus strand of PMJO01000316.1, from coordinate 7,618 downwards.
CCTTGGGCCGGTACCGGCCCGGAGCACGCCTCCTTCAGCGATCCGCGCTTCCGCAAGCCGCTCGGATGGAGCCCGAGGCGCGATCAAGATCACGGGCAACACGCCAGCCCGCCCAGCAAGGGCTTCGCTCTCAGCCCACGACAACGAAAGTCCGCCGACGATCCGGTCTGTCTCCCCCGCACCTACGCTGCCTTTGTCCGCGCAGGAGCCCCTGCCGCCAGCGTCGACAGTGCCAGGATCGGCGCCACCACCGACGAGCGCCTATTCGAGAGCGGCGCCGCAGTCCGAGTCCTACGTGGCACCTCCGGTGACCTACGAGGATGAAACGCTGGCACCGCCCACCCGTCGTTCGGAGCCCCGGCTGCTGGCCGACGCGCTGGCGGGTCTGCATGCGGAGGGTGATGCAAAGGGCGCGTTAGCCCTTCTTGCCGAGCATCGCAGGCGATTCCCGAATGGAGCGCTTCGCTCGGAAGCTCGTGTCGCAGAAGTCGAGGCGCTGTTGTCTCTCGATCGCCGCTCCGAAGCCCTGCGCGTCCTTGATAGCCTGGTCATCGAGCGACTGCCGCGTGGTGCGGAGCTCGGCGTGCTGCGCGCCGAGCTGCGCGCCCAGGCTGGCAGGTGCGCCGATGCCATCGCCGATTTCGATCGATGTGCCACTACCCCGCGCTGTGGTCCCCAGTCAGAAGAACGCGCGATCTTCGGTCGCGCCAGTTGCCGCGGAAAACTAGGCCAGGCAGCGGCGGCACGCGCCGATCTTGAACGCTATCTACTCCGGTTTCCGCACGGCTGGCGCAGCGAGGCCGTGCGCCAGGCACTTGCGGAAAAGAACTAGCGCCGAGTGTAAGGTTCGGTGGCCCGACGTGAGGAGTACTTGTGAACAACTCTTGGAGGACAACGATGACCCGCTTCTCATGGCTTAGTCGGGCGATGTGTTCAACTATCCTGCTTTTCGGTATCAGCTGCGGAGGAACAACGCATGTCGTGGGCGCTGTGGCGGATGGCAGCGCTGGTGGCCAGGGAAGCGGTGGGGATTCCGGATCGGTCGGCAGCGGGGGCGCTCTCGCCGGCACGGGAGGGCGCATCGGTTCCGCCGGCTCGACCAGCATGGGTGGTGCCGGCGGAGCCGGAGGAGCCATCGTGGACGGCGGCGCGCCGGGCTCGGGTGGAGTGAAGGGGAGTGGCGGCGCAACTGGAAGCGGTGGTGCGAGCGGCATAGGCGGCAGCGGTGGCGTTGTCGGCACGAGTGGGGGAACGGGCGGCAGCGGGGGACGGGCCTCGGGAGGCGCGGTTGGAGCCGGTGGCGGTATCGGGACCGGTGGCGCAGGGGGCCGCGGCGGGACCGGCGGCGCAGCACCACCGGCAGATGGCGGCAGGCCGCTCCAGAATCCCTCGTGCTGCTCCTTCGACGAGGAGTGCAAGGAAGGTTTCGAATGTGCTGGGGGCATTTGCGAGTACATCGCGGCGCTCACGGCTGGCCAGTGTTGGCGAGACTCGG
>PMJO01000316.1:0-6087 GCA_003158455.1 Myxococcales bacterium | reverse complement strand
TTGGCGAGACTCGGACTGTCCGGCATCGAGTGGTTGTCGCGGCCCGAGCATCTGCCCATGTGGATTCACCTGTGACGCCCCAGATGGGCCGGGAACCTGCGGTGGCGTAGTCGGCACGGGTGGTACGGTGGCGAGCGGCGGCGTGGTCGGCTCCGGCGGCGCGCCTGGGACGGGCGGTACTGGTGGAACTGGGGATACCTCCGAATACACCGCTTGCGAATACGTGGGCGACGCGATGCACGAGAGCATCTACCGGATCGACCGCGTGAACTCCACCTGCACGGAGTTCATGTTCGCAAAAGGCCTGGCGAGCTGCTCTCTCGGCCTGACAAACAACGGCTGGTGTTTGTACGGAGTCGTTCTGAGCGCGGACATTGCCAACTGCGCGAACGGCCACGTGCTGTCCGGCACGATATCGGTCGCGACGGGCGCGACTGGGACCTTCCTGGTGACGGCGGGATCGCCCCCCAGCGTTGATTTTGATCTTACGTTCCAGTTCTCGGCGAGCGCTGGTCTGCCTCAAACTGTCCACGCGCAGGCATCTGGCTGCAAGGCGAACTGCGCTGCCACGGATTGTCGGCAGTAGTCCGTCGAGGGAGAGCCTCGACCGCGATGGTCGGGCAAGCTGGGCACGCGCGAGGTCGGCGACCTGATTGCCAAGCTGGTGAGCTAGCGATCGGGCTGCAAGCCAAGCGCAGCGCGCTCGCCGCCGGCCGCGGCGAAGCGATTTCTTGCAACGGATTGACGTGGTGCTGGGCACTACATGTGCACACAACTCCGCGCGAGGAGGATTTCCTCTCGCTCGTGGTATTCTGCTCGCATGAAATACTCGCTCAGGGTTCGTGCTTCTCGTCGTGAGCTGTGGTGAAGGCCCCTCTGGGTGGTGGTGCTCCTGTCACACTCTCCTCCCGACCGGAAGGCCCGGACAAGATCGCGGTGGATGCCGCGAACGTGTACTGGACAACTTCTCTCTTCGTGAAGAAGGTTCCTCTGGGTGGCGGTACGCCGACCACCCTCAAATCCGATACGGTGCACTACCCTACCGCCATCGCTGTTGACGCCACAAACGTCTACTGGACGGATATTAACTTTGGCTTTGCCGGCGTCGACCGAGTGGTGAAGTCTTCGCTGGATGGCAGTCAAGTCACCGCCCTCGTCTCGGATCAGATGAACCCTTCCGCCATCGCTGTCGATTCTACAAGCATCTACTGGACCAACGGCGACGAAGACACTGCAGTTTTCCCTACCACTGGCACTGTGGTGAAGATGGCACTGAGCGGCGGTACTCCTATTACTCTTGCTATCAGGCAGGCCAATCCCCAGGCCATGGCCATTGATGCCACAAGCATCTACTGGTTGAACTACGGCACCGGCTCGGTGATAAAGCTGACTCCCAAGTAGCCTGGGGAAACGCCTCGTCGGATAGCGCCGGTTGGTGGAGGAATGGCATGCGCCGCGACGCGCGACACTGCCCGGCATTCTTCAGTGCGACGTGATGTGCGTGGCGTACAGGCCCTTGTCTTGCGACCACAGGACGGTGGCGGTACCGGATTGGTCGATGACCACCTGGGGATCACTCGCGTTGTTGCTTACTTCGCCGATGATGGAGTCTTCCCGTGATGATGATCCCCACCCCCTTTCCGGCACGTAGCGATTCGCCCAGATGTTGCTCTGGGTGCCCACGTGCTGAACCCACACGGCCCGCGCGGTGACGTCCGGACCAATGGCGATGCGGCCCGAATCGTCAGCGTTGCCTGGGTCGACCAGCTGGGTGGGGCCCCAGTCGCCGCCGGCGGCACACCGGCTGGCAAGCAGACTGCCGTTGTGCTGATTCCATAGGGCGATCGCGTTTCCCTGCTTGTCGACGGCCAGTTGCACTCCCTCGTCGGCGCTGGTCGGGCTGGTGCCGGCAATGGCGGTCGCGGCTCCCCAGCCGGTTACTCCTGACCATCGATTGGCATAGATGCCAGGCAGGCCATGGTGGCACCACACGACGACGGCGTCTCCCTGGCCATCGAAGACGACCTGAGGCGCGAGTCCCGAGTGCGTCTCGGAAATGCCCACAGGCTCGATGACCACGGGTGTCTCCCAGCCGCTGCCGACGGTGTACGTGGCCGCGTGCACACCTTGGACCGCGATGCTGGCGCCGGTTGCCTGACCCCAAACCACCATGGCGTTTCCTGCGACGTCCATGGCGACGGCAGGCCCGCTGATGCTCTGCGCGTCTTCGTTGGTGACGATTTGGCCTGAGGCCCACCCTGTGCCCGATGTGTAGCGAGCGGCTTCGATGACCATGTGGGCCCAGGTCTCGTCGCTCATCGTCCAGACCACCGTGGCGTTGCCGCTGGCATCGGCCGCAATGTCGAGCGCGCCGGTCGCGCTCATCCCCGCGTCGACCTGCTCCGCGTCGATGGTGGTGACCGCGGCTTCCCAACCGGCTTCAGGCAGGTAGCGTTTGCCGTAGACGCCGATGCGCGCGCCCTCCGCGGCGGTCGACGCCTGACTCCAGACCGCGAAGAAACTGCCCCTTCCGTCGGCCACGATCTTGGGTGCGTAAGCCGGCCCATGGCTCGCGATATCGGGGTTCAGCAGCACAGGCGCTTGCCAGCCGACCGTGGTGTACAGACTGGCGTAGACCCGACTGGTGAGCGGAGAGGAGTTGTCGTCTTCGCTCTGCAGCCAGACGGCCATGATGCTTCCGTCAGAGGAGACGGCCATCCGCGGCGCGCTGGCGGTGAAGCCATGGTCGTTGTCGATGCGCACGGCAGCGCTCCAGCTCAAGGTGCCGCCGCTCGCGTCTGCCGCCGTCCCGTCACCGTCACCGGCCGCGCCTCCTCCGTCGCCGGAATTCTTGGCCGAACTCGAGCATCCTGCTCCAAGTAGCAGGATGAATGCGCACCAGGCACGAAGAGTTGCCGCAGAAGGAATCCGGGCGCTCATCAACGGTGCCCTACCCTTCCCGCTCCTGGTGGAAGTGGCAGCCGTCGTCGCCCTTCATGCGCGCTCGGGCGCTGGCGGCAACGCGGGCAGCACGGGTGCGGGCGCCCTCCCGCCGTGGGCGCCCACGCCCACCGACGTGACACCCCGGGTTGCGTGAAACGGATCTCAGCGCCGCCAGAGCGTACTGAGAGGTGTGTTCCGAGCATGCGGCACAGTCTACTGCATCTGCACCCCGCCGAGGCGCTAGCGGCGGCGCGTCCTTCGCGCGCGCGATCTCGCCGTGGCACACAGTGCGGTTGCGGCCACTGTGCTTGGCTGCGTACAGTGCCTGATCAGCGTTGGAGATCAGCTCTTGCTTGCTCTTCCCGTCCTCGGGATAGACCGCCACGCCCAGTGACAGGGTCGCCCGGAATGTCCCCTTGGCCGAGTCGTGCGTCTGTGCCCCCACGTCTTGCCGGATGCGCTCCGCCAATTGGCGTGCCCCAATGCGGTCCGTCCCCTCCAGCACCAACGCGAACTCCTCGCCCCCGTAGCGGGCCACGATGTCGATCTTGAGCGCGCTCGCTTTCAGGATGGCCGGATGGCGCCCCCCTGCACGTTGTTTTCTTTCTACACGGTGCCAGCCGATCTCCGTGGGGACTACAGCCCCAACTCAACGCAGGGACTTCGGTACTCGGGCGCCGAGATCTCAACCGCACCATCTGCGACGCTCACAGTGACGTAGGCAATGTTGGCCGCGCAGTAGTTCTTGGGCCCTACCTGCACCGTGGCTTCCGCTGCAACCAACCCGGCTGGAGCCACTCGCACGACTACTTCGGTGTCCTGATCGCCCAGCATTATGCCGGTATCGCAGCTGAGCTCCGCGGGGATCTGCGGTGGCCACATTGGGCAACCAGGTTGGCTGTCCCCGGAAAAGGCGCGTCCATCAGGGAAGACGACAAACTGCACGTCGGCCCTTGTGATTTGGTCGGATGCGAACCTGACCGCCACGGATGGCCAGAGCCTTCCTTCGCAGGCCGTGTGGCGGCACACCACAGAGGACGATCCGTCTTCAGCCGAAGCATCCATCCCGGTGCCATCCAATTCCTGTGTACAGAGGTCGGGCAATCCCATCACGACGCGACACATACTCGCGCATGGCTCTGCCTCCGTCGCAGGTATCTCGAACCTAAGCAGGTTTCCGTCAGTCGCCTTGCTACAGCAATTCTCCATCGGCACGGTATCGCAAGTCGATTCGACTCCCAAGGGATCCCTGCACCGACAAGACGACTGCAGGACCTGGAAGACGCCGCCATCCATAACGCCAGCGCCAGAGCACATGATCTCAGTCTTCGGCACGGCAGGCCACGAGAGCCATCCCATCAATGAGAGGCTCTCTCCTGCACGAAAATCTGCCAAGGTCGGCGCAACCGCAACAGTCACTTCGCCCGCAACCGCCACGTAGTCCTCCTGAAACCTTCCTTGGAAGCGATGAAGAAGGTCAACCGTAACCAACCCCGCGCCCAAGTCCTGGCTTCCTCTAGCCGGTATGACCTGGTAGGTCCCGGCAGCCGAGCCGCCGAAGGCCAGCCCTCTGTGCCAACGTGAGTGAGACAGTGGCCCCCCTGGAAATTAGAGTAGAGGGCGGAGCAAAGAAGTTGCACGATGACCCAAGCACAGACGGATATCATTCCGGAGGTCGAGGTGGACCCCAAGGCACGCCGACGGCAGTTCAGCGCCAAGTACAAGTTGGACATTCTCAAACGGGTGTCGGCCTGCGTGGCCCATGGGCAGTTGGGCGAACTGCTGCGCTCCGAGGGGTTGTACTCGTCGCACCTCGTAACGTGGCGCCGGCAGCGGGATGCGGGTGAGCTGGCCGGGTTGACCCCGAAGAAGCGCGGACGAAAGAAGGCTGAGGTCGATGCCCGCGATCGCAGGATCGTCGAATTGCAGCGAGAGAACACTCGCCTTGTGGCCCGTGCCGAGCGGGCTGAGGCGCTGGTGGAACTTCAAAAAAAAGTAGCGGCCTTGCTGGGGACGCCGCTGGAAAGCGACAAGTCGTGATGGAAGCGGTGATGGAGACCGGCAGCAAGATCGGCGTTGCGCCGGCTTGCCTCGCGCTGGGGTTGCCGCGCGCCACGTACTACCGGCGGCTTCGCCCCAAGCCCGTGGACGCCGACGGAGATATGCCCAGCCGCCCCCAGCCCCGCGCTCTGCCACCCGAGGAACGCCAGCAAGTGTTGACCGTGCTCAACGAGCCGCGCTTCATGGATCAGGCGCCACCCCAGGTGCACGCCACATTGCTCGACGAGGGCCGTTGGCTCTGCTCGCTGCGCACCATGTACCGCATCCTCGACGAGAACGGCCAGGTCCGCGAACGGCGCGACCAGCTCCGCCACCCCGAGTACAAGAAACCCGAACTGCTGGCGACCAGGCCCAACCAGGTCTGGACGTGGGACATCACCAAGCTGCTCGGGCCGGCCAAGTGGACCTACTTCTACCTGTATGTGATTCTCGACATCTTCAGCCGCTACATCGTGGGCTGGACCCTCTCCAACCGCGAGTGCGCCTCGGTTGCCCATGCATTCATCGAGGAGACTTGCAGGCGCCACAACATCGACCCCGGCCAGCTCACCCTGCATGCTGACCGTGGCCCGCCCATGATCTCGAAGCCGGTGGCATTCCTACTGGCTGACCTGGGCGTCACCAAGAGCCATTCGCGTCCCCACGTTTCCGACGACAACCCGTTCTCCGAGGGGCATTTCAAGACCATGAAGTACCGTCCTGATTTTCCCGACCGCTTTGGCTCGGAGGAACACGCCCGCGCCCACTGTCGGGACTTCTTTCCTTGGTACAACACCGAGCACCACCACTCCGGCATCGGCTTCTTCACGCCTCACGATGTCCACTATGGACTCGCCAAGAGTAAACGCGCCAAACGCATCGCGGTCCTTGAGTCGGCCTATCGGGCTCACCCCGAGCGGTTTCCCCACGGCCTGCCGGTTCCGCCTCCGTTGCCCCACGCCGTGTGGATCAATAAACCAACTACAGGCGAGGCGGGGGCGGCGTCTGCGAAGCCGGCCGATCTGCGCGCACCCCAGAGCGCGCAGGCCGGCGGAGCCGTGGATAGCAAGCTGACCATCCTCGCCGCTCCCGCCGGGGGCTCAC
>PMJO01000310.1 GCA_003158455.1 Myxococcales bacterium | reverse complement strand
CTCTACTGCGCAACTTCGGCTAGTTCCGCCGGTCAGAAGAGCGGCCATGTTTCGGCCGCCGAGGCGCCCGGCCGGCGAGGCGCGACGAGGGCGTGTTCGCAGCCTTCCGTCTATGCCCAACGCATTGGGAAGGACTTCGTCGGCCGCGGAAACTACTTCTGCACCCTACTCTAGATCTTACTCGCGATCCATTGCGCGAAAGTGAAGGCTGCCTGCTTGGTGGCGTCGCTGGGCGTATCATAGTCGGGTGCCGGCTCCGACGGAGCGAGCACGAGGATGACGTAGTACACATCTTGGTGGAACATGACCTTCCATGCACCATTACTGCCCGTGTCCGCGATGCGCGAGCCTGTGCCCACGAGTGGCGTCGATGGATCTTGCCAGGGAAGGTTTACGAATTCGTCCCATTTGACCATATCCGTGTAGACCTCAGTGGCCACGTCCGCGGACGACATCTGGGCAATGCGGAGATCCAGAGTGGCTGTGGATGCCCCCGCCGCCGCCGGCAAGCTCGAGTTCAGGTAGCTCTGTGTGAGAAACTCCTTGGGCACGTGGGTCTGCTGGGGCGTGATAGTCGGCGGCGTGACGCAGAATTCCGCGAAGCCCCCGTCGATCAGGTTCTCAATCGAGTGGATGTCAGTGGGGGGACCGCAGTTGGTCGCGATCATGGCCCTCGGATGCTCCGGCTGGTTGTGGGCCTGATCGACGGTCCAGCCCGGCACGTCGTTGTCGAGCGGCACGAGGTCGATGGGGTCCTTGGTGGATGTGCCACTGCCGCTACTGCCGCAGGCCAGAAGCGTACTACCCAACGTGACACAAAGAGTGAGAGAGCCAAAACGAGTCATCGATTCCTCCTTCGTCGGCGCACCAGCAAGAGCGCCATCCCAGCCAAAGCCGGGAAAAAGAGGGCCGGCACATCGGGCTGCCCTCCGAGTTCACATCCGCAGCCGCTGGCCGTCCCTTCGCCTCCAGCCGTGTTGCCGCTATTGCCAGATGAGCCACCGGCCCGGTTGCCACCACTACCCGAGCCGGAACCACCACTCGAGCCGGACGCGCCTCCGGAGCCTGGACTCTCCGTGCCACCAGCTCCATGGCCACCGCTATCCATAGCTCCGCCAGCTCCTGATGATCCGCCCGAGCCAGGCGAACCACCGGAGGCCGCCATGCCGCCACCGCTGCCGGAGTGGCCACCACTGCCCACAGCCCCGCCGGTACCGGCCGGGCTGCCGCCGTCCCGATTGGCCGTGGTTCCCCCGCCTCCCGAGGCCCCGCCCGTGCCGGACGCTCCGCCCGAGGCCGAGGTCCCGCCCGCGCCGGACCTGCCACCGCTGCCCGAGGTCCCACCGGCACCACTGCCTGACGTTCCACCGGTGCCCGAGGTCCCACCGCTGCCAGAGGTTCCACCGCTGCCGGTCTCCCCGTAGAAAGTCACGGGGCCATCGGCGTTGCCCCTATAGACCCAACCACGGCGATCGAAGGCCACGATCTCGAGCATGTGCACTGCGTACATGCCCTTGCCGTCTTCGGTGGCGTCGCCGCCATCGTCGTCCGGCTCTTTCCACTGGACCTGCGGGATGAGGGCAGAATTCACCGAGGCATCGTCCTTGTCCACGATACCGACGGCCGCGGCACAGGCAACCTTGACCCAGTTCGAGCTCGACTGCACGCCCGCTTGCACGGCGGACTTCTGAGTCGTGTCGCCCATAACATAGAGCGCGGCCTTGGCTATCGTGCCAAGGTCGCCGCTCGCGCTGGCTTGGGTTTGTAGGAAGGACTTGGCCCCCGAATCGTCACCCAAGTACCCTAGGACGAAAAGTGTGTACGCGGCGACGCCCATGTCCCCATCGTTCGCCCCACACTGCAGGCGCTGGCGCAACACCGGCAGGCGAGTGCCCAGCGACCCCTTGCGGATAGCGAGAGCGCCAGCCCCCCAGAGGCGCATGTACTGACCTCTCGAGACCGTGGCGGCCGTCGGCTTGGTGCCGGTTGGGCACTTCGTGCTGGAGGCGTCTTTGCAGTAGGCGTTCGGTGCCACGGTCCTGTCGTCGCCAGCCCACGAGCCACGGCCCGCACAGTAGAGCGTCATGAGGTTGTCGAGGCCGACGTTCAGGTCCTCCCAGTCCGCGATGGTTTGCTCCTGCAGCGAACGGCCGAGCGAGACGTCGCCGAATGTGCAGCCGTTGGGAGTGTTGGGCTTGGGAAGTACGCTGGGGTCGGTAGGGAGGCCAGCAATGGTCGTTGGGAAGAGATCCCCGCTGTTCTTCACCACCATGACGGGACTCGCCCCCAGAACCGGGTAGCACGCGTACTGTGTCGTAAGGCTGCCCGATGTATTGCCGAACCGCACGGAGAACGTGAGGTCCTCGATCTTCGCCGGGTTGCCGGCGGTAATTTTCCAGATACCCTTCTCACCCGGAAGCAGGGTGTTCGCCTGCTTGAGGGTCGTCGGAGGGGTTAGGGTGATGGCGCCGCCGCTTGAAGACGTGGCCGTCAGCTTGAAGTTGATCAGCTGATACCCCCAGCGGTTCTCCACATAGAGCGCCTTGGGCGAAGTGTCGCTGTCCGGGCGAACCACGATGTCGTAGGCCGAGCTCCACAAGTCATCACACCAATGGGCCCACGCATAGGTCGAAGGCAGCGCAAGGAAGAGCGCAACCACGAGAGCTACTCTGCTTTTGGGGAATCTCATCTTCGACCTCCCTCTCTTACATCCAGAAGTGATCGCAAATCCGACCCCTCAATCATCATATCGCGCCGCGCCCAAAATCATTCTACATTACGCACAGCTCTGAAGGATAGACAATAGGGCCTCAAAGGGCCATGGCTTCTTTCAATACTCCGAGCGGGCGTAGCCTTCGGAAAAGGTCTCCCCGTTGCGCCTCACGCCAGAACGGAGCATCTGCTCTCGGAGGCGATTGTCAGAGGAACGGCGCGTCCGTGACGCGGCGGCAATGTCGCGGATCATCACGGAAGCATGGCCAGCCGCAGCCCGGCTAGCAAAAGAGAACCCTCGCGATATTCCAACGCTGTTGCGCACGCAGGAATGTGGAAAGTCCCCGTGCGCAGCTGGGGACCTTCAGCTGGTCGTCCGCACCGGCGTGGGTCTGCATCTGGTCGATGTCTGGCCGAAAACTCCGCCCCCCCTACGCCAGCAACGCCAGCAAGTCTTCTCTAGTCAGCGACGCGGCTGCGCCGCCGTCGCCTAGGGCTGCCTCACCCAGGGCGCGCTTCTTCTCCTGCAGATCCAAGATGCGCTCCTCGACCGTATCCACGGCGATCAGCCGGTAGATGGTAACCGGGCGATCCTGCCCAATTCTATGTGCGCGGTCAGCAGCCTGGTCTTCCACCGCGGGATTCCACCAAGGGTCGCACAGGAACACGTGGTCGGCGGCAGTCAGGTTCAAGCCGGTGCCGCCGGCTTTCAGTGAAATCAGCATGACTGGCGGGCCGTCTTCCGACTGAAAGCGTTCCACCACCGCGCCTCGGTCGCGAGTGGAGCCGTCCAATCGAGTGTACGGGATGCCGGCATTCTTCAGGGCGGGCTCAATCAGGTCGAGCAATGAAGTCCACTGTGAAAAGACCAGCGCCTTGTGGCCATCAGCGGCTGCAGTCTCCAGAGATTCGAGCAGGGCTTCGACTTTGCCGGAAGTGTCGGCCCTCTGTCCGGGCAGAAGGCCGCGGTGACAAGCGGCCTGGCGCAAGCGCAGCAGCGCCTCCAGAGCCTTCATCACGTTGAAACCCTTCTCGTCAGTCCCGCTCAGCGAGGCGACCAGCTCGGCCTGGGTCGCGGCGCGAACAGCGTCGTAGACCGCGCGCTCGCGTTCGTCGAGCACAACCTTGAGCGTGGCCTCGCTGCGCGGGGGCAGCTCGGGCGCCACCTCGGCCTTGCGCCGACGCATGACAAAGGGTCGGATGCGCTGGCGCAGATTCGCCGCTGCGCCCGCCAGGCCATCAGCCACCGGGCGGGCGAACTCGGCGTCGAATTCGCGCCGGCCGCCGAGCAGACCGCGATTGGCAAAGTGCATGAGGCTCCAAAGCTCGTCGAGCCGGTTTTCCACTGGCGTGCCGGTCATGGCCACGCGAAACTCGGCGGAAAGCGCGTAGGCGGCGCGGGCCACCTGACTGTCGGGATTCTTGATGGCCTGAGCCTCGTCGAGCACCACCATGTCGAAATGTCGGGCGGACAGCTCTGCGCTGTCGAGGCGCAAGATGGCGTAGGTGGTGAGGGTGACGTCGGCGGTTTCGTCGAGCTTGCGGGTCGGACCGTGGTACACGCTGACTCGCAGCGACGGTCGAAAGCGCGCGATCTCTGCTTGCCAGTTGGGCAGCACGCTGGTCGGAGCAACGACCAGGCATTTCTTCTCAAACAGGCACATGGCCTCGATGGTTTTCCCCAGGCCCATGTCGTCGGCGAGGATGCCGCCCAGACCCACGCTGCGCAGGAACGCGAGCCAATTCACCGCGATCTTCTGGTACGGACGCAAGGTCGCGCGCAGATCCTCGGGCAGCTTGGCCTCGGGCAGGCGTTCGAAGCTCTCGGCCAAGGGCGCCAGACGATCGAGTCCGGCCGGCGGAGGCTGGTCGAGATCGTCGCATAATTCGGCCAGGGCGAGCAGGGCGTGGTTGGCAAGCCGGCCGTCGGCCGCGCGGGCGGCGAGCAGGCGCGCCAGGACTGAGCCGTGCTGGTCAAGCCAGGCTTGCGGCAGGGGCGCGAATCCGCCGCCGCTGAGCGGCACCAGACCCAGGCCATCTTCCCAGGCGCGAATCACCGCGGCTGCGTCGACGGAGTGCGGTCCCGGCCCGAGCGCGCGCTGCTCTGCCTCGGTCTCCCCCACCACGGTGAAGGTGAAATCGAAGCCAGCCTGGGGAACGCCACTGCCTGAGCTGGGCAAGTCGCGCACGCTCATATTGGGTTCGAGGCGGACCCGCGCGCCGAGCAGGCGCGCTCCATCGCCCGCCAGATCGCCGCGCCAGCGCTTGACCTTGTCCACGAAGCGCGCAGTGTCCGCGCCCTCGAAGGTCGAGCGGCGACCCGGCATCAGATCGAGCTCGGCGCGCAGCTTTCCCACCATGCGGCGCTCGGCCGGCTCGTCGCGCACCGGCACCGGGCCGGATAGGTGAACCATGCGACCATCGTCGATGCGCACGCAGGGCGGGTTGCCGTACACCAGCTTGGGCAGCACCGCCAGCGACGATCCCAACTGGCTCATGTCCAGCACCAGGCGCGGAACCATGCCGCGTACGATCTTGGGCAAGCGCCTACTGCGCACCTCGACCGCCATGCGGCGCGAGAGATCAGGCAGCACGCGGGTAGCCAGCTCGGCCAGTTGGCCGGCAGGGTAGCGCTGGATGATGGGCAAGTGTTGCAGCCAGGCACCGCACAGCTCGAGCTCGCCGTGGCGGGTGAGGGCTTCGCCCGCCAGTACCAGACCAGCGCTGGGCACCGAGGTGATGCGCGGATCGCGATGGATGGTTACCACCACCTCGTCGCCGCGATCTTCGACCAGCGCGCCGGGCAGCAGCTCCTCCTCGGACATGGCTACTTCACGGCCGTCGAGAAAAGCCAGGCGGGCGCCTGCCAGCGTGCGCACCAAGGCGTCCAGCTTGGGCGGTGACAGGGTGGCGCGGCTGCCTGATTCCAAGATTCGATCCGCTTGCAGGTCGTACTGCTCGACCTGCAGGCTACGAGCCTGCTCCGGCCGGGAAAGTAGGGCCGACAGTGTGCCTGCCAGTGGCGTTTCGCTGCCGTCGCTGCGCACTACCAAGCGCCGCAGTTGCAGCCCGCCTGGGACTTGCGAGAAACGGTACACAATGCGCGCCCATGCCTCCTCGGCCTTGGGCAAGGGCTTGGTTTCCGCGTCGCCCGCGCTCGCGCCGTCGCCCGAGCCGAGGGCAATCGCTGCCGCGGCCAGGTGCTCGCAGGGGCGCACCCGCCCCGGACAGTCGCAGTCCCACTCGTTTTCGCCGGGATACAGCACCACGGTGGGTGCAACCGCGCGGCCCGGGGAACGCACGCGTAAGACAATCTCCTCGTCGTTGCGCGACTCAACCGCCACCGCCCCGGCGCGCACCAAGTTCACGCCGCTGGACCAGAGCCCGCTCTTGCAGGAACGGCGCAGCGACGCCAGCAGCTTGGTCAGATGGTCAGGCATTCACCCTAGACTACCCACAAGCAAGCCGGAGTGGGCTAGCTGTTTCACCACAGAGAGCACAGAGAACACAGAGGTCGAAAGGGAAGAAAAGAGTTCGTACCTCGCAGAACCCAACCCTTCCCTGTCCGATCCGGCTCTGTGACCTCTGTGCTCTCCGTGGTGAAGAAGCTAACTTCACATGTTCGCGATGATGCGCGTGCCGAACTCGGAGCACGAGACCTCTTTCGCTCCTTCGGTCAGGCGGGCAAAGTCGTAGGTTACGGTTTTCTGGGCGATGGTCTTTTCCATGGCGCGCAGAATGCGCTCGCCGGCCGAGCTCCAGCCCAAATGTTCCAGCATCATGATGCCCGAGAGGATCACGGAGCCTGGGTTCACCTTGTCGAGGTTGGCGTATTTCGGCGCGGTGCCGTGGGTTGCCTCGAAGATGGCGTGCCCGGTTAGATAGTTGATGTTGCCGCCGGGAGCGATGCCGATGCCGCCCACCTGCGCGGCCAGCGCATCGGAGAGATAGTCGCCGTTGAGGTTCAGGGTCGCAATCACATCGAATTCGTCGGGACGGGTGAGCACCTGTTGCAACGTGATGTCCGCAATCGAGTCTTTGAGCAAAATCTGACCCGCGGGCGGCTTGCCCCCACAGTCGTCCCAGCCAACTACGCGACCGGCGTATTCGCGCTTGGCCAGGGCATAGCCCCAGTCGCGGAACCCGCCCTCGGTGAACTTCATGATGTTGCCCTTGTGGACCATGGTCACGCTCTTGCGCTGGTGGCGGATGGCGTACGCAAAGGCCGCGCGCAGCAGGCGTTCAGAACCTTCGCGCGACACCGGCTTGATGCCGATGGCCGAGGTGGAAGGAAAACGAATCTTCTTCACGCCCATTTCGTTCTGCAAGAACGCGATCAGCTTTTTGGCCTCGGGCGATTCCGCCGACCATTCGATACCAGCATAGATGTCTTCCGTGTTCTCACGGAAGATCACCATGTTCACCTTTTCCGGGCGCTTGACCGGCGAGGGCACGCCGGCGAAGTAGCGCACCGGTCGCAGGCACACGTACAGATCCAGGATCTGCCGGATGGCCACATTGAGCGAGCGAATGCCGCCGCCCACCGGCGTGGTGAGCGGGCCCTTGATGCCCACCAGGTAGGTCTTGAACGCTTCGATGGTCTCGTCGGGCAGCCAGGCGTCGAACAGGTTCTTGGCCTTCTCGCCCGCGTAGACCTCGGCCCAGGCGATCTTCTTCTTGCCACCGAATTCCTTCTCTACCGCAGCGTCGAGCACACGCACCGAGGCACGCCAGATGTCGGGACCAGTGCCGTCGCCCTCGATGAACGGGATGATGGGACAATCCGGCACGGTCAGGGTGCCGCTCGCCGACATGGTGATGGATTCGCCGCCGGCAGGGATGACTGGGTTCGCTGACACCATGTCTTTCAATTATCACGGCCCAGACCAATAGTCGACCTAGCAAGTCCGGATTCAGATTGGCCGGCCTTGGAAAAACAGGTAGCTCTTTTACTATTTCACCTTCGCCCCGGCCGGCACCTCGCGATCGAAGCTGCACAGGGCGAAAACCGCTACGCCGCCGGCAGCCAGGATCATGCCTTGGGACATCACGCCGCGGATCTTGGCCGGCTTCAGGTTGGCAAAGTAGAGCACGGTGCGGCCGATGAGGTCGGCCGGCGCATAGGCGCCGGCGATGCCCGAGATCACCGTGCGTTGCTCGCCGCCCAGATCGAGGGTCAGCTTGAGCAGCCTTTCGGTCTTGGGCACGGCCTCAGCCTGCAAGACCTTGGCGGCGCGCAGATCCAGTTTCTGGAAATCCTCGATGGTGATTTCGGCTGCGGGCTGGGCCAGCGTACTGGCCGCGGCCGCAACCCTGACCGGTGGGGTCTGGTCCAGCCAGTTCGCGATCAGCTCTTTCTGTCGGTCCGGCTCGACCCGGGGAAAGATGGGCTTGGGCTCGCACAACTTGCCCCCGGGCCAGCCGCCCCAGTCCTCGACCGGCCACTGGCCAAAATCCGGTTCGCGCCCGATCTGACGCAAGATCTCGCGCGCTGAGGCCGGCATGACTGGCGCGATCATCATGGCGGCCCTGCGGATCACTTCGCAGGTGTTGGCCAAGATGTCACGCAGCTCGGCGGTCTTGCCCGCCTTCTTCAGCTTCCAGGGCGCGGTGCGATCTAGATACACGTTGCCCGCGCGGATCATGGACCAGGTCGCTTCCAAAGCGCGCGAAGGCTGGAAGTCGTCCCAGGCCTTGCTTGTGACCAGGGTGGCCTCGGCCGCGGCTGTGCGCAACAGCAATTCCTCCTCGGACAACGGATCGCCGGCCGAGTATCCCGAGCGGTGGGGCGCTTCGAAACCGTCGGAAAGCGTGCGCGCCATCGACACCGTGCGATTGACCAGGTTGCCCAAGTCGTTGCCCAGGTCGGATTCGTGGCGCTGAAACAGGGCCTCGTAGGTGAAGTCGCCGTCACCCCCCAGCGAATACTCGCGCAGCACGAAGTAGCGCAGGGTATCCGCACCCAGCGCGCTGGCGACCAGGTTGGGGTCAACCCGCGTGGCCGGAATGGACTTCGATATCTTCTGCCCCTTGACCGTGATGTAGCCGTGGCAAAAAATCCCCTTGGGCGGCGGCAGACCGGCCGACAGCAAGAAGGCCGGCCAGTACACGGCGTGAAAACGCAAGATGTCTTTCGCGATGAGATGGGTGCACGCGCCCCACAGCGCCTGGCTGCGCGGGTCGGTGAGCACCCGATCGGGTCCGCCCAGCGCCGACACGTAGTTGGTCAAGGCGTCGAGCCACACGTACACCACGTGCTTGGGGTCGTCGGGCACCGGAATGCCCCACTTGACCGAAGTGCGCGAGATCGAAAGGTCGCGCAGGCCGCTCTTCACGAACTCGGTGACCTCGTTCTTGCGCGACTCGGGCCGGATGAAGCCGGGCTGCCCATACAGCGCGAGCAGCTTGTCCGCGTACTTCGACAAGCGAAAGAAGTAGTTCTGCTCGCGCACGCGCTCTACCGGCCTGCGGTGCAGAGGGCACAGCTTCTTGCCATCCTCCACCACCACGTCCTCCTCGGTCTTCCAGCCCTCGCACCCCACGCAGTACATGGCGTCGTAGTCGGCCAGATAGATATCGCCGCTGGCAGAAATTCGCCGCCACATGGCTTCCACGGCGGCGTGGTGGTCGGCGTCGGTGGTGCGGATGAAGCGGTCGTAGCTGACCTCCATCGCCTCCCAGGTCTGCTTGAACTGGGCCACGATCCCGTCGCAGTACGCCTTGGGACTGGAACCCAGCTCCTGCGCCAAGCGCTCGATCTTCTGGCCGTGCTCGTCGGTGCCGGTGAGGAAGTAGGTTTCCTGTCGGCGCGCCCGGTGGTAGCGCGCCAACGCATCGGCCACGACGGTGGTGTAGAAGGTGCCCAGGTGGGGCACGGAATTCACGTAGTAGATGGGCGTGGTGACGTAGAAATGTTGCGCCATGCCGCTAGGCTACCACTACTCGCGGGTTTGGCCGATCGAGTCTGATGAGAACTAGGCTAGACTCGTGCACGGAGCACGTCATGGAATTCGAGGACATCGTAAAGCAACGTAGGTCGCTGCGCTCATTCGCGCCGGTTGAAGTGAGCGATGCAGTCATTCGAGAGCTCGCCATCGCGGCCAGCCGGGCGCCGTCGTGTTCGAACAAACAACCCTGGCGCTTCGTCTTCACTCGCAGCAAGGGCGCGCTGGAACGCATAGTCGGCGTGCTGGCTCCTGGAAATGCTTCCTGGGCCAAGCAGGCGTCCATGATTATAGCCGTGTGGTCACAAGCTGATTTGGATTGCAGGACGCCGGACGGGCGCGACTACTACCAGTTCGACACTGGCATGGCGACCGCGCTTTTGCTGCTGGCCGCGACCGAGCGGAATCTCGTCACCCATCCAGTGGCCGGGTTCGATGCGCAGGCGGCTCGGGACGTCCTGGCTTTGCCCACGGGCGCGCAGGTCATCACTTTGATCATGGTGGGCGGACGAGCGCAGGCGATCTTTCCCGAGCTCAAGGATTGGCAGATCAAGGCGGAAACCGAGCCTTCGCCTCGCATGGCGTTCGAAGATTTCGCGACGATCATGTAGCGCTAGCGAAACTTCTGAGGAGGGCTGGTCACGGCGCACTGACCGCCGGATGGACGGCTCATGAAGGGCCGCCCGGAAAAGAGACCCCACACGCCTACTTCGGTTCGGGCTCTGTGTCCTCCCCTCTACCCTCTGCGTTCTCAGCGGCGGGTGGTGGCGCAGACGCACTCACATCCTTGTCCGCATGCGCAAGGTCCTCCATATCCTCTTCCGGCAGGGCGGGCCCCTGCTGCGGCGGCGGAGTGACGGACGCAGGCGTTGGCGTGGCGCTGGGTTCCAGCGGATGAATCTCGCTGGCGTCGAAAATTGCGGGCGGCCGGTCCATGAACAAGACCCGCACCTTGCGGGCCAGGATGTCGAGGTCGTCCACCCGCCCCACCCCGTCGGGCGTCTGCACCTGTTTGCCCACCTTGGGCAGACCTTTGCTTGCTTCCACGTACTGCGCGTCCTCGTACATCAGGCAACACTTGAGCCGACCGCACTGGCCCGCGACCTTGGTGGGGTTAAGCACCAAGCGCTGATTCTTGGCCATCTTGATCGACACCGGCCCGAAATGGGGCAGAAAGGTGGAGCAGCACAGCTCGCGCCCACAGGACCCGATGCCGCCGACCAGCTTGGCCTCGTCACGCACGCCCACCTGTCGCATTTCGATACGGGCACGCAGACGGCCGGACAGATCACGGACCAGATCGCGGAAGTCGATGCGCTTCTCCGACGAGAAGAGGAAAAGGGCACGGTCGCCGCCATGGTCGAAGTCGACGCGAAACACCTTGATGGGCAGGCGCAGCGCATGGACGCGCGCGCGGGCAAACGCCAGCGCGTCGTCTTGCCGCCGCTTCTCCTCTTGCGCGCGCGCCAGATCATGCGGCTCCGCCCGGCGCAGGATGCGGCCCAGCGTGCCGGCACCTTTGCGCGCGGAGGTCGGCACACTGACGGTGGCCACGGTTCCGCCGCGCCGGTCGTCCACCACCACCGCTTCGCCCTGCCGGAGCACCAAGCTGCCCGAGTCGCAGTCGATGGTTGGGCCGGTGGGCGCGTACTTGACACCCACGACTTTGCGCTCCTCCGGCCGCGTGAGCGACTGGTCCCGTTGGGCAGGCCGTGGCGCGGGCGGGGCGGACAAATCGCTCATGACGCTTCCACCGCCAATGCGCGGATGTCCATCATCATCTTCTCCAACGCCGTGACCGCATTCACGTTGGCGGCCAGGCCGGCGCAGGCATCGAGCACTGCCGCCACCGCCCGGCGCAACGGCACCAGGCTATGCCGCCGCTGGCACAGCTCGGCGAGCTTGGCCAGTTCGGCGCTTCGACTGCGCAAGAGAATGAGATCCTGGGCGCCAGCGGCCAGGGCCAAGGCATCGCGGTAGAAACGAGCCAACAGCGCGAGCACTTCGGGAAGGTCTTGCCGATCTTCCTTGTCGGAGAAAGCCGCGGCCGCATCGAAGATCGGTCCAAATTCGCTGGCGGCAACCGCCTGGCGGAAACAGCTAGCCACGGTCCACAGATTGGACTCCACCTCCGACTCGCACAACTGATACAGGCGAGCCACTGATCCACCCGCCATGGCCGCGGCGGTTTCGGCGCGGGCGTGGTCAATTCCTCGGCGGGTGGCAAGTTCGATCAGGATGGCGGGCCGGATGCCCACGAAACGCACGCGCTGGCAGCGCGAACGAATCGTGGGCAGCAGGCGAGCTGGCGCAGCCGTGACCAGTACGATGAAGTTGCCGGTCAGGGGTTCTTCCAGGGTCTTGAGCAAGCAGTTGGCCGCGCTGGGGTTGAGACAATCTGCTTGATCGATGACCAGCACGCGTGCGCGCGCCTCGTGGGGTCTGCTCGACGCCAGCGCCACGACATCCTTGGCCTGTTCGAGCACGATTTGGTTGGTCTCGGGCGCCAGCACGCGCACGTCGGGATGCTGGCCGGCCAGGATGCGCCGGCAAACATCGCAGACACCGCAACCTTGGTTGGGTTCCTCAGGGCAGCACAGGGCCAGCGCCAGGCCCAGGGCCGCGCTGCGCTTGCCCACGCCGTCGGGCCCGTCGAAAAGTATGGCGTGCGCGAGACGGCCTGAGCCGACCGCGCGCAAGAGCAGCGCGATTGCCTGATCCTGGCCCGCGATGTCGCGTAGTCGCATCGACGCCAACGCTAGCAGAAAGTCCAGGCCGAATCGACATGCGCGCGCGGCGCCAGTACACTTAGCCGCATGGGAATCCTGGGACGAATCTCTACTTTGGTGAAATCCAACGTCAGCGACCTCATCGACTCCATGCAGGACCCGGCCAAGGAGATCGATCAGCTCATCCGGGACATGGAGGACTCGGCGCGCTCGGCGCGCAGCGAGGTTGCGCAGTGCCTGGCCGACGAGAAACGGATGGGCAAGCGGGTGGACGACCTGGCCGAGGAGATCAAGTCTTGGGAGGCGCACGCGGTGCGGGCGGTGCAGGCGGGCGACGACGCGTTGGCCAAAGAGGCTCTGCGCCGCAAGGCCGAGAGGCAGGCCGACCGCATCGAGGCGGAAAAGGCCTTGTCCGATCAGCGAGCCTATTCGGTGCAGCTGGGCGCCGGATTGAAGGCGCTGGAGGCGCGGGTGCAGGATGTGAAGCTGCGCCAGGGAACCTTGCGCGAAAAGGCGCGCGCCGCCAAGCGTTCGGGCAAAACCGCGGCCTTCGAGGACTTTGATCGCATGTCGGGAAAGATCGACGCCCTGGAAGCCGAGGTCGGCCTCACCGACGAGCTGAAGGGCCAGACCACAGCGTCGATCGAGGCCGAGCGCAAATTGCGCGAGATGAGCGAGCAGAAATCGGTCGACGATGCCTTGGCCGATCTAAAGAAGAAGCTGGGAGGCTGATGTGACTTGCGGCTGAGACTCACGAAGAAGTCTCGGCCGCTTTTCAGTCCTTCTTCCGCTCCAAACCGAGCCGCCGAGCAGTGAGAAACAGCAGGATCGCCAGCGTGGCGATAATTGCCAGGCCGCCCAGCAGTCCGCCCAGCAGCAACTTGCGGCTGCCCGGATCCACCTGCACCGGCCCGACGCTGGCCAAAGCGGGCGCGGGTTGCGACGGCACCTCTGCTGCGGGCGTGACAACCACGGCCACCGCTTCGGGCGCCAGCCCCGCCACGCTGCCCGCCACCAGCTTCTGCACATCAGCCTCACGCAGCCCAGCCGGCGCCGGCCGCACCTTCAGCAACACGGCGGCCTGCGCGGCCACCCGCGGCTTGCCATCCACCGCCAGCGGATCAGGCTCGGAAAGCACCAGGTGAACCCGGGCGGTGACCACCCCATCGACCGTCTCCAGGGTGCGCTCGATCTCTCCCGCCAGCGCCTCCAGGTAGCGGGCGCGCTCCTCGGTGGGCGTGGGCACCAGGCTGGCTTGTTTGTAGACCTCGCCGAAACCGGCGCGCCGGCCGCGCGGCAGACCCAGTGACTGCAGGATCTGCAGTGCGCGGACCACATGAACCTTGGGCACGCTGATGATGAAGGCCTCGCCATTCACCTCGTCGCGGGTCTTGCAGGCCTCGATTCCACCTCGTTCCAGCGCGGTCAACACCTCATTAGCCGCGGTTTCGTCGAGCCCGTGCTGGATAGGAGTCGAGCATCCGATCGTGACTGCCACCAAGGCTATCCACAAAACGCGCATGGTGCATGACACTACCAGATACTGCTCCGTGGATCGAAGTCAGCTGTTTCACCACGGAGGACACAGAGGGGAAGAGAAAGGAGTTTCCGGATCTGGATCCTAACCCCTTCCCTCTTCCTTTCCGGCCTCCGTGTTCTCTGTGCCCTCTGTGGTGGAACAGCTAACCCGCTACTCGGCTTCGGCGCTGGCTTCTTCTTCGGCCTCCAGAACCTTGCGCAGCCGATCCACGGCGCGGGCGTGCAGGCGACAGCCCCAGGACTTGGACAGCCCTAGCTCGGCGCTGGCGACTTCCAGGTTCTTGTCCTCGAAGTAGTGGAGTTGCAACAGGCGCCGTTCCTTGTCCGGAAGTTTCGCCAGGGCCCGGCGCGCGCGCGCCTGCAGGTGCAGACTTTGCAATTGTTGGTCAGGGGGTGGCAGGCGTTCGTCGGTCACACCGGCCGCCGCCTCGAGCGAAGTGATGTGGACCGTGGCCACGCCGCCCAAAACTTCCGCGATCCGGGCCAAGGTCTCAGCCACGTCGCCAGCCTGGCCGGCGGGCGCGGCCGAGGCGCCTTCCCGCTCGGCCAGATTGCGCAGATACTCGGTGGCGCGCTCTTCAGCGCGATAGCGGGCGTAGTCGCCGCGCGAGTACCATCCCATCGCGCGCAGACCATCCAGCATGGCGCCACGGATGCGGTAGTAGGCGAAGGTGGAAAAGACCACGCCCTGCTTGGAATCGAAGCGGCTGGCTGCCTCGACCAGCCCCTTGCACCCGTAGGCCACCAGCTCGTCCAGGTCCAAGTGGCGGCCCAGGCTGCGCCTGAGCTTGCCGGCAATCGACCGCACCAGATCGAGGTTCTCCTCGACAAGGCGATCGCGGTCATGCCCCATAGCGCAAGTGAATAGAGCAAGTGTTCCCGCCCTACGTCAAGCGGATACAAGCGCGGTCGCGTGGGGAGGAGGTGGTGGCGGGTGGGGGGCCAAAGGGCGAAGCGAACCCTTTCAGGGTGCCCATGTCAGCCTTGAACCGACTGGCCGATTCCTTCACTATCCGTGCATCATGCTTGACCTCGTGTGCTCCCTGCTGCTCATCGCGTTCGTCACGAGTGTGGCGGTCGCGACCTTGATTCTCTTCCTGGTAGGCAGGAGAGCGCGCAACGCCCGGTTGGAGGGTCATGGCGGCGTGATGCTGGGCCGTGGGGTGATGGAAACCACCTATGTGTTCTTCCATCCCGTGGTGAGGGTATTGCTTGCCCTGCGCGTGACTCCCAACCTGATCACCGCCTTCTCGCTAGTTCCGGCTCTCCTTTCCGGCGTGGCTCTGGCGTACGGGCATTTCGGGGTGGGCGCCATGCTGGCCACCATGTCCGCGTTTTCCGACATGCTCGACGGCATTCTGGCCCGCCGTCTGAAACTGACCTCGAACGTGGGCGAGCTGTTCGACGCCACCGTGGATCGTTACGTGGAGTTCTTCCTGCTGGCCGGGCTGGTCTTCTACTTCCGCGATACGCCGGTCCTCGCAATCCTGACCCTGGGTGCGATCCTGGGGTCGTTCATGGTCAGCTACGCCACGGCCAAGGCCGAGGCCCTGGGTGTGGACCCGCCCAAGGGGGCGATGCGCCGGGCCGAGCGCGCGGTGTACCTAATCCACGGCTGCGCCTTTGTTTCCCCGTTGGCACTCCTCTGGCCCTCCGTGATAGGGCCCTCGCCCTGGCACCTAAGTCGAGAAATACCCATCGAGGTGGCCATTTTGGTGGTAGCAACAGTGACTAACGTGTCCGCTATCCGGCGATTCCTTCGTATTGCCGATTCCCTTCGGGCCCGTACCGCATGAATCCGTCGCAACCCAAGAACCAGAGGGCCAACCTCGTCACCGCGATTCCGGGCCCGCGCAGCCAGGCGCTGCGCACGCGCGAGGATGCTCACCTCGCGCCTGGCCTGCAGGGCTATGCGCTCATGGCCGGGATAGCCGTCGCCGAGGCGCACGGCAGCGCCGTCACCGACGTCGACGGCAACACCTACCTCGACTTCATCGGTGGCATCGCGGTCAACGCCCTCGGGCACTCGCACGCCGTCTACGTCAAGGCTTTGCAGGAGCAGGTGGCGCGTGCCTCGGTGGGCGCACTCACCAGCCTGGCGCGGGTCGAGTTGTGCGAGCGCCTGGCCACCCTGACCCCATCGCCCAAGCTGCACCGGCTGCAGCTCTATTCCAGCGGCGCCGAGGCGGTGGAGAGCGCCTTGCGCCTGGCCAAGTGCTACACCGGCAAGCACGAGTTCGTCAGCTTCTGGGGTGGTTTTCACGGCAAGACCATGGGCGTGCTGTCGCTCATGGGCTCGCGTTTCAAAGAGAAGTTGGGGCCCATGCTGCCGGGCTCGCACTGCGTCCCCTATGCGGACTGCTACCGCTGTCCGCTCAAGCTGACCTATCCTGCCTGCTCGCTCGATTGTGTGGAGCTTGCCCGCAAGCAGATTCGCATGAGCAGCGCGGGCTCCATCGCAGCCGTGATTGTCGAGCCCATGCAGGGCACGGCGGGCAACGTCATCCCACCCAAGGAATTCCTGCAGGCGGTGCGCGAGATGGCCCACGACCTGGGTGGGTTGCTGATCGCCGACGAGATGATCACTGGGCTGGGCCGCACCGGTCGCAACTTCGGAGTCGACCACAGCGGCGTCGTGCCTGACATCATGACCGTGGGCAAGGCATTTGGCGGCGGCTTCCCGCTTTCGGGCATCGTCACCACCGACGAGATCTCCGCGGCCAAGCCGTGGAGCAATCCTTCGGGCTCGTCGTCGAGCTACGGCGGTAATCCGCTGGGGGCCATGGCCGGGGCCAGTGCGCTGAAGATCATTGCGGAAGAGCGCTTGGCGGAAAACTCGGCCCAGGTCGGTACGGTCATGCTGCGCGAATTGGAGAGCATGGTGGAGCGCTATCCCTTCGTGGGCTACGTGCAGGGCGCGGGCATGTTCATGCGGGTGGAACTGGTCAAGGACAAGGCCAGCAAGCAACCGCTGCCGCGGCCAGTGACCGAGCGCATTTTCCATGAGTGCGTGCGCCGGGGTCTTCTCACCATGGCCTATGCGGCCAACTTCCGCATCCAGCCCGCGCTGACCATGGACGAGGCCACCGCGAAAAACGGCCTGGCCTTGCTGCGCGAGGTATTCGATCTGGTGGACCGCGAACGCTGGTATTCCGCCTAGCATCACACAGGAAAGCGAGACGGATGCGATGAAATATGTGGTCTTTCTCATCGATGGAATGGCCGACTACCCGTTGCCCGAGCTGGGCGGCAAGACACCAGTCGAGGCTGCGCGCACGCCCACGCTTGACGAGCTGGCGCGCAAGGCACAGTTCGGAACCTTCGTGACTCTTCCCGAGGCGTTTCCTACTTCATCGGACGTGGCCAACATGTCGGTGCTGGGCTGGGACTTGGCGAGCGCGTACACCGGCCGTGGTGCCATCGAGAGCTACGGACTTGGCATTCCTCTCGACGAAAAGACCGTGGCTTTCCGCATGAATATCATCACGGTCAAGGACAAGATCCTGGAAGACTACTCAGCCGGTCACATCTCTGAACCTGAGGCGGCCGAGATCATTGCGTTTCTTTCGGAGAAGCTGGGTACGGACAAGATTCGGCTCAAAAAGGGGGTTTCCTATCGCCACATTCTCTATCTGGTGGGCAAGGAATTCTCGGCTGAGGTGGCCTACGACAAGCCGGATTCGTCGCATGGACTGGAATGGCAGAAGATCCTGCCCCGCGCGGCCAAGCCCGAGGCCGAGCCCACCGCCGAGCTTCTGCGCCAGCTCATCTTCAAGTCGCGCGAGATTCTGGAAGACCATCCGGTCAATGTAAAGCGGCGGGCAGAGGGCAAGAATCCCGCAAATCTCATCTGGCCGTGGTCCGGCGGCCGCAAGCCGCAGATGCCGTCGTTTGCGAAGTTACATGGCAAGAAGGGCGGGATCATTTCTGCGGTGGACGTCATCCTGGGGCTTGGTCTGCTGGGCGAGATGGAGTCGCTGCGGCCCGAGGGAGCCACCGGGTTTCTCGATACCAACTACGAGAACAAGGCGCGTGCGGCGGTGGACCTTCTGCGCCGCAACGACTTCGTCTATGTGCATGTGGAGGCGGTGGACGAATGCGGCCACTTGGGCGACCTGGCCAACAAGATCAAGGGCATTGAGGACTGCGACGCCAGACTCATCAAGGTCTTCCTGGACGAGTACCGCAAGGTCCACTCCGACAAGCTGCGTGTAATGGTGCTGCCCGACCATCCGGTGCCGGTCAAGCTGCGCAAGCACACTCGTGACCCGGTTCCGTTCATGGTGTGCGGCGAGGGCGTCGCCGGCGATCCGACCCTGCGAAGCTACAACGAAGCCACCTGCGCGGCCGGCCGGTACCCTGGATTGAAGGGGCGGGAGTTGATGGATCTGCTCTTCAGCTCGACCATTCCCTAGAATGCACCTCCGCGTTCCAGAGCCCTCTATGCGAGATCCTCGGCGTGGCCTGGTGCTGGTAGTGGTCGTGGGGCGCGCGGGCGTGTCGTCCGATCGATAGCTCCGTCAGGCAGGTCGAGCACCCGGCTGCCCTCGGCAGCGGATCGGTAGGCGCGCTCGATGAGCTCGACGCACAAGCAGGCCTCCATGGCGTCCCGGCCCACGTACTCGCTGCGCGCGATGGCGCCGCGGAACTCGTCAAACAGCGAACTGAACCAGCCAGTGTGGCTGGCGTCCATCCAAGCCGACGGCGCTACCCGATGCTCGAAGCGCCACTTGCCCGGTGATCCGGGCGCAACCACGCCCGGGCCCGCTTCCAGCACGGCCAGCTCGACGTCCTCGTCTTCAACCCGGATTGCACCCTTTTTGCCATGCAGGGTGTACATGACTTTGCGCACACCCGCGGTCCACGAGAGGTGGGCGGAGACAACCCCGGTCGGGAAAGTCAAGGTGCAGCCGAAGACATCCTCGGTGTCATGGCCGTCGGCAGCGGAAGAATGCGCGGTGAGGGCGGTGGGATAGGCGGCCATCCAATCAAAGGCCAGGTAGAAGGTGTGGCTGCCATGGTCCATGGCGATGCCGCCACCCGATAGGGCGCGTTCGCGGCGCCAATCAGGCCGCCATTCCTTGACGCCCTTGGCGTGGGTGTTGCGAAAAGTCTGCATCGTCACCAGGTGCACTGGACCGATGACTCCCTCGTTCAGGATGCTGCGTACCACCTTGACCACCGGCGCATGTTTGTAATTGTGGCAGGGGAAGATGACTCGGCGTGCTTCGCGCGCGTGGCGAAGCATGGCCTGAGCGTCGGTGGCGGCGGTCGCCATGGGCTTCTCGCACAGCACATGCAACCCACAGTCGAGCGCTGCGTGGGCGATTTCGGCGTGGTGGGCCGGCGGCGTGGCGATGTCCAAGAAATCCAGCGTCCCAGCCTCGGCGGCGAGCAGCGAGGCATGGTCGGGGTATACCCGGGCCAGGGGAAACATCTCATGCGCTGCCTGCCGACGAGCTGCGCAGATGTCGGCAACCGCCGTGATCTCGACCGCCCGGCCGTTGCCCATGTGCTTGGCGTAGGTCGGCGCGTGGCCTTGGCCCGAGATGAATCCGTAGCCAACTATCGCGCCGCGCAATGGCTGCTTCATGTTCCGGCGATTGCTACCACGAGATTGCGCGTTGGGAAACCACTTCTCGCCGAGGCCGGAGACACCTCTTGACTTTGAACCCGGTGTTTTCCTTGGTAGCCATAGGTTGACGTGCCAAGCTCCCGCAGCCTTTCGATGACAATCTACCGCGCCGCCCTGGTGAGCGGGGCTGCGGTGGGCATCGTCGATGGCATCCGGGCGGCACGGCTCGGCCATCTGGGTGGAACGCGGTTGCTTGCGTGCGTGGCGCTGGTGGTCGGGTTCGACCTGTTGATCGGCGCGGCCGGAGGCGCGGTGCTGGCCGGCCTGCTGGGTCTGGGCGCCTGGGGGCGGCAGCGGGCTAGCCGGTGGGTGTGCTCGGGGATCGGATGGTCGTTGCTTGGTGGCCTGGCAGGAATTGCGCCGGTGGTGGCGTTGGTCGGGACCGGGAATCGCAACAATCGGTTTCTCGCCGCGGGCATCGTGGCCCTGGCATCCTTGCTGGCAGCAACCTCCGCCGCCGTCCTCGGCCCAACCCTGGCGCGCGCGCTGCCGTTTTCCCGACCTCGATCCCAGCTAGCCGCCCTGGCGAACCAGACGGTGACCGCCGCCGGCCTCTTGCTGCTAGCGCCGCTTGCGGCTCTCGTGTTCGAGGTGGCCGTGTTCTTGATCGTATGGCGTACGCGGGCGCCTCTGCCTCGGGATGTGAAAGTTGTGCGTTCGATCCTCGGCGGGGCGCTGACCGCGGCTCTGCCCTGGGTCATGGGCCGCGCTGCTCTCGTCTGGCCGCGCCTGTCGTGGCCCAAAGCCCTGGCCGCGGCATTGGCGATGTTCGGCGTTCCCGCCGGGCTGCTCATTCGTGCGCGTTGGGCGCAGGATTTTCAGTTCATGCCGTGGAACGAGGTGCGCGTGGTGCTGGAGCTGGCGCTGGCCACGGTGGTCATGGCGTGGGTTTTGGGACGAAGCCGCGCCGCTGGCCGCGGGTGGCGGCGAGGCGCGCTCCTGCTGGGTTTGCCGGTGCTGGCAACCGTGACGGTATTTGTAGTCAGCGAATCCGAGCCGGCGCGCAAGGCCGCCTCGGCGCACGCGGGGTTCACCGGCGCGCTGGTGGCCCTGGGCCAGCGCAGCTTCGACTTTGACCATGACGGGTACTCGCGCTTCTTCGGCGGCGGCGACTGCGACGACCGCGACCCCGGACGCAACCCGGGCGCGCAGGACTGGCCCGACGACGGTATCGATCAGGACTGCGATGGCAAGGACGCCAGCATCGAGTCGCTGCGCTCGCCGCCCTTTCATCCCGTGCCCGCCTCGGTTCCGGCTGACCTCAAGTTTCTTTTCGTGACCATCGACACCCTGCGCGCTGATCACCTCGGCTGCTACGGCTACCGGCGTCCGACCACGCCCGGGCTTGACCGGCTGGCAAGCGAAAGCGTTCTGTTCGAGAACGGGTGGGCCCACGCGCCCTCGACCCGCTACTCGATGCCAGCCATTGCCACCTCGCGCTGGCCGTCAGCCATCAAGTGGGACGAGTCCATCTGGTGGCCGCGCATCGATCCCAGCATGCGCACCATCGGCGAGGCGCTGCACGATCTCGGCTACACCACGGCGGCCTTCTATGCGTACCTCTACTTCAACCGTGCCGACCGCCGTGGCTTCGAGCGCGGCATCGACTACTACGACGACGAGTGCGCCGCCCTGCACGTCAACCTCAGCGGTCCGGCCGAGTCGACGGGCTCCTCGGCACGCGAGATGGCCGACAAAGGCATCGCGTTCTTGCGCGAGCACGGACAAGAGAAGTTCTTCCTGTGGATGCACTTCTATGACCCGCACCTCAACTACCAGCGCCACCCCGAGGCTCCCGATTTCGGCAACCGCCAGGACGACCTCTACGACGGCGAGATCTGGTTCACCGACCACCACTTCGGCCGTGTGCTCGACGAGCTCAAGGCGCAGGGGCTGTGGGACAAGACCGCGATTGTCGTCACCGGTGATCACGGCGAGTCACTAGGTGAACACGGCATCAACGCCCACGGCTATCACCTGTACGCGCCCCACACCAAGGTTCCGTTCATAGTGCGCGTGCCCGGTCTTCTGCCCCGGCACACCGCCACCCCGGTGGGCCATGTGGACCTGGCGCCGACCCTGGTCAACTTGGCCCGCGGCCCGCACCAGCCGGGATTTCTGGGTCGTTCCATGGTGGATCTGTTGGCCGGGACGGTCGATGGCCCGGCGCCCCAGCCCGTGTTTCAGGAGGTGAGTTACGAGGGCGACGTCAAGCGGCGAGCCTGGGTTACCGGCAGCCACCATCTGATCTGGAACTGGACCCCGGACAACACCACCGAGTGCTACGACCTTGCTCACGACCCGACCGAAGCGCGCGATCTGTGGGGCACGCCCGCGGGCGAGCCCGAGTGCTCGCGGCTGAAGGCCGAGCTGCGGGCCCGGGTGGCGCTGCTTTCGCTGCCGGTGGGCTACGCCGAGAAAGTCGCATTCGGCGTTTCGGCGCCGGGAGCGCTGGCGCCTGTGCCTAGCCACCCGCTCGACGGCCGCATCGGTGATATCTTGCGCGTGACCGGCTATGACCTGTCCGCGCCGGAAGTCTTGCGCGGTGGCGAGGCCGAGCTGACCATCTACTTTGAATCACTTGCGCCAATGCCGCCCGGCTGGCGGCCGTTCTTTCACCTCGACGGCCCGGGCGGCAGCTATCGCAATTTGGACCACGTTCCGGTGGAAGGCGTCTATCCCATCGAACGCTGGCGGCCAGGCCAACACATTCGCGACCGAGAGCGCATTGGGTTCCCAGCCCACACACCGCCCGGCCTGTACACGGTGTACGTCGGCCTGTTCAAGAAGACGGACCGCATACCGGTCACGCCGCCCGCGGCCAGCGACGGCAAGAATCGCCTGCGCGTGACGACAATTCGGGTGGACTGAAGAAAAATGAATAACCCCGCCCTAGACTCCCTCGCCCGCCAATACCGCGAGTTTCTCGACTGGCCCGACCTCTGCACGCGACTGGCCGCGCAGGCCGATTCGTCGCGCGGACGGACGGCGTGCCAGGGCTTGCCCTTGTGTGAGTCCGCGCCTGAGGCGCGCGAGCGCATGGCCGATGTGAGCGAGCTGCAAGGGTTGTTGCGGCTGGGTGAATCATTGCCCGGGTTGGGTTTTCCCGAGATCGAGGCGCACTTGCAGGCGGTTGCGCAGGGGGCGCCGCTTGGCCCCGAGGAATTGCGCCAGGTGGCGGATTTTTGCGAAACCGCGGCCAGCGCCCGCCGTTTCTATGGCCGCATCGCCGAGCAGGACCAGCACACCCAGGCGCCGCGCATGTCGAAACTGGCTGCGGGTTTGGGTTACCACGACGAGCTGATGCGCATGGCGCGCGAAACCTTCGATGCCGCCGGCGAGTTGCGCGACGGCGCCTCGCCCGATCTGGGACGCCTGCGCCGCGAACGCGACCTAGTAGCGGCCCGGGTGCGCAGCGAGGCGGACCGCCTGCTGCAGTCCGAGGAATACGCGCCCTTTCTGCAGGACCAATTCGTCACCTTGCGCGAGGATCGCTTCGTGCTGCCGCTGCGGGCGTCGTTCAAGTCCATGGGTCTCGGCATCGTGCACGACACCTCGCGCTCGGGCGAAACCGTGTTCGTCGAGCCGACCGCTCTGGTCGAGCTGAATAACCGGCTCAAGGTGGCCGAGATCGAGATTCGGCGTGAGAGCCGGCGCATCTTGGAGGAACTCGCTGCGGTGGTATCGCAAGCGGCCGAGGGGCTGCGCCAGGACCGCGAGATTCTCACCCGGCTCGACCTCTTGGGCGCGGCGGCCCGCCTGGCGGTGGCCTACGACGGCACGCCGGCGGAGATCGTCGACCAGCCCATCGTCGATTTGCAGTCCCTGCGCCACCCGCTGCTTGCCTTGCGCGCGGTCGAATCGCGCTCGCAGGTCACGCCCAACCACGTGGCACTGGGCCAGGTTCCCGGGCACAGCACGGCCAAGGTGCTGGTGGTCAGCGGGCCAAATGCCGGCGGCAAGACCGTACTGCTCAAGTCGGTCGGCTTGGCTGCGCTCATGGCGCGCGCGGGCCTGCCGGTGCCGGCTGCACCGGGAAGCCGGGTGGGTTTCTTTCATCAGGTGCTGGCCGATATTGGCGACCAACAGTCGGTGATGGGTGATTTGTCGACCTTTTCGGCTCACCTGGCGAATTTGTCCGGCATTCTCGATCTTGCGCGGGCCGACGCTGACGAAAATCTGTTGATCCTCTGTGATGAGATTATGGTGGGGACGCACCCGCAACAGGGCGCGGCGCTGGCGCGGGCCATGCTGGAGGTGCTGGCCGATGCGCCCGGGTTGGTGCTGGTGACCACCCACTTTGACAACCTGAAGGCACTGGCGGAGACCGACGCGCGCTTCCGCAACGCGGGCATGGAATACGATCTGCAAAAACTGCGGCCCACCTTCCGGCTCAAGGATGGCGTGCCGGGACGCTCGTATGCCTTCGACATCGCGGCGCGGATCGGGTTGCCGGCCCAGGTGCTTGATCGGGCACGTGCGCTGATGGACGCCGGCAATCTGGGTCTGGAAGAGACTCTGCGTAATCTGCAGGAGCGCGAGCAGTCGCTCGAACGATCGAACCAGGCGCTGGAGACAGCTCGCCGCGAGCTGGAGCAGGCCAAGCAGGAGCTGTCCGAGCAGACCGATGCCTCGCAGGCCGCCGCTGCCGCTCTCACCCGGCGCGAGCGCGAGTTGGCCGTGCGCTCGCGCGAAGCCATCGACGCGGCGGTGCGGGAGGCGCGCGAGGCCATTGCCGAGATCGTGCGCGAAGCCAAGCGTACGCGTACCGCGCAGGCAGTGGAGGCAGCGCGCGCCGCACTTGAGCGCAAGGCCAAAGAGACAACCGCGGCGCTGCCCGAGGCAGAGCCGCTCGACGTGACCAAGCTGCGGCAGGCCTTGGCCGATCGGGCGCTGGGCGTGTCCAGCACGGGCAAGAAGGCCGGCGCGTCCGCTGCCGCACAGGCGGGTGAGCGAGCCGAGGCCGACTGTGCGGGTGGGCAAACCAGGGCCAACACATTGGACCTGCGCGGCCAGCGCGCC